>JAGPCT010000012.1 GCA_018057925.1 Saprospiraceae bacterium
TCTTCCCATTCCGAACAGAGAAGTTAAGCCTTATTGCGCCGATGGTACTGCCCCAAGCGGGTGGGAGAGTAGGACGTTGCCGGATCAACATAATAGCCTTGTAGTCGTAAGATTGCAAGGCTTTTTTGTTTTAACTCCAAAAAATCATTTATTTTGGGCTTTACACACTTTTTTAAACAGTATCATCTTTTAAACAGTATCATCCCTTTTCCCAATGACATGAAACCAAATGGACAAGAACTTTAAAATTTTGTTAAAGTTACATTATCGTGGTTTATTATACCTTTTTATACCTATTTTTGATGTATATTTATAAAATTAAATCACTCAGCATGAAAACAATTGCACTTTTTTCATTTATCGTATTTTTTTCTTTTTCTACTGCTGCGCAGCAAGATGACATTAAACTAAAAATTGATTCACTCAATGCAGAAATTGAATTGTTGAGATCTGAATACTTGAGTAATAATGTCAAAACCACCGAACAATTAATCAAAGATTTACGAAAAAGCAGAAGCCGACATCTGGGAGGTGTTGCTTTAGGAAGTTTTATGTCAGGAATAGGAATAGGCTTATTGATTGCCAGCGCTAATGTAGAGGATGATTTTCTATCAGGTGTCGAAACTCGTTTCTATCAAGTCAATGGTATTGGATTGCTCATCCCAGGTAGTATAATTTTGATACATAATGCAAGTAGAAGTAGTAAAGAAAAGCAAAAGCTGTTAGAATTACAAGGGATTAAAATTGCACCAAATTCTGTTGGGATGGTGATGAGATTTTGATTCCGGTCATTTTTCGTTTTTTATACTAAGAATACATAAGTTTGACCATCTCATATTTTTAATCACTTTTAAGGATAAAAAGACTGGAGATGGTCAATCATATGTTTTATTGGTATATACCTTATACTTTAAAAAAAATATGTCCGAAAAGTTACAATTTTTTCTTGAATCCGTTATATTAATTTTGTTGCTTTTATGTTATTCAAGTTTCCAAGGTTTATTGTTATCTTTAAAATGATACTTTTTCTTAGTAGATGAAAGTAATAAAACAGTACCTAATCCTATTTGTATGCCACCAGCTTTCCAAATATTTGGTCGCGATTCTTTATGTACCCATAAGTTGTTTAAAACAGTAATTCCCCCGGTGAAGAGGAGGATAGTTCCAATGCCTAGAAGGTTTAAATTTGTTTTAGTGGTATTTTTGTATTTTTTTAAGTAGGTAATATCACCTAAAGAGATGGTAATTGGATTTTTATAATCTGTGGATGAATATTCTAATTGGTTCCAATTTCCAATATTTATATTGGTAGAAAGGTTATTAGCTAATAGATATAAAGAATCATTGGTTAGTTTAATAAATTTACCTTCAATTTGGTAACATTCTGGACAATTATTTACTTTATTATCTCCTTTTTGTGAATAGATTTTTAAGACATTATTGGTACTGATAATTTTTGTCTTATTGCCATTACTTAATTTAGCTGTTTGAGAAAATGCATTTATGGTAACAAACAAAAATGGAATAATTTTAATGATGCTTTTAGTTAACATGATTTCTAATTTTAATTCTTAATATTAGGGTAATATTAATAAATTATTTGGATATAATTATTATATGTCGGATATAAATAGGAATTGAGTTTGTTTGAATATATACCTTGTTGATATTATAGTTAAACCCAAATTGAGTAATCTAAGTTTTCAAGACCGAAGATTGCTTAATGTGAGGTTCATCCCGATGTGCAAATCGTTTAAATGATTTGATTCAACCAATGATTGCGAGTTGTAAATCGATTCTGTATTGGTCTAATGCGGAAGTTGAGTTAAATGGAAGTAAATAATGGATTAGAAAAGATTTGAATATTTTAACCCACATTCTACATTGGTCTAATGCTGAATGTGGGTTAAAAGAACACCTTTTTTATTATCATAATTTACCAGTAATACCGATTGTATATTCGTAATAGTCCAATTGCATTGACCTAAACGACTATATCATGGGCATTTTGATTTTAAAGAAATCCCGACTTTTCGGGAATACCAAAACATGTTGGACTAATTTATAAATCAATTTGGTATAACACGTCCTAATGATAGGTGCTCTATGACTTAGCAAGGGTTTATTTTACAAAACCTTATTGATTTGGATTGTTATACAGGTTCAATTGATTGAGCGCCATCATATTTTTTATGGATTTTTCCATTCCTTCAACACTTCCGTCAATAAAGATGACATTTCCTTTGCCATTTTCAGCTATTTGTTTGATGGATTCGGTCCACATCGTAAATAGGATGACAGATGTGTCCAGATTTCCTTCTTTCATCTCTAACGAGGCTTGAGTCATACCTCTTGCTACTTCCTCCCGGAAGGAAGCTACTGCTTGTCCGCGCATTCTTGATGCCTCACGTTCTGCTTCGGCAGCGATTTTAATGGCATTACCTTCAGCTTCGGCTGCTTTAGTTTTAGTAATAAGTAGGGCTTGACCTTCATTTTCGGCAGCAGCTTTGAGGTTGTTTGATGCCACGACTTTTGCCATTGAACGCATTACTTCTTCGTCAAAAGAAATATCATTGATCTGTAAGTCAATCAGATGATATCCCCATTCTTCCAACATGGAATCAACGTTGTGCTTAACTACTTCGACAATTTCTCTTCTAAGAGAGAGAACTTCACTTTGTTTTTTTGTAGCTACATAGGCTCTGATATTGCCTTCTACGACACGAGAAAGTGTCTGCATGAAGCTCCTATCATCGATAAACTTGAATGCAACTGCCTTGATGGTTTCTTCACTATTGTTAAAAACTGCATATAATAGCATTGAAGTAAAGTGTACATTAGCTTGGTCAGCTGTGGTAGCATGAAATTCCAGTTCAACAGAACGATTTTGTATTGATATTACCTTATATACTTGTTCTAAAAAAGGTATTTTAAAGTTTAATCCAGGCGTTAAAATTCTTTGGTATTTTCCAAACATGGTGATGACGGCGACAGTGCCTTGACGTACTGAAACAAGTCCTGAAAAAACAAATAATGCAGCCAGGACAAATAAAATAATCATTGTTATAGACATAGTTCAAATGTTTTGTTTATCAATCAACTGTTTTCAAGTCAGATAAAGTTCAAATTAAAGGTTTTATTTCAATGAGAAATATAAAATTAAGGACGAATGGACAAAATCATTGCGATGAAAGCTTCTTTTTTAAGGTTTTCGATTAAAGCTTGATGAGCATAATTTTGGAGTAGGTTGGAGGCATCGGGTTGTGAGATGATTCTCTGAATGTCGTTACGGGTCATAAATTGGGCAATATCTCCATCGGTCGGCAATTCTTCAAGACTAGCAAGTGCAGCAAGGTCATTGGCGGATAAAATATGGCTTTGTTTGAAGGCATCAGGTAGCCTGTCAAATCCGATGGGAGATGCATTATAAGGTTGAATAATAGTGTGAATAGCTTCTCCTGACGCACGTGAATAAAAGGCTCTACCCATTCTACCCATAAGGTCGATCTTTGTTGGGTCAATGCGTTGATTTTCATCCAGGATTGAAGGGTCAACATGAACCCTTACGACTTCGCAGATGACTAAGTTGCCCGCTCCACCTTTGTCGCCAAGTGGTAATATTTCTTTTACTTTACATTCTAAGTGTGCCAGACATTCCTTAACTCTTGGCGGGCGTACTATGTCAGAAGGGATGGGTGTTAAACCGGACTTGGTGAATTCGTCAACATCTTTCGGATAATCCACACTGCATAGAGTGACTTGTCGAATAATGTTGTGAGAGACGGCATTGATGACGCATTCGCCTGATGAAATGACATTGGCGAGTGTATCTTTGGTTGTGTTGTTGCCGACTCTACGATTGGCACTAAAAATAACTATTGGAGGATTGCTACTAAAACAGTTAAAAAAGCTAAAAGGGGCTAGGTTGTATATTCCTTCTTCGTCAATAGTTGAAACAAATGCTATTGGTCTTGGTGCAACAATGCCGAGCAATAACTGGTGGAGATCTTTTGTTTCAATTTCATTTGGATTAAAATACATCTTTAATTTTTTGATTGTTCAAAATAACCGGTTTCAATCTGTACGAGCGTATTTTGAAGTAATGGAAGGGTAGCTGGTCGCATCTTGGTAATTCGTAATTTAACGCCTTTTGACTGGGGAAATTGTTTAATAATATGTTGAATGATTTGTTGGGCACTGGTTTCAATCAAGTCACCACCTTTAGCGAAAACCTCTTTTGAAATGTTGACTAATGTACAATAATCAATGGTTTGGTCTATGTGGCTTACAACAACATTGTCCTCTATATCAAGGGCTACCTGGATATCGATAAGGAAGGTATTGCCTAATATTTTTTCTTCAGGGTAAAGACCGATAGTCGAATGTATGGTCAATTGTTCAAAACCAACAATTATTGTCATGTATGAAAATTTCCGGAAAATTATCATTTTAATTGTATTAAACCCATTTTCAAAATAAAATAAATTATAATTGCAGAGAAAAAGTAAAAATATTGTTATCCATATTTAAAAAATTCTTACATAATTTGATGGCCGTTGTACGAATAGTACTGTGCATCATCAGTTTACTGTTATGTGTGCCTTTGATGCATTTGGAAAGTCTGATATTCGGATATACTGCAGAGAGAGGGTTTAAGTATCGTCGAATGTTCACCTTGTTTTATATATGGATATTAAACATAAGTATAAAGAAAGAAGGTTTTTCTGAAGGTGAGAATATGTTGTTTGTGTGTAATCATAGAATGATGATTGATCCGATAGTTGTGTTGCAATATTGCAATGGATACATAGTAAGTAAAGCAGAGGTGGCAAGTTATCCGCTTCTAGGGAGTGGAGCAAAGCATACAGGAGTGATATTTGTACAGCGAGATCAGCGTGATTCAAGGGCTGCAATAAAGGAAGAAATAGGCAGGTTGTTAAAAGAGGGTGAAAGTGTTGTGATATTCCCGGAGGGGACAGTAAATACAAAGACTTTGACGGCTGAATTTTCTAAAGGTTCTTTTGAAGAAGCAGCTAAATGGGGATGTAATGTGGTGCCTGTGGCGCTTGATTACAGAGATACGGGGGTTTATTGGCACACCAATATCTCATTAATCAGACATTTTCTAAACGTATTTAAACGATGGAAACTGGAGACAAGGATATGTTTTGGACCTCCAATTAAAGGCGACAATGGGGTAGAGATAATGGAGAAATGTAAAGCATTTATAGATTTAAAGCTTACGGAAATGCATCACGATTGGAAGGCTGAAACTCAAAAAGGTTATTCAGAGAGTTCAGAGATATCCATATCTTCTAAATAGTCATCGGGCAATGACTTTTTTGTATTTAGTCCCAATTTTTTAAGTTTTTCAACCTGCGAAATCAGATTACCTTTGCCTTTTTTCAATTTTCCGAAGGCTGCTTCATAAGTATTGGTTGTCTTGAGTAATTGGTCACCGATGGACTCCATGTCGTATAAAAATCCTACGAATTTGTCATATAAGGCGCTCCCTTGTGCAGCTATTGCCAAAGAATTTCTGCTTTGCAGCTCTCTTTTCCAAATATCGGAAATCATTTTTAAGGCTGCTATGAGGTTGGTTGGGCTTATTAACACGATTCTTTTTTTATAGGCATAATTCCAAAGCTCTTGGTCGCTGTGCATAACGGCGATAAAGGCAGGTTCTATGGGAATGAACATCATCACAAAGTCTGGTGTGTTTTGTAAGGATTCGTAATTTTTGCTACTGAGGTTATCGATGTGTGATTTGACAGAATGATAATGGGCATTGAGATGTACATTGCGCATATCATCATCATTTTCATTGACATATTTTTCATAAGCGACAAGGGAAACCTTAGAATCGATGATTATCTGCCGGTTATCCGGATATTTGACGATGACGTCTGGTTGTTTACGTGCGCCTACCTCATCCGTAAAGGTTTGTTGAACAAAGTATTCTCTGTTTTTTTCCAATCCTGAATGTTGCAAAATGCTTTCCAAAATCATTTCTCCCCAATTGCCTTGAGTTTTGGCTTGTCCTTTCAAGGCATTGGTAAGGTTGTTGGCATCTTTAGAAATTTGATTATTCAGCTGGACGAGTTCTTTGATTTTGGATTCGAGGGTAAATCGTTCTTTGGATTCTCTGTCGTAAGTATCCTCGACTTTTTTCTTAAATTCTGAAATATTCTCTTTTAGTGGATTTAAAATTTGTTCCAATTTCTCTTGGTTAGTAAGGGTGAATTTGTGCGTTTTTTCTTCCAGAATTTTATTAGCTAATGCTTCAAATTCTAGTAATGATTGCTTTCTAGTGGCTTCGATTTCATCTTTTTGAGTCAATAATTTATCATGGAGTGTATCAATTTTGTTTTGGAGAGAATTAATTTCAATCAATTGTCGATGGATGGTGTTGCTTTGTTCCTGATTTTCGTCCTTTAAATTGAAATTTAGTTTGTTTTCATTTTGTAAATCAGAAACTACGGTTTCGTATTTGGTTGATATTTGTGCTAATTGAATCGAAAGATTTTGAGCTTCGCTTTCTAATGTATGGAATTGATTCTGTAAGGTGGACAGTTGGTTTTGGAGATCTTTTTCTTTGGATGATGCGTAAGACATAGCGTTTTTAAAATAAAGCGCCGTGAGAGCAATCCCAATAATAAAGGAAATGCTCGGGATAATGAAAAAGTATGTTGATTCCATTTAACAAGATAATGTATATTTCAATAATTTGACAAAAATAGTTAGCACTGCGTGTAAAATAAATATATTTTTTTGTTTATATGAATGTTTGAGCCAAGTTGGTAGAATATATTCTTGCCATTTATGTGATTGGTTTATCATCAAGAAGGATTGTAATACATAACTGATTGACATCATTTATCCCAATTCAGCAGTAAAGTTTTTGGCCAACCGTTGAGTACTGATTATGAGTGTTAAACCCGATGTACGAATAATTTCTTTAAACCATTGATTGCGAGTCGTAAATAGATTCGATATTTGTCAAATATGAAATTTGGGTTTATATAAAATAATGACAAGCATGTACAACGTATTTAGATTTTTCCTCATTTTTGATAATCTAAATTGCAAGAAGCAGATGAAGTTTACCAAAGGCATTTTGTTGATAATCAGTTTGGTTTGTTTGATAGCAACGTCCTGGTATATGATGACTCATCCCTTATGGTCTTATGTTCCACTATTCAATTATTTGGGAATATGGGGTTTGATGTTATGGCTTTTTAGGAAGATTTTAATGAGTGATGAAGCTGGCAGGAAGAGGTTGAAATTGGCTTTGATATCAGGGGTTATATTTTCAGTCAGTTTTCCGCCAAGTCCTTTGTTTGTAGGACTTTTAGTGGGATTTGTTCCAATGATGATGTTGGAGAGGGATATTGCTTTAACCTATAAAAAAGCGGCACCGGGAAGACTATTTGGATATTTATTTTTTGGATTCTGGCTTTGGAATATTTTATCAACATTTTGGGTTGCTAATACTGCTTTTTTTGCAGGAATGATAGCAAATATTGTCAATTCGATTTTGATGACCTTACCTTGGTTGTTTTTTCACATATTAACGGCGAAACATAAGTGGAATGGCAAGTATATCATTTTGGCTGCCGGATGGATATTGTTTGAATACTTGCATTCTAATTGGGATATAAGTTGGCCATGGCTGACCCTTGGAAATGGGATGGCTACGTGTTATCCATTGATTCAGTGGTATGAATTTACAGGATATTTTGGAGGATCAGTATGGATATGGGCGATTAATATATGCTTGGGTCTGGCTATGATTAATATGGCGCAAAATAAAAAGTTACTCTATACAGGATTGCTGATATTTGCAATACCCTCCTTGTTGTCGTTGGTGTTGTATTGGACTTATAAGGAGAAGGGAGAATTGATTAAAGTAGCTGCTGTGCAGCCAAATTTTGAGCCACATTATCAGAAGTTTAGCGTGCCTGAGCCACAGCAGGCGCTCAAAATATATGAAATGACGTTGAGTCATGTTGATTCGGCTACTAAGCTTATAGTTATGCCGGAAACTGTCTTAGATCCCATAAATATGGACGATATATACGGAGATAATCCCGGGTTGGCATTAATTCGCAAAAGTTTGGAAAAGGCGCCTAATGCTGTTATACTTGCTGGAGTAGGTGGTTATCATGTCTTTAATTCTGATCCGGGGAGAGAAACAGTTCGAAATAATGGTGGCACATATTATGAACTATACAATGCCGCCATATTGATGAAGGCGGGTGTTGATACGGTTCAGGAGTATCACAAGTCAAAATTTGTGCCTGGAGCAGAGCTTTTCCCTTTCAAAAAAGTACTGCCATTTTTGCGTCCATTGGTAAAGAAGTTGGGCGGAACGTATGAAGGTTTTGCTCCGCAGACAAAGCCATCTAATTTTACATTTGATGGGAGAAAGCAAGTCGCACCGATAATATGTTATGAAAGTATTTATGGTGGTTGGGTTGCAGGATATGTCGATCAGGGAGCCGGGCTATTAGCCATCATAACCAATGACGGCTGGTGGGATAATACTCCAGGGCATTTGCAGCATTTGGCATTTGCAAGGTTGAGGGCGATAGAAAATAGGAAAGACGTGGTACGATCAGCCAATACAGGCACATCTTGTTTTATAAATCAACGTGGAGATATCAGGATGGAGACGGGATATGAGGAGGATGCTGTCATCAGTGATAATTTACATTATTATGAGGGGACGACATTTTATAGTAGAAATGGTGATTATATAATTTTATTGGTAGGAATAGCAATGATGTTATCTTTGGGTATTAATTTTCTGCAAAAAAAAGATTAAGAAAAAACAAAATTTTGTTTACATTAAAAATCTATACCTTTGAGTAGCGAAATCGAAACACATCCAAATTCGGAAAATATGGTTGAAGTAAAGCTTTTTTCATGTGCTGCATCAGAATATTTAGCTGAGCGTATCAGTGATTATTACGGTCAGGCGTTATGTGACCGTAAAATTAGCAGATTCTCGGATGGAGAAATGCAGACAGTAATTAATGAATCTGTGCGAGGGGCGTATGTTTTTTTTATACAATCGAGTTTTCCGCCCTCTGACAATTTGTTTGAATTGCTTTTATTTATAGATGCTGCTAAGCGGGCATCGGCGGGATATATCACCGCTGTTATCCCTTATTTTGGTTATGCCAGGCAAGACCGTAAAGATAAGCCACGTGTGCCGATTTCAGCAAAGTTGATAGCCAATTTGTTGCAAGCTGCTGGCGCCAATAGAATAATGACAATGGATCTTCATGCGGAGCAAATCCAGGGATTCTTTGATATTCCGGTCGATCACTTAAAGTCAGAAGCGATATTTATGCCTTATTTGCAGTCACTTGATTTGACAGATGTTAAGTTTGCATCTCCGGATGTGGGTGGTGTGAAAAGAGCAAGGGTCTATGCCAAGCATTTTAAAAAGGATTTGGTGATATGCGATAAATACCGTGAGAAAGCCAATGAAGTAGCCGGTATGACGGTAATTGGAGATGTTCAAGGCGCAGATGTAGTCTTGGTGGATGACTTGGTTGATACAGCGGGGACACTATGTAAGGCTGCTGATGCTTTGCTTGAAAAAGGCGCAAAGAGCGTAAGGGCGATATGTACGCATCCTGTTCTTTCCGGAAAAGCTTATGAGAATATTGAACAATCAAGTTTGCTAGAAATAATAGTTACCGACACCATTCCTTTAAAGCAAAAGTCTTCAAAGATTAAGGTTCTTTCTACCAGTAAATTATTTGCCAGGGCAATTAGAAATACCCATGAACATAGGTCAATTTCGGCTTTGTTCTTTGAGTAAGTCAGTTAGTTATCGTTATTAACATTATTCTCATCATTTAATGTTATTTTTGTTTTCGGTAGGTTTTTGATGAAATTCCAATAAGTTGTGGTGTTTTAATATAGATGGCTATATGTTTGGATTGATTAGGTGCTTTAGAGGATTGGTGCAATTTTTGTAAGATTTTTGAGGAAAGAAGAGCATGAATTAAACCCAAATTCAGTTTTTGAAAATAAGGATTCGATAAATGATGTATTAGCTTCAATAGAAGTTTTGGAAAATCACTATTTCAGCATTCGGATTGATATTTTAACTATAAGAATTTGATTATGAAAAAGATACGAATTTTTGTTTCATTCTTTGTTGTCATGTTTTGTTCGCAGACAGCATTTGTACAACCTTTTTTGACACCTATTTATGAAATTAATAGAATAGATGATGTCGAATACGGACGGGATACCAATTTTTCCGGACGTGAGCAACCATTATTGCTCAATATAGCCTATCCGATCAATGATACAGTACCTGAGTGTGGTCGTCCATTGATGATAATAGTGCATGGTGGGGCATTTATAACGGGGAGCAAGCAGGATGGTTCTGTTAACTTTTGGATGGAGGACTTTGCGAAAAAAGGCTATGTCGCAGCATCCATCGAATATAGGCTCGGAATGTTTCATCCTAAATTTTTTAACGGATGTAATTTGGCCAACTATGAGTGTGGAAGTATGGCAGACACAAGTGAGTGGCATAGAGCATTACATAGAGGCATACAGGATGTGAGGGGAGCTATCCGTTATTTAATCACTCAAAAAGAGACTTATCAGATTAATCCGGATAATGTTTTTATGATAGGAGAGAGTGCAGGTGGGTTTATCGTAATGGGCGTTGCCTATGATGACGAAGGTGACCCGGTGGATCCGTCTGTATTAGCTGTAGCTCCGGTGGCTCGGCCTCATAAGAAGTATGATAATGCATGTCGGGCGAGGTACAGCTATCCTATAGACTCAATGCTGCTGGAACGACCGGATTTAGGATCGGCTTTTGGTATTTTGAATCCGGAAGGGCAAGATTATAAAGTTAGGGGTGTAGCATCTATTTATGGTGGTATTATGAAGGATATGTTTTTTGACCAAGGCGATGTGGAATTACCTGTATTATATGTGTATGCTCAACCCAATGATTTGATAGTCCCATTTAATAAAGGATACATTCTTGGTGGGTACTCGTCTTGTGCAGTAAATTCAGCGGGGTGCCCTTGGGCGTATGGAGATCCGTATGCTTTTGGAAATTTAGGAGTCGTTAAAATGTTGGATGCTAAAAAGCAACAAGGATTGACGGTTCCTGAGTACAAAGCAGAATTTACCGATAATCATGCAGATTGCCTCACTCAAGTCCTTTTTCCCCAGACTGCCGGACATGCCATTGATAATTTTACTTTTCGGACAAAAAATATAACTGAATTTTTTTACACAAAACTTAATACCGAATGTGCCAATAGCAATGTATTAAAATGGAGTGAAAAATCTTATTTAGCTATACCCAACCCTGCAATTAATACAATAACGGTAAAAACAAAAGATAATGCCGGTCTAAATATTATTGTCAAAGATCAATTGGGCACTATTCGTATGAAGGCACAAAGCTTTCCGGTAGGAATAGAAACATTACTTCCGGGAATATATTATATCTCTTTTTATGAAAATAATCTGATTCATGTGGTGAAGTTTAGCAAAATATAAGAAATACGATATGTGATTAATTGAACCCAAATTCCGCATTTGACAATTGCGGAATCGATTTACGACTAGTAATCAATGGTTTATAGAAACCATTGAAACGATTTGTACATCAGGATTAACCCTAATAATCAACATTATGCGGTTTTAAAAACCTTTATTGCTGAATTCGAATTGAACAATTATTTGCATTTTTATGGAAGTGTCTAAATAAATATATGGTTAAATATAGTGGTTTTGATATGCCTTAGGATATAGGTTGTTGTAATATATTGAAAATAATTTGTGACCTTACAAAAAAGTTTCTACTTTTATCCGAATAAACCGTTATCACAAAAAATCGTGTATGACTTTTAAATATTTACTTACTATAGGTTGTATCCTGGCGTTACAATCCTTGATTATGGCTCAAGATGTACATTTTACAAGGTTTTATGATGCACCAACTACAATCAGTCCGGCAAAGACAGGTGATTATCTGGGGACATTCAGAGCTGGGGCTATCATGAGAGATCAGAATTATAACCTATCTCACATCTATTTGACGCCTGCCGGTTATATCGATGCGCCATTAATTAGAGGCTTTAGAGCCAATCATTGGGTTGGAGTAGGATTAACCTTTTTAATGGATCAAGCGGGGGCGGCAGGATTGAGGACAGGCGCATTTACCGGGTCAGCAGCCTACCATATTGGATTTAACAAGAAAACAAGCTCGTATCTTTCCATAGGATTGTCCTATTCATTGGCAGCCAGATCGGTTGTTGATAAAGATAAAGCAATATTTTATGATGGCTTGATCAACTCGATACCATCTGCCGATCTGGAGAATATCAATGACGAGAAGGTTAATTACGGATATTATAGTGCAGGATTGCAATATACCGGAGGCTTGAATAATGGCGGTCAATTCAAAGCCGGAGTAGCTATGATGTATCTCAATCGTCCACGCAATGGAGTTATCAAATCAGCCGGACTGCGCATGCCTTTGCGTACGAATGCTTATATAACCACGGATATTCCGGTAGCAGACAGAATTGATATATTGCCGGCAGTATATTATGCCACAATGGCAAAGCAGAATGATATTGCTATGCAAATGCAGGCTGGATTTAGAATCAATCCATCAAAAGGGCAGCGACTTATTGGAGGCTTGGGTTATAGATTTGGTGATGCTATCCAGATATTATTGGGAATGGATATTAAAAATACGCGAATCGGTCTTGCTTATGACTTGACAATGAATGAAATTAAACCAACCGGAGCATTCGAATTGTCTGTGAGTCACATATTTATGATTTATAAAAAACCAAAGGATAACCCAATTATTCTTTGTCCAAGAATTTAAGAAAATATTATATGAAAATATTGAATGCGATTTTAGCGTTGTTGCTGGTTATGTTGTCTGGCAGTGTATTTGCTCAGCCACTTACGAGTATCCCATTTCAGGCACACATTGAGAAGGCAGAGGAATATGCTGAGACGAATAACTTGGCAAGTCAATTGGATCAATTGGAGGAGGCCTACAAGAAGAATCGGGATAAATCCATGTTGCCTTTAATGGCTGAATTAAATTATAAGTTGAGAGATTATGGCAAAGCCGAAAATCTTTATAAGCGAATAGTCGATTCCGATAAAAAGGGGACTAATATCGAAGCGTTATATATGTATGGCAAGATGTTGAAACTCAATGGAAAATATGCTGAAGCCGCTGAAGTATTCAGAAAGATAAAAGATGGAGATAATGATACATACGCTAATTTATCTATCCTTGAGTTAAAAGGTATTTTATTGGCTGTGAGCAGTGATAGTACAAATGTAACGGTTTCATCTGCCGGACCTAAGGTAAATACAAAGAGTGGTGAATATTCTCCTTTTTTAATGGAAAATGAGTTGTATTTCACATCGTCCGCTTTGGAATCCGGAGCTGAACCGGGCAAAGATTATGGAGTGAAGTTGCTCAGATCTCAAAAAGATAAAGATGGAGGCTGGGGAAAATCTACCGAAGCTGATGCCCTTATTACAGCATCTAGTCCGGCTATTGGCAATGTCGCCTTTTCGGTAAGAGATCAGACCATGTTTTTGACGAAGGTGACTTTTCATGGAGAAGAGTTGAAGACTTCAAGAGTTTATTATAGCATACGAGAAGGAAATGCCTGGACGGATCCGGCAATTGTTCAGGGTTTACCTGATTCATTCATAGTAAAGAATCCGATGCCGGGAGAGCTGTATGGTAGGGATGTGCTTTTCTTTTCTACAGATGCACCAGGCGGTAAGGGTGGATTTGATATATTTTATGCGACAAAGATCTCAACCGGAGTCTATGATTCACCTGTTAACCTTGGATCTATGGTCAATACAGCAGGCAATGAAATTACGCCATTCTATCGGGATGGTAAGTTGATTTTCGCGACAGACGGTTTGCCTTCATTTGGGGGATATGACTTATATTCGACGGAGTGGAACGGCACCTCATGGTCCACACCTGTGAATATGGGGCCGGGCTATAATTCTTCAGCTGATGATATGTATTATATGGTCGATGACGAAGGATATGAAGGGCTTTTGGTATCTAACCGAGTTGGGACAACATCATTACGTGGCAAGACTTGTTGTGACGACATCTTCACATTTTCAATTGCAAAGCCGGTGGTCAGTCTCGATATTTACGTATTGGATGAGAACAAACCATTACGTCAAGGAGAAGTAACCATAATGGAACAGTTTAAACCTGAGACAAAGTTGACCGAAGGAAAGGATGATAATTACAATTTTGCATACGATCTGGATATCAACAAAGGATACTTTGTGAAGGTGACAAGAATAGGATATTTCCCGGATTCAGCATATATCAAGACCCTTGATATTAAAGCGGATACAATCGTTACATTAAAAATTAATTTGAAACCTAAGCCGGAGATTGAAGTAGTAAGTATTAATCAGGCGATACGATTAAATAACATCTATTACAACTACAATGATGCCAAGATTTTAAAGGCAGCAAGACCGGATTTAGATTATTTGTATGAATTGATGCAGCAATATCCGGATATGGTGATAGAGCTATCATCCCATACTGACGCAAGGGGCAATGATGAGTTTAACCAAAAGTTATCACAGCGTCGTGCTGATTCCGCTAAAAAGTATTTGGTTGATAAAGGTGTGCCTGATGAAAGAATCAAAGCAGTCGGCTATGGTGAAACACAGCTTCTCAACAAATGTGGAAATGATGTGAAATGTACGGAAGAAGAACATCAACTAAATAGAAGGACAGAATTTAAAATTATAGCAGGACCTACTAATATTGAGATTAAGAAGCAGATTACAAAAGAAAGGGGCAAGGTAATTGAAACCAAAACGATTAAAGGCAAGTAAACCCCTTATTTGAGTAACAGTGCTATGAAAAGAAGGAACTTTATTCGAAATACAAGTCTTATGTTGGGGACTACGAGTGGGTTAGACCTAACTGTTTTTGACCGGGAAGGGTCGATACAAGGGAAGCCCATTGTTATTTCCACATGGAATTTTGGATACGAAGCGAATAAAGCTGCATGGCAGGTATTGTCAACGAAGGGCAATGCATTGGATGCTGTCGAGAAAGGTGTAATGGTGGCAGAATCTGACCTGAACAATACATCTGTAGGAAGAGGTGGCAATCCTGATAGAGATGGTATCGTAACACTTGATGCATGTATTATGAATCAGTTAGGACAAGCAGGGTCTGTTGCAGCAATTGAGAATATTGAACATCCGATTAGCGTAGCCCGAATGGTGATGGAAAAAACGCCTCATGTGATGTTAGCCGGGAATGGTGCAAAGCAATTTGCATTGGAAAATGGATTTGAATCAATTGACTTATTGACGGACAAGAGCAAAGCCAATTATCAAGAATGGCTAAAACATTCACAATATAAGCCGATTATAAATATTGAAAATCACGATACAATTGGTATGTTGGCTTTGGACAGTCATGGTAACTTGTCCGGGGCATGTACTACAAGTGGATTAGCATTTAAGATGCACGGCAGGGTAGGAGACTCGCCGATAATTGGTGCAGGGCTTTATGTTGATAATAAATATGGGGCTGCCGTATGCACCGGCATAGGAGAGCTCGTCATGAGGAATCTTTCTTCGTTTTTGGCAGTGGAGGTGATGCGTAATGGGAAGTCTCCGCAAAAAGCCTGTGAGGTGGCAATACAGCGAATTATAGAAAAGACTCCTGATGTTAGTAATGTTCAAGTTGGGATTTTAGCAATTAATAAAAAAGGAGAAATTGGCGCTTATGCTATCCAAAAAGGATTTTCATACGCTGTCCATACCGAAGCAATTGAAAAAGTATTTAATTCAGAATACAAGGTCGATGCCACTCTAAAGAGAAAGTAGAAAAATTTTTTCACATGGACAAGGGCTATTATGTCATAATAGAAAGCAGTGAAATTTTTACTTCCGGAATTATAGAAATAGTAAAGTCGGGATTGAGTCAAAAGTCCAATTTTTTTTCGATCCATTATAGGAAGGATTTGAATATGCCTCATCCAATAGAATGTATTATTGTGGGGAATGGACTTGGTGTTGAAATGTCCTTGTTAGATTTGTTGGTGTATATAAAATCGCTCAAACTTGCTATACCGGTTATCTGTATTCCTGAGATGATTACTTCAAAGATGGCTAAACAACTATTCACGGAGAAATTGCTAGATGGTATTTTGCATCGGGATTGTACCAGAGATGAATTAATCGAAGGTATTGCTGCTGTGAGAAATGGCAAAGTTCATATAGGCCGCCAAATTAATTTACATCAGACAGATGAACAAAGTGTTAAAGCCAACAAGAAAAATGACCCTTTTTATCTAATACAGACATTGACACATCAGGAACGACAGATAATGGAGTACGTCATTGAAGGTAAATCTTCAAACGATATCTCTCAGATATTATTCAGGTCTATCCATACAATAAAGACTCATCGTCGAAATCTATTAAACAAATTGGGAGTAACCAATACCATTGAACTGATAACCTATTTGGATTCGATTGAATTTGGGAAAAATTGAAAATGAGACTTTTTTTCTTTCGATTTTGCATCTTAATACTGATTGGATATTGATAATTGTCCAATTAAATTGTTCTTAACGACTATCATCATGATAGCTATCGGGAGCATTTTGATTTTAGGGAAAGTTGGACAGATTGATAAAAATCAATTTGGGTTCAATTGATTCCAAAAAAAAGCTCCACATAAAGTGGAGCGAAAAGGTGTTTTTATAAGATGGATTTAGATTTTAATAAACTTTGCGATATATTCTTTTTGATTGGATTTTATTCTAAGCAAATAATTTCCTGACAATAGGTCGTTGACGAGAATTTTTTCTGGTGTCATCTCTCCACGTTTTACGACAAATCCATCCATGTTCATTATGGTAAATTCACTTCCTTTTTCAATCTTTAAATCCAACAGTGATATGTAATCCGATACAGGATTGGGATAAATACCAATTTCATTTATTTGAGGATTCTTATAAAGTTCTAATTTATCCGGATATTGAAATTTCATCAAAAACATATCAGTAATTCCGCCTCCATATTCAGTTTGAAATACATTGCCTATACTTAGGTTAACGGAACTTGTTTCTCCGGCCAATATGAGTGATTGATCATCATTCTGTATGATTATAAATGCCCTATCATTACCTTTCTTTCCAAAATAGGAACCATACAATTTTTTTCCTTCCTGGTTATAAATTGAAACAACTGCATCAAATGGACCTCCTCCATAGGTTGTTTGAAAGCCATCTGATGTACTTATTTGTTCTACACTGCCGGTAGTCATACCCGATGTATAAATGTGACCATATTTGTCTGTTTGTAAGCCAAACATATATTCGTTTTCAAATCCCCCAATATAGGTGCCCCATAATTGTTTACCTGTTTCATCAAACTTCACTAAGAAACCATCATCTTGACCTCCAATTGAAGGCTGATCTGTACCGAAAGTGGCAATTTTTGCATTACTGGAGGTAGTTCCTACACAATAAATAGAACCAATATTATCTGTTATTAGATTGTTTATTTCATCATATCCATTTTGTCCAAAGTATGTGCCCCATACCCTTTGACCCGAGCTAGTCATTTTGGCAAGGAATCCGTCATTGCCGTTTCCTTTTGATACTTGATGTGAACCATTCGTTGCTATTCTGGAAGTGCTTTCTGTTCCTCCTCCAAAATATACAAATTCTTTTTCTGTTTGGGGCTGGGTAGGGTATTCCAAATTTGAACCACCATAATATGTTCCCCAAATACGATGCCCGGAAGTATCAAATTTAATAAGGCAGACATCAATATCACCACCTAAAATTTCCTGATGAGCATCTACTGTTGCTATATTTTTTTGACTTGAAGTTATTGAACTAACATATATAGAATTGTCTTCAGAAACAGTAATATACGCAATCACGAAATCCTGAATAGACGGCCAAGTACCATCCAAGCTATTTCCGCCATAAAATGTTGACCAAAGGAGCTGTCCATCATTAGAAAATTTGGCAAGGACAATATCAGACTGACCACCTCCATATTGAGTTTGGAAAGCACTATCGGTCGCTATGCCGGATGTACTATTGGTCGCGCCGGTGACATAAAGAAAGCCACTTTTGTCAACAGCTATTCCACTTAAGCCGTCAGTACCGTTTCCTCCAAAGTACGTAGCCCATATTCTTTGTCCGGAAGAATCCATGCATACAAGGATTCCATCCATTGTACCTCCCTTATATTCCGGTGAGTGGCTTCCCGGTGACGCTATTCCGGAACTGCTTTCTGTACTTCCTACTAAATACATGTATCCGTTAGGTCCATTGATAATTGAAGACATCGTTTCAACTTTTGCTCCACCATAATATGTACACCAGGATATTTCAGGGTCAATAACAAATGATCCGGATGGTTTATCCACCAAAAATGAAACGATTCCATCATTCAGTTGAAATTGACTGGATATTTCTGCTTTAGACTTTAATTCATAAGTAAATGGATTGCCTTCTGTCAAAGTGCCAAGAGGGAAACTAATAGAAAGTTTTCCATCTTCACAAATATGGATACCTTCTGCCCCAATGTATTTTATTTTAATCTTTTCGACATCAGCATGCGGTTGTACAATAAAGTCATATTTAATCCTTCCATCCACAGAATAAATTTTCCAATCGATTCCCTGATAAATATTTTTAATTAAAATGGTTGTAAAGGATCTTGCTCTTCTTCTTTCTGACAGTGAAGATGTATATACGTTTTCATAGTAGCTTTGTTCTTCCAACGGGATAATTTCTTTGGAATAGTTTGCGTCAATAAGCTTCATCTCTATGGCATATTGGCGAGTCTTTGATGGTCTATACTGGCGACCTTTCATTGGAAGGAGTTTCATTTCAGAAGTTACATCTATTTCTTTTTGGTCAAAGAAATTATAGCAAATGGCATCCGATTTGATGTCAATCCTCATGTTTCCGGCTTGAAGCGTGTATAATACATCTTTAACAATGGTTCCGTTGGAATATTTAATTCTACCTATGTTTTCGACGAAAGCAGGTGTGTTGGCATCATTTCCCAAGACGTTGGATTGGAGGAAAATTACAATCATTAAAAGTAATAAGTTTCTCATGGTTTTAAATTTGAATGGAAGAATATTATTAGAAAAATTGAATTATACGCAGTTATTGTGTATTCAATTAATTAATATCAAACCATGTGAAATCTTAACAACAACAGAGGAAGATAATGTAAAAAAAATAGGTTAACTGTATAAATTTCATCCGTTGAACCTAAATTCAGTATTAGTAAGCGCTGAATAGATATATGAGTCCTACATCTGGGTGTCCCTTATAATCAGCACTTTACGGTTTGGTGTAATCAAGAATACTGAATATGGGATGAACGAAAGTTAGCTTTTTAAAAAAGAATAAAAAAATCCACTTTAAAGGCAAAAGGTTTAAATCGTATTGACTTTAAAGTGGATGTAGGATTAAAATCAAGTTAAGGTTAGTCAATGATGATTTGGACTAAAATTAACATTGTTTTATTTAGAAAAATACATCGCCGATTTTCTAAAAGGTCGTTCAATCATTAACGTGCGAAGTTGGTTGCTCGTTTTTCTCTGATGACGGTCACTTTTATTTGTCCCGGATATTGCATTTCTGCTTGAATCTTTTGTGAAATCATAAAGGACAGGTCATCTACATATTGGTCGCTGACTTTTTCACTTTCAACGATAACGCGTAATTCACGGCCTGCCTGCATTGCGAAAGCTTTTTGTACGCCTTCATAAGACATAGCCAATTCTTCTAATTCACCTATTCGCTTCATATAGCTTTCGAGTATTTCCCGACGAGCACCCGGACGAGCGCCGGATATAGCATCACAAGCCTGAATAATAGGGGAGATGATATTGTCCATTTCGATTTCGTCGTGGTGGGCGCCGATAGCATTGATAACGTCTTTAGATTCGCCATGTTTTTCGGCAATTTTCATGCCTAAGATAGCATGAGACAATTCACTTTCTTCTTCGGCGACTTTTCCTATATCGTGTAATAAACCGGCGCGTTTTGCGAGTTTGATTTGTTTGGTATTGAGTCCTAGTTCACTAGACATGATAGAGCATAGATTACTTGTTTCAATGGAGTGTTTCAAGAGATTTTGACCATAGGAAGAGCGGAATCTCATACGTCCGACCATTTTTATGAGGTAAGGATCCAATCCATGGATATCAAGATCAATGACTGTTCTTTCACCTATTTCGATGATTTGTTCTTCGATTTGTTTTTTAGTTTTAGCCACGACTTCTTCGATGCGTGCCGGGTGGATACGACCGTCGGTCACTAGTTTTTTGAGTGAGAGGCGGGCTATTTCTCTACGAATAGGGTCGAAGCTTGAAATAACGATGGCTTCTGGGGTATCATCTACGACTATTTCGACGCCTGTTGCGGCTTCGATAGCGCGAATATTGCGACCTTCTCGACCGATGATTTGACCTTTGATATCATCTGATTCCAGATTAAAGACCGTAACGGTATTTTCAATCGTAATTTCTGCACCCATTCGTTGGATAGACTGGATGATAATTTTGCGGGCTTCTTTATTTGCGGTCTGTTTTGCTTGTTCGATGGTTTCTTTGATGAGAGACATAGCATCGTTTTCCGCTTTAGCAGTCATGGCTTGAACAAGTTGTTCTTTGGCTTCTTGCTGGCTTAGTTTCGAGATGCTCTCAAGCTGTTTGATATGGGCATCGTGAGCTGTTTCAAGTTCTTCTTTCCTACGAGCAACAATTTTAAGTTGGGTATCTAAGTTTTCACGAATTGCTTTGATTTCGCCTTCTCGTGATTCGACGCTTTCTTTTTGTTGTTTCAGGTTATTTAGGGATTGTTTCAGGTCGGTTTCCTTTTTTACAACATCAATTTCCCGTTCTTTGAGCTTGGAATAGAATTTATCTTTTTCAGTTTCAAACTGAGATTTCAGTCTTTCGAAATTTTCCTTGGCTTCTGAGATTTTTTGTTGTTTTCTTTTTTCATTTTCCCTTTCGGCCTTGCTAATAATTTTTTCAGCGGCTATTTCTGCTTCATCGGTCAATCTTTTTGCGGTAAGTCGAGCTTCTTGAATTTGGAGATCTGCTTTGGCGTTCATCTCGTCAATTTGTCCTTGGGCTTTGCGCTTTAAGAAGACATTTGATACAACAAACCCAATAATTGCACTTACAATTATCGCTCCAATAGATAATATACTAACATCCATAACATTGAATTTGAAAGATTAAAGAATGCATAGATTACAATAATCTTTGGTTTATAATGAAATAAAGAGTTAGGATGGTGTGGGTATAGAAAGGATTTATTTGAGTAAATTGTCCAGATAACTATCTACTTCATTCAATTTTTGCATTAATTTAGCATCACTCATTGACTTTTCAGCTTGATATCTTTCTATGGCATAAGAAAGAATTGCCATAGCTATCCAGTCTTGTTTTTCCCTATTGGGATACGCTTCTTGATATTCTCTGATCCGTTTGTTGACCTCGTCAGCTATAGCCATAATGACTTCGTCTTCACCTTCTTTAATCTTCAAAGGATAGCCTCTGCCGGCGATTATCACAGAAATCTGTTTATTTTCTTCGGCTGCCATTTGTTATAGGTTTGCTAAAATTTCTATACAAGTTTCAATCTCCTTAATATACTGATCTATCTTTTTCTTTACTGCTTCAGTATCTTGCACGCTTGCATGAACTTCAATCAGCTCTTTGCTTGTTTCAGATAGACTTTGCCCCACTATTTCCAACTCTGCTTTATGTTTTCCGGCGCTTTGCTTAAGGTGGATATTCTCCTCCATCAGCATAGCGTTTTCTTTTTTTATTATTTCATACTTTTGCACAAGGGTCTTGAGCTTTGTATCAATCGATTCCAATCTTTCCCCAAATGTTGATATCATTGTTCCCTATGAAAAATATAATTTGTTTTAATTGAAAGTTTAACCTTTAGTCGATTAAATATTTTTTAAAACAGTTAATAATTGACAAATTTACTATTTATTTTCTAATTATTGCGTTTACTTTTTCTTGAAGTGTCGTCATTATTTTTTGCATTAATCCATCAATCGTCTTATCGTCGAATGTTTTTTCCTGATTGATAAAATAAATGGCTATACTCAAGCTGCTTTTGCCTTCACCAAGTTGAGTATCATCTGTATATACATCAAATAGTTTAATGGCTGATACATAAGGACTTGCCGACTTCTGTATCCATGTTTTTATTTGATCAAACAAAACATTGTTTTCTATAACGACGGCTAAATCCCTTCTAACAACCGGGAATTTGCTAAATTCTTTGAAAGTTGTCGGCTTTTGATTCAAAGTGGATGTGACTTCATCCCAATAAATATGTGCAAATGGCATATCTCCTTTTATACCTGCTCTTTTCATTATTGGTTTTTGGATATTTCCTATTACTGCCAACACCTTGGAGCCCAAGGTCAACTCTATGGCGTCACTAAACCGAATATCTTCGGATTGTTTTTCCTGAAATTTCAGTATCCCAAGTCGATTGAAAAGGTGGATAACCGTGGACTTCAAGTAAAATGGACTGATTTTCTCGTTGGAAGAAGTAAGCCAAGATTCATCCCACAAGTTGCCTATCCCAAATAATGAAATGAAGTTATTTTCGATATAGCTGCCATTTGATTTATTGTAAACGGTACCATATTCAAACATCTTGAAACTATGTTGCTGTCGTGACTGGTTGTACAAAACAATTTCAAGGGCAGTTGACAGTGGGTCTGGACGCATCAAATCTAATTGTACATTGGATGTGTTGTTGATGCGAACACCTTCAAAGTCGTTGTTACCCGTTACTTTGGCCCATTGTGTGCTGTTGATGATGGACAAGCCCATGGCTTCACTATATCCGGCATCGGCCAGATATTGAAGGCCGGTCTGGCGGGCTTCTGCGACTTCATTGCGAATTTTTTCCGGCATAGAAAAGGCGAACTTACCGGTTTCTTCGATGTTATTGAGTCCGTAAATACGTACAATTTCCTCAATGATATCGGCTTGTCGAGTGACATCTGTCTTATAAGTTGGGACAGTAATTATCCAATTGTCAGCATCTATTTCTTCAATTTTCATCATCAAAGCATTCAAGGTATTCTTGATTTCTTCATGACTCAGGTTTTTACCGATGTGTTCGCGCACTTTGGGTAAAGAAATATTTACCATAGCCGGTGGAATTTTTCCCGGATATTGGTCAATAGGAGCAAAAGTATCCACAGCTCCTCCATATTGTGAAATCAACCAGGCTGCTCGCAATAAGCCTTCCAAACATTGATTCGGATCAATACCTTTTTCAAAATGGAGGGCTGATTCTGTCCTTAAATTATGGCGTAATGATGATCGTCTGATGGAAGTCGCACTAAACCAAGCGGATTCAAGGAAAATATTTTTTGTTTCTGAAGTGACTCCCGAGCCAAGACCGCCATAGACACCTGCAATACACAGGGGTTGGTCATTGCCGTCACATATCATTAAGTCTTCATCACTCAACTTAATTTCTTTGTTGTCCAACGTTATGAATGGAGTGTCTTTAGCTACATTTTTTATTTTAATGTGGTTGGAAGCAATTTTATCTGCATCAAAGGCATGAAGCGGTTGACCCAATTCAAACATCACGTAATTGGTTATGTCCACGATGTTATTGACAGGTCTTTGACCGATGGCTTCTAATCTTTTAATAATCCATTCGGGCGAGGGCATAACTTGAATATTGCGTAGAAGGATTCCGGTATATCGCTTGCAAGATTGGGTATTTTCAATGGAGATTTTAAAATCGGAAGGTTTAAGAGACTGGGTATCTAATAGCCGGATTGGCTGTAAAGGTGATTGATACCCGTTGTGTAAATGGAGAGCTGCCCATAGGTCGCGCGCTGTACCATAGTGTGAGTTGGCGTCAGCCCTATTGGGAGTTAAGCCTATTTCTATGACTTCGTCTGAAGTAATTTGAAAGAATTCTGAGGCCGGCATGCCTATTTCGGCATCTGCCGGTAAAATCATAATACCTTCGTGACTTTCTCCTATGCCGAGTTCATCCTCAGCACAAATCATACCTTGAGACAATTCACCTCTGACTTTAGATTCTTTTATGGTAAAGGATTTGCCCTCAGAGTCATACAATACCGTACCAATAGTCGCTACCAAGACTTTCTGTCCTGCGGCAACATTTGGCGCTCCACATACAATAGATAAAGGGCTTTGTCCTCCCACATCCACTGTAGTGAGAGATAGCCTATCGGCATTGGGATGTTGAGATTTGGTTAATATGTGACCTATAACAACGCCTTTCAGCCCACCTTTTATGGATTCTACAGTGTGGACCCCTTCCACCTCTAAGCCTACGTCTGTCAGCCTTTCGGAGATTTCTTCTGTGGAGAATTCGTGGGGCAATATTTCTTTTAGCCAGTTATGTGATATCTTCATGCTTATAAAAAATTGGTCAAATATAAGATAAAGTTACTACACGAAATTAAATTTTGTGTTGACGAGTAGATGAATGAAGGGTGCTCGGTTTATTTCTTGGCGAAATTCGATATGCTTGGAAATATATTATTTGATACACAATGCGATTGGTTAATTGAAGGAAATGAATTCTGATAAAAGGTTAAATAGTTTAGAATAATGGTAAAATGGCGATCTTTTCAATTCTTACATTGAAACGATAACAAAATTTTAACGTACAATATTTGGAAAATAGATGTACATACATGTATATTTGCACTGTGAAATTAGAAGAAGCAATAAAGACAAAGAAATTTAGAAATGGGTGTCAGAAGGCAGCATTGAATATTCTTTATACAGCTTGGTGGTATAGATCACATATTAATAATGTGTTGAAGCCTTATGGTTTGACACCTGAACAGTACAATGTGCTTCGGATATTAAAGGGTAGTTATCCTGGAATGATGTGTGTGAAGGATATTTCTTCAAGGATGATTGAAAAGAGTTCGAATGTCCCTCGGATAATTGATAGACTGGAAATCAAAAAGTTAATTCGGCGAAATAGGGGTGAAGATGATGGTCGTCAGACGATGATTGAACTTACCAAAGCGGGTATGGCTGTGTTGGTTGAGGCGAGTAAAGAAATGAATCAATGCGATGATCAACTCATTGGGTTGACTGAAACGGAGGCAGAACAACTCAATGTTATACTGGAAAAATTGAGGAATAGTTAAAAAAAATTTAAATAAATACATGTATGTACATGTAAAATAATATTTCAAAAAATTAATAAATAAAAAAAAGTTTAAAAATGGCGAATTACAAAATTGATGCAGCACACAGTGAGATTAAGTTTCAGGTTAGACACATGATGATTACAAATGTAACCGGTAACTTTTTACAATTTGATGCGACGATGGAAAGCGAAAAGTCTGATTTTAGTGATGCTAAGATTCAGTTTGAGGCGGATGTCAATAGTATTACGACAAATCAAGAGCAACGTGACAATCACTTGAAGAGTGTTGATTTCTTTGATGCGGCGAATCATCCGAAGTTGACTTTTGCTTCGACTAAAATTGAAAGTAAAGGAAGTAATGAGTTTTCACTTTATGGTGATATAACGATGCGCGGTGTTACAAAGCCGGTAGTTCTTAATGTTGAATATGGTGGAACGGCTACGGATGGTTACGGACAGGTGAAGTCTGGTTTTGAAATTTCCGGTAAAGTTAATAGAAAGGATTTTGGATTAAATTGGAGTTCATTGACAGAAGCAGGTGGATTGGTAGTGAGTGATGATGTGAAATTAGTGTTGCAAGTTCAGATGATCAAGCAATAACGGAGTATTCCAAATAAAAAGGGTGATATTGTTTAAATGTCACCCTTTTTTTTGTGTTAGGTGGAGAAAATTTTGGTTAACTTTTCCTACATTATGTATAAGACAAATACTGAATTGATATACAACTTGGAATACCGATTGAATAAATGTAATATCTAAAGGTACAAGTATATACATTTTTATCACAACAGCATTTTAATTTTAAAGAAAGAAGATAAACTCTTTGGAAGGAATGACTTCATTATTTGGTTTTCCCACATTAAAGGAGTTATACGAAAAAGAAATATTTGCTAGACGGATTACTTTTCGTAAAATTGTAGAAACTAAAGAATTTAGATTAATACATTTATTGTAATTATTCTGATATATTGTTTGTAAAAATCTTTCATACTTTTTTAGACGAGCTTAATCCAAGTCCATTTTTTATCAAAATAAACCCGAAGGGTTGTCATCATTATAGAATAGATTCAATAACAGAAAGGGGAACCCGGAATGGGTTAAATGATTATTCCATCTATTCGTCCCAGTTTTTTTGAACAGATATATTTTTTCTTGGTTTGTAATAATGTCATCCCTTCGGGATTTTGAAAATATTATGCTTCGTTTTCTATAAAAATATCATCCCTTCGGGATTATGCTGTCCAGAATGTTCATCCTTGTTCAACTCGAATTCAACTGTAAAGGTTTTTAAAACCGTATAGTGCTGATTACGAGCCGAAAATCGATTCCGTAATTGTTTAATACGGAATTTGGGTTAAATAAGACAGAGGTAATAAAAAAAGCTATTCCGATGACCGGAATAGCTTTTACAAAATATTTTAATGAAAGTTGTATTACATCATACCACCCATTCCGCCCATAGCCGGACCATGGTCGTGACCATCATCAGACTTAGGTTTGTCATTGATGACACATTCAGTAGTAAGTATCATACCGGCTATAGAAGCTGCATTTTCGATAGCTACACGAGTAACCTTAGTAGGGTCGATAACGCCTGTAGATTTCAGGTCTTCGTATTTATCGGTACGTGCATTGTATCCAAAGCTGCCAGTGCCATCAAGAACTTTTTGAAGAACGACAGAGCCTTCAGCGCCGGCATTTTCAACAATCGTACGCAATGGTGCTTCAAGTGCTTTTTTAACGATTTGAACACCTACTGTTTCATCTTCGTGCTCTCCTTTTAGGTCTTCAATAGCAGAAATAGCTCTAACGAGGGCAACACCACCACCTGCAACGATACCTTCTTCTACGGCTGCTCTTGTAGCATGTAAGGCATCATCTACACGGTCTTTCTTTTCCTTCATTTCAACCTCTGTAGGAGCGCCAACATAGATTACGGCTACACCTCCGGCTAATTTTGCCAATCTTTCCTGAAGCTTTTCACGATCATAATCAGATGTTGTTGATTCAATCTGTTGTTTGATAGTTCCGATACGAACTTTAATATCATCCGATGTTCCTGCACCACCTATAATTGTTGTATTGTCTTTGTCAACGGTAATTTTTTCAGATGTACCGAGGTGTTCGATTTCTACATTTTCAAGTTTGTATCCTTGTTCTTCCGAAATAACGGTTCCTCCTGTCAAAATGGCAATATCTTCTAACATTGCTTTTCTACGGTCACCAAAGCCCGGAGCTTTAACAGCAACTATTTTCAGATTAGCTCTAAGGCGGTTAACGACTAATATACCTAAAGCCTGACTATCGATATCTTCTGCTATGATAAGGAGAGGACGTCCTGACTGCATGGTTTTTTCCAAAATAGGAACGATGTCCTGCATGTTGGAGATTTTCTTATCATGAATCAAGATATAAGGATTTTCGTATTCTACGGACATCTTTTCCTGATTGTTGATAAAGTATGCGGATAAGTATCCTCTATCGAATTGCATACCTTCTACGATATCCACATAAGTATCGGTACCTTTTGCTTCTTCAACAGTGATGACACCGTCTTTAGAAACTTTTTTCATTGCGTCTGCGATATCTTTACCTATTTGTTCATCGTTGTTAGCGGAGATAGCTGCAACTTGTTGGATTTTATTGAAGTCGTCACCGATAACCTCGGATTGGGTATGAAGATTGGCGATTACGGCTTTGACGGCTTTGTCAATACCTCTTTTCAAATCCATTGGATTAGCACCGGCAGTAACGTTTTTCATTCCTGCTGCTACCATTGCTTGTGCGAGAACCGTTGCAGTGGTTGTACCATCGCCGGCAGCATCAGCTGTTTTAGAAGCTACTTCTTTGACCATTTGAGCACCCATATTTTGAATAGGATTTTCAAGTTCGATTTCTTTTGCAACAGAAACGCCATCTTTCGTAACAGTAGGAGCTCCAAAGCTCTTCTGGATAACAACGTTACGACCTTTAGGTCCCAAAGTAACTTTTACTGCATTAGCCAATGCATCTACACCGGCTTTTAATTCATTGCGCGCTGCGCTATCGAAGCTAATTTCTTTAGCCATAATATAATTAGTTTTTTAGTTTGTTAAAATTGAATAATAAGAATTATAATACAACGAGAATATCATCTTCTCTCATGATGAGATAATCTTCACCTTCATAATTCATTTCCTGACCGGCATATTTGCCATAAAGAACGATATCACCTGCTTGAACAGTCATCAAGTTGCCGTCTTTGCCGGGACCCACTGCTATTACTTCACCTTTAAGGGGCTTTTCTTTCGCTGTATCAGGAATGATGATGCCACCTTTCGTCTTTTCTTCTGCACGAGCTGGTTTTATGACCACTCTGTCGTTAATTGGTTTCATTAATGTATAAATTTTATGGTTTATAAATTTTAATTCTCGCTTTCTGTAAGCATAAACTGTGCCATATTCGGTTTGATGACAGTTTTTCACTTTAGAGTGGACAAAGTGGCAGATTGACACAGTTTTTTTAATAATCGTAATATAAAAGGGACATTTTTTTTCATTTTAAATAGGTTTATTTCGATTTGAATAGAGTGAAGGATGATAATTTATTCGATTTCGATATGAAGGGCGTTTCATTTAAAGTCAAATGTCTATCTTAGTGGTTGATTGGGATGAATGAAAAGGAAAGGGCACAACAGATGTCTTTACTTTGCGTTATTTCTATTAAGGTTTATGAATTTTATGGGTAAACAAATAACTTTCATTGTAGCGTGTATTGCTTTCTTGTATTCCTGCAATCAAACGGCGCGGATAAAAACCGGTGAAGATGCCTTTGATGTAGGTCAATACGCTGTGGCTGTTCAATATTTGGAAAAAGAATATAATGATGCCACCACTGAAGGCATTCGCTCCGATAAGGCTTTTCTCATGGGACAAGCGTATGAAAAGATGAATGACCCGGACAAAGCTCTACAATGGTATAGAATGAGTGTCAAGGGTGTCAATTCTCCCAATAAATTAATTTATCTGGCCTATGCATTGAAAAATACGGGTCGGTATCAGGAAGCCCTCAATGTATTTGATGCATTGGCAAAGCAGTTAAATGATCCGAATCGTTTTCAAAGTGAGGTTGTATCTCTACATAACGCCAATCAATGGGAGATAGATGCACCGACAAATCCTTTTAAATTACAGTTGAGCCCTTTTAACTCCGAATATTCTGATTATTCGCCAGTAATAAGGAGTGATGGTAAAATAATATTTTCATCGGACAGAAAGGACAGTGAGGATGCTGCCAACTATAAGTGGACTGGCAATGGATATAGCAATCTTTTTGTTGCGGATTCCAATTTATCTCCGGTAACACTCTTGCCGGGTGTTGTGAATACAGAAGACAATGAAGGCTCCTTAGTGTATTCACCGGATGGGAGAAAAATGGTTTTTTGTAAATGCTTTGATCGGATCGGTACGGATTTAATGTGCAAATTGATGCAGTCCGTTAAGATAGGAGAAACATGGGCAGATCCGGAAGTAATGACCTTTGTATCAGATACATTGAACTATCTGGGTCCGGCTTTTAGTGATGACGGTAAGGTTTTGTTTTTTGCCATGGAGGATCCCCAATATAATACTGGATTTGACCTCTATTATTCTCAATTGAAAGGTGAAGTATGGCAAGCACCTGTGCGATTGCCTGCTATTATCAATTCTGAATACAATGAAAAGTATGCCACCATTGATAAAGATACACTCTATTTCTCTTCGGATCGACCGGCAGGAATGGGAGGTTTGGATATTTATAAGACTTATGTAAATCGTGATGGTTGGACGCCACCTAATAATATGAAAGCGCCAATCAATTCTCCTTATGATGACTTTGGAATGGTATTTGATCCCGGGTTTATTTCAAAGGATAATGTCTTGGCAAAAGGTTTTCTTTCGTCCAATAGAAAGGGTGGGGTGGGTCAAGATGATATTTATCATTTTACAAAGATTCAGACTATTACGCCTAAGCCCGAGTTTGATACAACAGCTATTGCCGATAAAAGTATCCTTGTAAAGTTGATAGTTTATGTGAGAGGATTTAATGTGAAGGATGGGAAAATGTCTAATAGTTCGGTAGAATTAGCGAGTCCAACGGTTACTGTGAGCAGCATGGGAAAAGATTCTGTTCTGGTCGGTGATAAGTATGGTAAGGTTACGACACTTTTGAAAGTCAGGGACAATCTAACGATTACTGCATCAAAAGATGGATACCTGACGTCTTCTAAGACAATTAATCAGGATGTGATAAGAATTGATAGCTCATTGCGTATTCAGGAGTTTTCAATGATTTTAAACCTATATCCTGTTTTATATGATCAAGAAATTGTTATTAAGGATATATACTACGACTTAGACAAATATGAGATTCGAAAAGATGCTGTCGGGTCATTGGATGAATTGCTTTCGATTTTGAAGCTCAACCCGTCTTTTAAAATAAAAATCAACTCACATACCGATTGTCGCGGTAGCAACGCATACAACTTGACTTTGTCCGGCAAGCGGGCTCAATCTGTCGTCAATTACCTGACCTCCAATGGCATCAGTCGGAATCGTCTTTCTTTTCAGGGTTACGGCGAAACAAGACCTATCGCCACATGCTTGTGTGAAAAATGTAGTGAAGAAGAACATCAGTTAAATAGGAGGACGACTTTTCAATTGGTGCGATAATAGGTAGGTTATTATACTAATTGGAAAATAAATTGACCATTTAATATCCTTGTTTACCCCAACACCCCTATAGGGGACAAGAATAGTAAATGGTCAATTTCAAGTCATTTTAGTATATTTTGAATCTAATTATTCAGCAAGCTACATTTTTTATAATTTTGCTTTGTGGAAGTGAAAGATGAAATTTTAGCAAGGTTTGGAAAACACAATGAATCCTGGCCTCACGATACGGAAAGACGCAATTATTTTTTAGATGGATTAAGCGGAAGTTCTATGCTGTTTTATATAGCATCTTCCTTTAAATGCAATCCGATGTCCATCCTTTATGTTGCCGATGATAAGGACAAAGCAGCCTATAGTTATGATACATTGATGACTTTACTAGGGGGAGACATCATGTTACTGACTGATTCCTTTCGGCGTCCCGGGAATTTTGTAGAAATCAATACAGCCAATGTGCTGAGGCGTTCTGAGGTGGCTTCCACTTTAGTCAATGGGAGTAAGCCAAATATTATAGTTGCTTATCCTGAGTCGATTTTTGAGATGGTGGTTAATCCGGTGGAGTTAGACAAGGATAAGATCACGGTCAAGGTAGGTGAAAAATTTGATAGGGACTTTGTCATTGAGATACTGATAGAATATGGGTTTGAGCGGGTTGATTTCGTATATGAACCGGGACAATTTTCATTGAGGGGAGCGATAGTGGATATTTTTTCTTTTGGAAATGGTCAACCTTATCGGATTGAGATGGATGATGACAAAGTCGAAAGTATTAGAATCTTTGATCCTGAAACGCAGCTATCCATCAAGAATGTAGATTTTTTAAATATATTGCCCAATGCCAATACCAAGTTTGAAGCCATAGATAGAATACCTCTATTTGAAATACTTAAAGAGGATTGTCAAATTGTATTGGAAGATAGAGGATTTATTACGGAGCGGATGGCAATTCTCTATGAGAAGGCGGAGGAAATAATACAGAGTATATCCATGGTGGAGCAGCCTGAATCTCAAAAATTTTTCAAGGATCGTTCCTTTATAAGTCCGGAGATGTGGGAGAAAAGCCTTAATAAGTATCCTGTTTTTCACCTTACAAAACCGGATGGCCGGATTAAATGCCAGACATTGAATTTTGAGACTAAGCCTCATCCTGTAATCAGCAAACAATTTAAACTTTTAGTGACTCACTTAGAGAAAAATGAGCAAGAGGGTATTGAAACATGGTTTTTTAGTGAAAATGCTCGCCAAATCAAGCGTTTAGAATCTATTTTGACCGATCTCGGTGCTAAAAATACATTCCAGCCTGTTATCGGGTCGATACACGAAGGTTTTTTAGATACAAAGAGTAAGATTGAGATTCTGACAGATCATCAAATATTTCAAAGATACCATCAGTACAGCTTAAAATCGGGTTACACACGAGATCAAGCTGTTACTTTAAGGATGTTGAAAGAGTTGCAACCGGGCGACTATGTAACGCATATCGATCACGGGGTGGGTAAGTTTTCAGGGTTGGAAACCATAGAGATTGGCGGTGTAAAACAAGAGTCGGTCCGCATCATTTACCGCAATAATGATATGTTGTATGTGAGTATCAATTCATTGCATAAGTTGTCCAAATATATGGGCAAGGAAGGCGAACCTCCCATGATTAATAAATTGGGTTCAGATACCTGGAAGAACCTTAAACAAAAGACGAAAAGCAAGGTCAAGGACATTGCTAAGGGATTGATAAATCTGTATGCTAAGCGACGTGCGAGTGAGGGTATTGCCTTTTCTCCTGATGGATATTTGCAGGTGGAGTTGGAGGCATCCTTTTTATATGAAGATACACCGGATCAGTATAAATCTACTATTGACGTCAAAGAGGATATGGAAAAGCCTTATCCTATGGATCGACTGATATGTGGCGATGTGGGTTTTGGAAAGACCGAAGTGGCTATCAGAGCTGCATTTAAGGCTATCAATGATGGTTATCAGGTGGCTATATTGGTTCCAACAACGATACTTGCTCTACAGCATTATCACACTTTTGATGCGAGATTGAAGGATTTTGGTGTTGAAGTTGACTATCTCAACCGTTTTAAGACGACGAAAGAAAAGAAAGAGGTGTATGAAGGTCTTCAATCCGGTAAGATTGATTTAGTTATAGGTACACATGCTTTGTTGAATAAAGATGTCCATTTTAAAAACCTTGGCTTGCTTGTTATTGATGAGGAGCAGAAATTTGGTGTGCAGGCCAAAGAGAAGATCCGTTCTATGAAAGTCAATGTAGATACACTTACTTTGACGGCGACGCCTATACCGCGGACGTTGCAGTTTTCATTGATGGCAGCCCGTGATCTGTCCGTAATAAGGACACCTCCACCCAATCGTCAACCTATTTATACGGAAATCAGACTATTTGAACAACGGTCAATACGAGAAGCAATAGAAAATGAATTGGGACGGGGCGGACAGGTGTTTTTTGTACACGATAGGGTAAAGAATTTAGGGGAAATAGGGGAGTTGATTGCCGGACTTGTGCCGGATGCGTCAGTTGCTATAGCCCATGGGCAGATGGATAGCAAGATACTTGAAGCCACCTTAGTGGATTTTATTGAGGGTAAATTCGATGTATTGGTATCAACCAATATTATTGAGACCGGATTGGATATTCCCAATGCCAATACCATGATTATCAATAATGCGCACCATTATGGATTGAGTGATCTGCATCAGTTGCGAGGTAGAGTAGGGCGCTCCAATAAGAAGGCTTATTGTTATTTGATTTCACCACCTATGTCAACCTTAACTCCAGAGGCTAAGAAGAGATTGAAGACTATCGTCGAATTTTCAGAATTGGGAAGTGGATTTGAGATAGCGATGCGTGACTTAGATATTAGAGGTAGTGGCAACTTGCTTGGAGGTGAACAAAGCGGATTTATATCGGAGATGGGTTATGATGCATTTCAGCGTGTATTGGAGGAAGCGATACAAGAACTCAAGGAAGATGAATTCAAAGAGGTATTTAAGAATGAGATTGATAAGAAAAAGATCTTTGTTAAAGATGTAACGATAGAGACGGATAGTGAGATGTTGATTCCCAACTATTATGTTTCCTCTACCTCAGAACGACTTTCATTGTACCACGAGATGGATGCTATAGAAGATGAGGATACGCTGCAAAAGTTTCTAACGGATTTGTCGGATCGATTCGGGCCTTATCCGGATGCGGTGGAGGAATTGGCAGATGGGCTGCGGATGAGATGGTTATTGCGTATCCTTGGATTTGAGAGAGCAGTTATAAAGAATGGATCTCTAAATGCTTATTTTCCTTCCAATCCACAGTCGCCATACTATGAGTCAGAGACATTTCTGTCTTTGTTTCAGTACCTTGGTGTTATGAAAGACCCAAAGGTGACGGTACAGAAGACCTTAAAAAACTTAGTGCTTAGGGTGAAAGGAATCAAAAATATTCAATCTGCCATGCAGTTTTTTGAAAGCCTTACCAGTACGATATCTTCTTGATTGAGTTATTGCAAAATGTCTTCTTCTATAAACCCGAATTCCACAATATAGGTTTTGAAAAACCGTATAGTGCGGATTATGAGGGTTATCCCGATGTACGAATCGTTTCAATGGTTTCTGAAAACCATTGATTACGAGTCGTAAATCGATTTCGTATTTGTATAATGCGGAATTTAGGATAATCATGAAGGCAGGTTATTGATTGGCATCTTTATTTTCGATTAACTCTAATCTGTATATACTTGGCCAAAGCTTTCCGGTGACATAAAGCTTGTTGGAAATAGAGTCATAGGCTATACCATTAGCGACTTCACTATGCTGGAAAGTATTATTTGCTTCATTTTTAAGGCTGGATAAGTCCATTTTACCAACGACTTTGCCGGTGTTTGGGTCAATTTTTATGACATCGGTGGTTGTCCATATATTGGCAAAAATATACCCTTTTACCCATTCCAATTCATTGACATTAAGCACGCTGATGCCGTCTTCAGTGACTCGGACAGTTTTTACAACCTTCATATCGGGCGGAAGTAAGAAAGAAAGTTGGTCAGTGCCATCGCTCATGATGGCGTGTTTTCCGTCAGTAGTCATTCCCCATCCTTCAATGCTGGGATAGCTGAATTCTCCCAATTTTTTAAAAGATTTGACGTCATAAATAAACCCTTTTTGGTTTTTATAGGTAAGTTGGTATAACTTGTCTTGAATGACGACAATACCTTCTCCAAAATATTTAGATTTGTCTAATTTTATTTTCTCTTCGGATTTACCAGATTCCATATTAACAGTGGCGACGACGGATTCGAGAGAAGGAATTTCCTCCGGACTGCCTGTGCTTTCTAAAAATTGTCCATTATAAACCAAAAGCCCTTCGGTAAAAAATGATGTATTGTGCGGAATGATGCCTGTGACCCTATAGTCTAACCTCGGTATGTTAGATACCGGAGCTTCAGTGGTTTCACTTGCCGTCGTTGGATCATTTTTACAAGAAAAAAGGACAAAACATAGAATGCTTGCAAAAAAATATATCTTTTTACTCATGGAATGTAAATTAAACGGTAAAGGTAAGTTAAGTTTTTTGAATTAAAGGTCTTGCAACCATTCTTCGGCGTGTCTATTGAAGCCGGAAGGCACTTCATATTTGTCCGGAGGCAGGTTGTCGGGATTGCGAGCTACGGTTTTGTACAATTCTTTTTTCCAATTGGGATTTCGGACTTCGCCACGCGCATTGGATTGTAGAAGGCGATAATCCATGCCATCCAAAAAAGGGTTGTAAAATAAAAACTTGACATTGGATTGAGCAAGCTTGGGAATGTCATAGTATAGCCATACTTCATAAGGAGCGCTTGATGGGTCATCATTGACTGTAATCATGTCGCTTGGCTTGCCATATTTCATAAAGATAAGGCCTCGGTCACTTTCAAAGCCGTACCCAAAGCCGGTTTTGTATTTTTTATCTACAGCTTTGGCTACCTCCATGTATTGTTTGTAATAATCTTCCGGGAAGACGGTTGACTTTTCTTTAAAGAAATTATACAGAAAATTGCTTTTACTGATTTTATTATCTTCTTTAAGAAGACGATTGAGGAGTTCTACATCAGAATTTTTGACATTCATAGCTATAGCGCGAAGGGTGTAATTGATTTCATCCAAATTCATTTTTCCGATAAAAGATACTTCCACCTCGTCGGCAAATTTTGAAGAAAGTAAGGCTTCGTCCCTGACCGGATTGCTTTTGGTGAAAAAGTAAGCAGTGCTATCTATTGCTTTTCTGTCCTTATCATTGAGGAATACTTGTATTTTGTATTGACCTGATTCAAAATAGGTAGCATCAAACCATGTGAAAATATTATCTATAAAGGCACTTTTCCTTTTTATGGTCGTCCTACCAATTAATTTTTCGGCACTATTTCCGGCTAATTTAAAGATTTTAACGGTATAGTTTGTTACCTCTTGTTGAAGAAGGTTGGTTTGATAGCTTTCCAAATAAATGCCAAATCTGTTGAGGCTCGCATTGACATAAGAAAATGGAATCAAGCCATAAAAAAGGTTGTTTTTGGACACCGATGGGTCAAGATTGGTACTGGTATCCGCTACCAACACTAAATTAGAAATAAAAGGACTTTTGGGAGCGTCTTTTACATTAACTTCTACAGCACTTTTATATACATTAGTAGTGTCACCCAGATCGACAAAGGTAAAATTGAGGTTGTATTTACCGGGTTGAAGTCCATATCTTTTGAGTGCTATGAAATCCTTATTTTCCTTTCTGAGCCCACTCTCAATGATGAAGTGATCGAATTTAATGATTTGGTCATTTTGCATAAAAAGTAAGGTGACTTTAACCTTATTTTCAAATAAACTATCATTTTGGGCTTCCTTAATCCGGCTCAATGATGAAGCCACATTATGGAAATATACTTCTATATATGGTTGCAAATCAGGTTGGACTGAATAATACTGGGATATGATGACACTTACATCCAATGCTTTAACGGATATGGAAAGCAAACAAAACAAAAGAATATAAAAATACCTTGCCATTTTAAATGTCTTTATCGTAAGATTTATTGAATTAATTCTTGATTTTCAATAGAGTCGGCATCCAATGGGTCATGTATTAATTTATGGAACTTAAATCCAAATGTCGTATTTTGAATATTGCTAAGCAGTCTTAATGTACTGTCGTTGAGCGAAATGATCTGATACTTCATGGTATCCTCTAAAATGTGGATAATCTGTTGATCCTGAATTGAAAAATCAGATTCGGCAGTATCGCCTAATAAATTAGTAATCACTTTTTTCTCGTCAAAGGTATAAAAGAGACCGTCTAAAGACTCGGTATTTTCACCATTCCTTGATGCAGAATCAAGCACCCATGTGCCTTGGATATCAGTAATATCAATTGGTTGAACAGATTCTATGCCCTGACAAGAGAGGAAGAAAAGTACAAAGATTATAATAAAGCCATTAAACTTGAACATGGGACATTCAATTTATTACAATGGCAAATATAATGATTCTTGAGGAAGTAAAATGTGTGTATAACATATTTCCCTTTCATTTTTTATTCCTCTCAAAATTTGACTCTTTAATTGATATTTAAACTTTTTGGAAGGAATGACTTCATTATTTGGTTCTCCCTCTTAAGGGGAGATAGAAGGGTAAAATAATGAAGTCATTATGGAAATTTGTTATACACACATTGTAATTATCATCTATTTAATACAATTGTTAAAAGCTTATGTTTAAACCCGAATTCATATTAGAGGTACAATAGTTTCTTTAAGAAATATATTGCTAACAGTTTGTTGTGTTGAAATTCAAATAGTCACGAATCAATATATTTCCAAATATATAATAATCTACTTGTTTCGATTTGGCTTGATGTAATTTAGCCTCTTGCAATTATTATAATTATTCAGCTATATTGTTTGTAAAAATTTTTCATACTTTATTGGACGAGCTAAATCCAACCCCATTTTTTATCAATATAAACCCGAAGGGTTGTCATTATTATAGAATAGAGTCAATAGCAGAAAGAGGAACCCAGAATGGGTGAAATGATGATTTCATCTATTCGTTCCAGTTTTTTGAGCAGATATATTTTTTCTTGGTTTGTAATAATGTCATCCCTTTGGGATTTTGAAAATATTATACTACGTTTTCTATAAAAATATCATCCCTTCGGGATTATGCTGCCCCGCATGTTCATCCTTGTTCAACCCGAATTCCTCTTAAAGGCAATATTTTTGCCTCTAATATGAATTTGGGTTTAAAAATATTGAGGAATAATAGACTTGAATAGTGGCTATTGCCTTATCTTTGGGCAACAATCTGAAAAAATATAAAATAAAATGAATAGAGAATTGCATGCTTGGCATAGCCCATCGCTTAATAAAACAATGGAAATAGCTGTTTACGGTCATTTTGGTACGCCATTATTGCTGGTGCCTACAGCTGCGGCAGATTATTTAGAATATGAACGCTTCCTTCTAATCGATATGATAAAGCCACTCATAGAAAGTGGTAAATTTAAAGTATTTTCAATCAATAGCATAAATTCAGAAAGTTGGTTGAATAACAAAATGCATCCTCGACACAAATCCATCCGCCATGTACAATTCAATAATTATGTTTATAATGAAGTAGTGCCTTTTATTAAGAGCCAGACTTCTGAAGATTCTAATATCATTGTTTCCGGTGCGTCTCTTGGAGCACTTCACAGTGCCAATCTTTATTTCAAGAGACCAGACTTGATCTCAGGAGTAATTGCAATGAGTGGCGATTATGATTTAACTTCATATACCGATGGATATTACGATGATGACGTATATTTCAATAGCCCTATGGCTTATATGCCGGGACTCAATGATGAAGCTTACTTGCGTCGTATGCGTAATAATCCACACATTCATATATTGACCGGAAGTGGTAACTATGAGACACCTGATGCTTCACGAAAATTTGCCGCTGTACTTGAATCTAAAGGTATAAAAGTAGATTTAGATGTATGGGGTTTTGATATGCATCACGACTGGCCTACATGGAGAGCAATGTTGCCTTATGTGCTGAAAACCAAGTTTTAAAACCGATTGGATATTCGTTTTAGCTTAATGGCATTGACCTAAACGACTATCATTTTTAAGGAAAGTTGGATTGATTGATAAATCAATTTATTATAAAATATTCTTTGTCAAGATAAGTTCTAATAATTCAGGTCTTCGGATCAAGACATTAGTTTGTCTTTAAATTCTTGTGTGGATATATGAAAAATATTGTTATATGTGTTCCCTTTCTATTTCTATTGATCACAGGATGTGGGCGGGAAAAGCATCCTGTCCAAGCTAAGGAAGAGTCGAAAGATGCTGTAAAATCGGAAAATGAACTTGTTGTAGATACTTTTAAATCTACTGCGATGATGTTTCCAGAGTATTCGACTTTTGAGAAGGATGAGCTGGGCTATGACCCATGTGAATTACTCACGATGAAGGCAGTTACGCAGACGTGTAAGCCGACTTCTACTGTCAGCATTTACAACAAGAGGCAAGATCCCGAGAAAGTATGTATTTATTCTTGGGATGGGACAGATGGTCAACTATGCCAAGTCAAGTTTACAATTTTGGCATATAGTCTGCCACACGAAAAATTAGCGTCCTTGCTAAGCCCTGATAAAGATGGTATCATTCAGCATTCGGATTATGGGGTGCGTTGGATTGATGATAATAAGATTATGTCGGTCTCGTACACAGGTGAATTGATTAAAAAAGTAAATATTCTGGATGTGAAACGTCATGTCAAATTTCAAAAAAATCAATGACCTTTGGTAACATTATTATACAACCGATGAAAAAAGCAACAAGCTCTGACACCCACATTCCACATTAGAGAAATACGCACTTTTTGATTTGTGTTACTAATTCCTTCTTTATACCATTCATCTCAAATATAGCGAAAATGTATAAAGAATTATTGCTCACGTGTGTATAATATGGATATTCAATCGGCTTTAAAGGTCAATTCGATACTAGAGTTAAATCGGCCAATGCAATAGCTGCTGCTGCCTCCAGGATGACCGGAACCCGCAATGCAATACATAGGTCATGCCGGCCTTTATAAGAGAATGTTTCCATAAGGTTTGTTGCCATATTGAAGGATCTCTGTTGGTGTGGAGTAGAAGAAGTTGGTTTTACTGCTACTCTAAACACGATATCATTACCATTAGATATGCCTCCATTGATTCCGCCGGCATGGTTTGTTTGTGTTTTGCCTGAGGAATTGATGATTGGATCGTTGTGTTCGGAACCTTTCATTCGGGCTGCTTTAAATCCGGCACCAAATTCGATTCCTTTTATTGCTGGAATGGCAAAAATGATGTGTGCAATGGCAGATTCCACGGAGTCAAAGAATGGTTCGCCTACACCGGCAGGTATTCCGGAAATACAGCATTCGACGATTCCACCGATGGAGTCTTTAGCGTGTATAGCGAATTCAAGACCTTTTTCAATATCCGGGAAACCGCCTACTTCAATTATGTCAGTTTGGAAAATGATATCTTTAGTCAATCTTGTATTTAATACCTTCTTTGCAATCACCCCGGCAGCTACAAGGCCTACGGTAAGTCGGCCGGAGAAATGTCCGCCGCCTCTATAATCTTCAAATCCTTTAAATTTAGCATTTGCGGTAAAATCCGCATGACCGGGGCGAGGTATATCTCTTTGTTTGTCATAGACCTCAGGGCGTTTATTGTTGTTTTCAAAGCGAATCATTATTGGTGCACCCGTGGTGAATCCGTTAAATACGCCTGATGTAATGATGGGTGCGTCTTCTTCAATGCGAGGAGTTGTTCCTTTGGCTCCCGGCTTTCGCCTTTTAAGGTCTTCAATAAAACAGGATTCTGATAAGCCGATGCCGGGCGGGCAACCATCTATGATGATGCCTACTTCAGTGCCATGAGATTCACCGTATATCATTACTTTGAAAAATCTGCCGAATTGATTCATGATGCAAATATGGTGAAAAAATATGGCATTTTGACCAATGCTCCTCTATCGAGCATACCGTTTTTACTTCATATTCATAGTTATGATATGTCAGTCAATGAAATGAATTTTCGCCCATTAGAACGAATAGGATAGGTTGAGGCTGGTCAAATAAAAGTTGATACGCAAAATCATAATTCCCGGCTGAAATAAGGTATAGATAGTCCCGAATTCTGCGTAAAATAAGGTGTATTTGTTAAAATGGATTAAAGTTTATGTATTTTCACCCACTTTTTACCACTGATTATGATGTTAAATTTGAGTTACGTGGTAAATATATATAATGCTTAGTATATTGTTTTACACATATTTTAATATAGATATAATTTAAATATGTTAATATGTCACTATTTTGATTATAAAGATATCTTATTTTGGTTATAAACATATATAAAAAACAATAATCTTTAGTTTATTAAGAAAATATTTTGGGAAAAAGTGGAAAAATATGGGAGTGTCATCTATTTTTGACTCATCAAGAACAGTAAATGTTTTGAAAAGACCTAATTAATGCAACTGCTATACGGAGAATATGAATGTAGCGTTGATGACAAAGGGCGGCTTAAGTTGCCTTCTGCTCTTCTTCGCAATGTCGGGGGAAACCCGCCGTATAAGTTTTTTGTCAACCGGGGCTTTGAGAAATGTTTGATGTTGTATCCCGAGAAAGTTTGGGAGAAAATTGTTGACAAGGTTAATGGCTTAAATTCATTTGTTACTGAAGAGCGTAACTTTATCCGTTATTTTTTTAGAGGTTTGAGAGATGTTGCTACAGATTCAGCTGAGCGTATTCTTCTTCCAAAACCATTGCTTGAATTTGCGGGTATTCAGAAAGAAGTTGTGTTATTTGGTTACATGGACAGGGTGGAGATTTGGGATAAGGCTGCCTATTATGAATGGGCTGACGAGGTGCCTGCGCATTTTGCGGCAATGTCAGATCGTTTGTTGGGGAATAAGACTATATCCGGTAACTCAGCGGAAGAGTGATGAATGGATATCATCTGCCGGTATTGCTCACCGAAACCATTGAGGCTTTAGATATTAAGCCTGATGGTACATATATCGATGTGACATTTGGTGGGGGTGGACATAGTCGTAAGATATTGGAAAAGCTTGGGTCGAAAGGACGACTCTTTGTCATGGATCAAGATCTGGATACGATTCAGAATATTCCGAATGACGAAAGAGTAACTTTTATCCATAGTAATTTCAGATATCTTAAGCGGATGTTACGGGTAGAGAAGGTTTTTGAGGTGGATGGCATTTTGGCAGATATTGGAGTTTCTTCGCACCAATTTGACTCAAGCAGTCGGGGATTTTCCTTTAGGTTTGAGGGCGCATTGGACATGAGGATGAATAGAGAGTTGGAGAAGACGGCTGCGGATATTATCATGATTTATGAGGAAGATGCGTTGGTGGAGATGTTTTCAACAATGGGCGAGGTAAGGAATAGCAAGACATTAGCGAGATTGATTGTTGAGAATCGGAGGAAAAGTAAAATTAGGACTATCGAAGAATTTGTCCATCTGATTCAGCCGGCAATAATGGGAAGCAAACCAAAATATCTGGCACAGGTATTTCAGGCGCTTCGGATTGAAGTCAACGATGAATTGAAGGCATTGGAAGATCTTTTATATGATGCGTATGAGGTGTTGAAGCCTGGTGGAATTGTTGCAGTGATAACCTTTCATAGTTTGGAAGATAGAATTGTAAAAAACTTTTTCAAAACCGGAAACCCGGTTGGGTCAATAGATCAGGACGATTATGGAAAGATTTTCAGACCATTTAAAGTTATCAACAAAAAGCCGATTGAACCCGGTTTTGATGAAATAAAAACGAACAATAGAGCACGGAGTGCTAAGTTGCGAGTAGCGAAGAGAAGCGGGGAGTAATCTCCAAATGAGGCGTCACAAAGTAAGTGGCAGAAAGGACTAAGAAAACAACTATTTATATTTCTGTATTCGGTCAAACGCATGCAGGAGGGATTAAGGTCTCAAAATTAGAACTACAAATGAAAAAATTACGTAAAAACAACCAAAACTGGCTCGACGATTTTGGTCTGGACATGTTGAAAAGGAATACTCCTTTCATCTGTTTCCTCGGCTTACTGGGCATTTTCTACATTGCCAACACGCATAGTGCGGAGAAAAAAGTAAGCAAAATCATAGCACTTAAGAGTGAAAATAGAGAATTGAATTGGGAATATCTCAATTTAAAAAGCGAACTCGTGCAGAATAGCATGCTTTCTACTCTTGAGACTAAATTGGCTGATCAGGAGATCGGCTTGAGAGGACAACAACCTGTTCAGATTATCGTAAAAAGCCGGTAATGAAACCTTCTGTTGACAACAAATCCGAACTATTAAGGAATGCCAATATTGTTATGTTGGTGTTTAGTGCACTGGCCTTGATTATTATAGGTCAGGTGGTTCGTATTGCTGTTGTCAAAGGTGATCACTATAGGGAACTTGGTAAAGAACTTAGAGTAAAAGCTATAGATATTGAAGCCGATCGGGGGAAGATTATTGGCGATAATGGCGAATTGTTGGCTACTTCCATGCCATTCTATGATGTTTATTTTGACCCAATGGCTTCAAGCCAGTATGTCAAGGAAATGAAAGAAAAAGACTCTCGTTTTATGAAGAGGGAGGGCGATATTTTTGCAAAGAATATTGACTCACTATCCTGGTACATTTCGAAAGTCCTTATGCCCAATTTAAGCCCTAATGAGGTTAAGCAATGGATAATATCTAAACGTAAACAGAAAGAGCGTTATCTGTGCTTAGCTAAAGGGATATCCTATAACAAAATGAAGCAGGTTGAAAATTTTCCTCTATTCAGAATGGGAAGAGGCAAATCAGGCATCATTTTTGACATGAAGTATAAGCGAGTAAGGCCTTATGGGGATTTGGCATTAAGAACCATCGGTTACAATAGAGATAATTCACAATCTATCGGCTTGGAATCAGCATACGATAGTGAACTAAGAGGAGAGGTCGGAAAGAGAATGGTTCAATTTGTGTCAAAGACCAAGTACGTTCCAATCAATGATCTGACAGAAATTGAACCAAGGAACGGTAATGATGTGATGACGACGATCAATGTTCAAATCCAGGATGTTGCTCAGGAAGCGCTGCAAAAAGCTTTGGAGTATCATGATGCTGATTACGGAACGGCGATAGTTATGGAGGTAAAGACTGGCGCTGTCAAGGCTATAACCAATTTGAAGAAAGAGGGAGACTTGTATTCCGAAGCATACAATTATGGCGTCGGATTGAGTGTTGAGCCCGGTTCGACATTTAAGTTAGCCTCTGTTATGGCTATTTTAGAAAGTGGTAAGATGTCTTTGGAGAAAGAAATAGATGTCAATTTTGGTAAAGCAGTAATATGTGGACGTGAGATGAAAGATTCTGAAACACATGGCCACGACAAGTTGACCCTTCGGCAATCATTTGAACTTTCTTCCAATATCGGTATAAGTAAGGCGGTAGTTGATGTATTTGGCCAGTCACGTGCGGGAGTATTCCAATTTGTTGATTATGTCAAGCATTTTCATTTAGATAAGATGACCGGCATTGATATTCCGGGAGAGGCGAAGCCATTGATAAAAACGCCATATAATTTGAAGCAGCTATGGAGTAGAACGTCTTTGCCTTGGATGGCACATGGTTATGAAACACAGCTAACTCCGCTTCAAATGCTGACTTTTTATAATGCTGTGGCCAATAATGGTAAAATGATGCGACCAAGATTAGTGAGTGGGATTTGGTCTCATGGAACTCAAGTGAAAAATTTCCCACCGGAAGTTTTGGTGGAAAGTATTGCTAAGCCATCCACAATCCGCCAAGCTCGTGGTCTGCTGGAAGGTGTCGTTATCAATGGAACAGCCAAAAAGTATAAAACCGAATTATATTCATTTGCCGGTAAAACGGGAACAGCAAGTCTTGATTATGGTGGAGTGAAAAGAGGCAGATACAGAGCTTCTTTCATAGGGTATTTCCCTGCCGATGATCCGATTTATTCAGTATGTGTCATGATTACTGAACCGAAAGTGCATGGATATCATGGTGCAGAGGTGGCATTGCCGGTATTTAAGTCAATAGCAGATAAGATATTGTCATTTGATCCCAAGTTTTTCAAAGTGTATTCTCCTGACAATAGTGTTACTGCATTCTCCAATCTGTTGCCTTCCGGAGAAAAAGGTATAGGCAGCGATTATTTGAGTGTATTCAACCGTCTGGGGGTACCGGTATATTTGAAAGGTAAAACAAATGATTTTGTGATTACGGATAGAGGTGAATCCGAGGTTAGATTGCTTCCCATTTCCCAACCGGCTAATAAGGTGCCGGATGTCAAAGGGATGGGCTTGAAAGATGCTGTATATGCCCTTGAAACGTATGGCTTGAAAGTTGAAGTAGAAGGCTATGGCAGAGTAGCCCAACAAGATATACCCCCCGGAGCTGATGTAACGGGGCAGACAGTTATGATTAAATTGAAGTAGAAGAAGAATGGAATTAAATAAATTGTTGAATCTGGCCGGACTAAAAATGTCTGACAATCGGGGAAATGCTGAAATAAGCGGCATCGCCATCGATAGTCGTGCGGCTATTCAAGGGAGTTTGTTTGTTGCCATTCAAGGAAATGAGGTAGATGGTCATCGATTTATACAAAGTGCCATCGACAAAGGTGCAGTGGCTGTTGTATGTGAAAATGAAGTTGAAATCAATGGAGATGTTGAATTAATAATTGTTCCTGACAGTCATGAGGCGGCAGGTAAATTGGCTTCTGCATTTTATGGATTTCCGTCCGAAAAGCTTCAACTGGTAGGCGTCACGGGTACCAATGGAAAGACTACTACAGTGACTTTATTGTATCAGTTGATGATGGAAATGGGAAAGAAATCCGGCTTGATTTCCACGGTAGAGAATAGAATAGGTGACAAGGTTTTAGCATCTACGCATACTACACCGGATCCGATTAGTTTGAATGCATTACTAAAGGATATGGTTGATTCCGGTTGTCAATATGCCTTCATGGAAGTGAGCTCACATGCGGCGCATCAAAAACGGATTAGTGGGTTGAAGTTTGCAGGAGCGGTATTTACCAATATTTCTCACGACCATTTGGATTACCACAAGACATTTGACGAATATATCGCTGCCAAGAAGTCATTTTTTGACGGTTTAGCAAAAGGAAGCTTTGCACTGAGCAATATAGATGACAAGCGAGGTGAAGTTATGCTACAGAACACTCCGGCTGACAAGTATTATTACAGTTTGAGGAGAAGTGCTGATTTCAAAGGTAAGATTTTTGAAAATACCTTAGAGGGTTTGGCTATGGAGCTTGACGGCGTACATGTTCACCTTAGGTTAATCGGAGAATTCAATGCTTACAATGCATTGTGTGTTTATGCGGTAGGCAGGTTGCTGGGTTACGATAAAGAAGATGTATTGACTCAGTTGAGCGCAGTGCCGGGAGCGATAGGTCGATTTGAGACCATCAGAGATGTAGAGCGAGATGTACTATTTATAGTGGATTATGCACACACTCCGGATGCACTCGAAAAGGTATTGAATACTATTCACGATATGAAGAAGGATGCCGGAGTAATTACAGTTGTTGGGTGTGGCGGTCATCGTGATAAAGAAAAAAGGCCTGTAATGGGTGCTTTGGCGGCGAAACTAAGCAGAGAAGCAATATTTACAGATGACAATCCAAGGGATGAAAGCCCGGAAGACATTACTGGTGCAATGGTGGCGGGATTAACTATTGATGATAAGGCCAAAGTATTAATAATCAATGATAGAGTGCAGGCTATTCGCACAGCAGCAAAGTTGGCTCAAAGAGGAGATATCATATTGGTGGCGGGAAAGGGTCACGAGACCTATCAACTCGTCAAAGATAAAGTGTTGGAAATGGATGATCGAAAGATCATAAAAGATATAATAGGTAAATAATGATTTACCGGAAAGAAGTAGGTTCTATTTTTAAAAAGGTTGGAATGAACAGGGAAGGCAGATTAGATTCTGGCTGTCACATCGGTTCTAGTGCCATCACAGGCTATTTGCCCCCTGTTCTCCTTTTTTGATTGAATCAACAATTAGTAATCTTAAAATCAACCGCCAAGAAACCTAATAGAATGTATCTGAAAAGGTGCATCCTCATAATATGTTATAGAAAGCATTATGTTGTATTATTTATTTGAATACTTATATAAAGATCTGAATATATCCGGTACGGGTGTATTTCGCTTTATTACTTTCCGCGCAGGATTGGCAATAGTGCTTTCATTGCTTATTTCTATAGTCTTTGGTAAAAAAATCATCCAGAATCTTCGCAACCGGCAAATCGGTGAAACCGTCCGTGATTTAGGGCTTCAAGGTCAAAAGGAAAAAGAAGGAACTCCTACTATGGGAGGAATCATCATTGTCTTAGCCATTGTTATTCCTTGTCTTTTAGTAGCTCGCTTAGACAATGTCTATATCATTTTGATGCTTATCTCGACACTGTGGTTGGCATTGATTGGCTATATTGATGACTATATCAAGGTGGTAAAGAAAGATAAAGAAGGTCTGAAAGGTATCTTTAAAATAATAGGTCAGGTTGGATTGGGATTGTTTGTTGCCATTACAATGTTAGTGAGCAATGATGTCGTGATACGGATGACTCCCGAGGAGGCTTCTCTGGGTAATTACAAGATAGTAAAGACGGTGATGGTCGAAGATCCGAATGTAGAAGGTAAAGTAGAGCAATTGGTATATGCCAAAGCCGCCATAACCAATGTTCCGTTCTTCAAAAATAATCAACTTGATTACGGTAAAATATTGGATGTATTTTCTTCAAATAGCCAAACTTTACTTTGGATTGTATTCGTACTTTCTGTAGTCTTTATCATTACTGCCGTGAGCAATGCTGCAAATATAACAGATGGTATTGACGGCTTGGCAACAGGTGTGTCGGCGACAATAGGTGCTGTTTTGGCGGTTTTTGCTTATTTGAGTGGTAACTCGATATTTGCCGATTATCTCAATATTTTCTTTATTCCCAATAGTAGTGAATTGGTGATATTTAGCGCATGTTTTATTGGTGCATGTACAGGATTTCTTTGGCATAATTCTTATCCTGCAAGAGTATTTATGGGAGATACAGGAAGCCTTACTTTAGGCGGAATTATTGCTGTTTTAGCGATCGTATTGAGAAAGGAATTATTGCTGCCATTGTTGTGTGGGATATTTGTTGTAGAAAATTTATCTGTCATTATACAGCGATATTATTTCAAATATACCAAGAAAAAATACGGTGAGGGGCGAAGGGTGTTTCTAATGTCTCCTATCCACCACCATTTTCAAAAGCAAGGTTATCATGAAGCTAAAATAGTTACCCGATTTTGGATTGTGTCCATCATCTTAGCTGTAATGACCATATTAACCCTTAAAGTGAGATAAATTATGAAAGTAGTCATTATAGGAGCAAAAGAAAGTGGAGTAGGAGCAGCATTGCTGTGCCTGCGTATGAAATATGAGGTTTTGGTCAGCGATTCCGGAGCCATTGTTAATCCATTCAGAAGGGATCTGGAACGCTCCAATATTCCTTTTGAGGAAAATGGACATTCCGGGAATTTTGCAGAAAGGTTTGATTTAATGGTGTTGAGCCCCGGCGTCCCGGCAACTATTGCCGTTGTGCAGGAATTTATCCAATCAGGTAAGGAAGTTATTTCGGAGATAGAATTCGCATGGCGTCACATTGGCAATGGTAAAGTGATAGGCATTACGGGCACCAATGGCAAGACAACATTGTCTTCTTTGATTTATCACGTCTTAGAAGAGATGGATGCCGACGTTACACTGGTTGGTAATATTGGATTCAGCTTCGCTAAAATGATTTCAACTGCCCTTTCCGAATATTATGTATGTGAACTCAGTAGTTTTCAATTAGAAACCATAGTTACCTTTCGGCCTCATGTTGCTATCATAACCAATATTACGCCCGACCATCTTGATCGCTATGATCATAGTATGGAAAAATATGCGGCTGCTAAGTTTAGGATTACAGAAAATCAAACCGAAAATGATCTACTGATATTAAATGGCGATGATGTAGAATCAAAGGCCTATTTCAAGGATAAATCCACATTGGCTGCGGTGAAATATGTGACACACGATCGAATTTCAGATACATCGTACACAAGTGTTTCGGGCAAAATATATGATTTGAGTCAAAGCCAGTTGAGAGGCAAACACAATCAAAGAAATATGGCTCAAGCTATAGAGGCTCTTGAGTTTATTGGCATCAAGCCGTATAAAATCATGGAGAATATATCAAGCTTTAAAGGATTGTCACATAGAATGGAGTATGTAGCAACAGTCAATGGAGTTGATTTTATCAATGATAGCAAGGCTACCAATGTGGACTCCGTGTGGTATGCGTTAGATGCTATGACTCAGCCGGTGGTTTGGATTGCCGGTGGTACGGATAAAGGAAATGATTACGAGGCTATCATGCCTTTGGTGAAAAATAAAGTAAAACATTTGGTATGTCTGGGAATAGATAATGCCAAATTGAGACATTCCTTTGGCGGGATGGTTAAAGGGATAGAAGAAGCTTCTTCTGCGGAGGAGGCTGTAAACAAGGCGTTGCAAGCAGCATCAAAAGGAGATGTAGTGTTGCTGTCGCCTGCTTGCGCAAGTTTCGACCTGTTCAAAAATTACGAGGATAGGGGCGAAAAGTATAAGAAGGCTATTAAGAAACTATTATAAACAAATTTTGGGCTGAAGATTAAGGTTAGGTATTAAAAATTGGTCTTTAAGAAAACTACAACTACAACATGAAGGCAAAAGAATGGTTAAGTGCGAATTTTAAAGGAGATCCGATCCTTTGGATTGCGTTGATTTTACTCGCTCTTGGCAGCTTACTTGCAGTTTATAGTACCACCGGAGGTTATTCACAAATAGGAAAGAGTCATCAAGACAATAGTGAATACTTCCTTTTTAAGCAGCTTGTTTTCCTAATAGTAGGAGTGGGGCTTGCCTATATTAGCCATAGGGTTAATTATAGGAAGTATTCGACCATCGCATTGCCGTTTTTGCTCATTTCATTATTGCTTTTAGTTTTGGTTCTATTTTTTGGAAATGAAATTAATGGAGCAAGGCGATGGTTGACCGTTCCGTTGGTCGGTCTGTCTATTCAACCCGTTGATATTGCCAAGATGGCTTTGATGATTTATTTGGCTAAGGTAATCAGCGGTTCGCAGACTATGATTAAGCAGGATATCGGTATTTTTTGGATGTTGATTATTCCTACCTTAGTTGCATGTTTATTCGTTTTGCCCAATAATTTAAGTAATGCCGGCCTTCTGTTTGGGACTGCTCTTATTGTGATGTTTATAGGTCGCATACCATTGAGGTATATTCTATATATCATGGGAGCCGGGCTGGTTATGTTTATGATTGTCTTTCTTATAGGATATAAATTGGGAGAGGGGACTCGAGCACACACATGGGCTAATAGAATTACCGCATTTGTCGATGGTGGAGAATCTTTCCAGAATCAACAAGCGCGTATTGCCATAGCCAATGGAGGTGTTTTTGGTGCAGGTCCCGGCAATAGTACTCAACGAAATTTTGTACCTTATTCTCATGCGGATTTTATTTATTCTATTATCTGTGAGGAATTTGGGTTGTTTGGAGCCATAGGCATTATGGCCATTTATCTGCTTGTTCTCTATCGGGTCATACGCATTGTAAAACGTTCACCAAAGACTTTTGGCGCAATGCTCGCCGTTGGTCTCTGCGTCAATATCGTGATACAGGCGTATGCCAATATTATGGTAAATGTTGGGCTCATACCGGATACAGGCGTCGCATTGCCTATCATTTCATTAGGAGGAACGAGTTTGATTTTTACCTGTATTTCCTTTGGAATTATTCTCAGCGTGAGTCGATATATAGAGACTAGAGAAGATGTTATAAGTGCCATTAAAGTCAAACCGGAGGTAGCTGTCGAATGATGAAAAAGAAAATTATCATAAGCGGAGGAGGCACAGGCGGCCATATATTCCCGGCGATTGCGATTGCCGATGCTCTCAAAGCGGCTTTAGAGCATGTGGAGATTCTTTTTATTGGTGCAGAAGGTAAGATGGAAATGGAGCGGGTTCCCAAAGCAGGCTATTCTATAATTGGATTGCCAGTGGCAGGTTTACATAGAAAATTAACATTAAAAAATCTTCTTTTCCCATTTAAGCTTTTAAATAGCCTGATAAAGGCAAGAAAAATAGTAAATGGTTTCAAACCGGACGCTGCCGTTGGAGTAGGCGGTTATGCGAGTGGGCCTGTATTGAAGATCGCCAACTCTAAAGGTATTCCGACAGTTTTACAAGAGCAAAATAGCTATCCCGGAATAACCAATAAACTTCTTTCAAAAAAAGCGTCTTCCGTGTGTGTAGCTTATGAAGGGATGGATCGGTTTTTTCCGAAAGAAAAAGTTGTTTTGACCGGTAATCCGGTGCGCCGGGATATCCAACACCTGCAAAGTAAAAGAACAGAAGGATATCAGTTTTATAAATTGAATCCGGATAAAAAAACTATTCTGGTTTTGGGCGGTAGCCTCGGCTCAAAGACCTTGAATGAAGCGATGTCAAGTGCACATTTATTTATTAGCAAAGCAGATAACGTACAATGGATATGGCAAAGTGGCAGCTATTATAAAGAGCAATATAAAAATGATTCGGTGGCTTTGCTTCCTCAGGTAGTAAACCTATCTTTCATTGAAAGAATGGATTTGGCTTATGCTTGTGCAGACTTGGTTATTGGTCGTGCCGGTGCCCTTACTATCTCAGAAATATGCGTTGCCGGTCTTCCTTCGATTTTGGTGCCCTCACCCAATGTTGCGGAAGATCATCAGACAAAAAATGCGATGGCAATGGTTGATCAGGGCGCTGCCAAGTTAATCCCCGATCATGAAGCCAAAGATAGCCTTATTGTTGAAAGTCTCCTGCTAGCTCAAGATACAGTGACATTGAATCGGCTCGCATTCAATGCGCTTCGGTTGGCTCGACCTGATGCAGCAAAGGATATCGCACAAGTAATTATTAATCTAATTAACAAGGAAATGTCATGACAGATATGAAAGGATTGAAAAGGGTATTTTTCCTTGGCATTGGAGGTATAGGAATGAGCGCTTTGGCAAGATACTTCCACAAACGTGGTGTCATCATTTCAGGATACGACAGGGTAGAGACCCCATTAACCCGAAAACTTGTCGAAGAAGGTATGGTTATTTCATATCAAGATGAAGTAGGTAATATAGAAAGACCGGATCTCGTCATCTATACACCCGCTGTTCCTTCAAGCTCTACTTTGAGAAAATATTTTGCAGATAGCAAAGTTCCTATGTTGAAGCGCTCTCAGGTGCTTGGAAACATAAGCGATTCCGAAAGAACCATTGCTATTGCCGGAACACATGGAAAGACAACGACTACTGCGATGACTACACATATTTTATATCGTTGTGGAATTAAAGTGACCGGATTTGTCGGGGGAATTATGACCAACTATGATTCCAACTATATTGACGATGGTTCGGATTATGTAGTGGTCGAAGCAGATGAGTTTGACCATTCTTTTCTTACTTTGACTCCCTATATTGGTGTTGTATTGAGCATGGATCCTGATCATCTGGATATCTATGGCGATATATCTGAAGTGAAGAAAGGCTTTAAAGACTTTATTAATAAAACTATTCCGGGCGGAACAATATATATTCAACAAACTGCTGTCGAAAATTATTCCAGAGAAGAATGGGATTTGCTACTTAGAACATACAATGTCTTGACTTTCGGGTCTGAGAGTTCCGATATTTTTGCAGATAATATTAGGTATATCAATGATGGAAAGATACTTTTTGACTTTCATTACAAAACCCAATTATTTAAAGATGTGGTATCCCACATGCCCGGTAATCACAACGTTTCCAATGCAACAATTGCGATGTCGATAGCCTTACAAATTGGCTTGTCTTTTGAACAAATAAAGGATGCATTAGAAGAGTTTTCAGGTATAAAACGCAGATTTGAGTACATCATTCACAATGACCAATGTGTGTTTATTGATGATTATGCTCATCATCCGGAAGAATTGCGCAATGCGATACACACAGCCAAGAAGCTCTATCCCGGTGAGAAGGTGATGGGTATATTTCAACCACACTTATATACAAGGACAAGGGATTTTGCAGATGGTTTTGCTGAAGTATTGGATGAATTGGACTATCCGGTTCTTTTGGATATCTATCCGGCACGAGAGTTACCTATTGAAAATGTAAATAGCTCTTTGATTTTAAATAAGATGAAAAATCCCAACAAACTATTGATTCAAAAGGACGAAGTATGTGATTGTGTTACTAAAATAAAGCCTAAAGTCCTAATTACAATGGGTGCAGGTGACATTGATATGCTTGTTCCAAAACTAAAAACTTGTTTATCATGAAGCAAAAGATAATAAATAGGGGTGCGAAAGGATTGGGTCTGATTTTGTTTGCCCTATCTGTGTTTGGACTTGTTAGTGCTACAGAATCGGAAAGTTCGGGTAAAGTTGAAAAAGTGCTTGTTGATATCAAGCCATTGGAGGGTGAGGTATGGCTTGTGACCAATGAAGATGTCGCCAGGCTTTTATATAAAAATTACAAATCAAAATTAAAAAATCAGTCGATTGTCAACCTTGACTTAATTCAAATTGAAAAGGTAATAGAGAAGAGTGAATTTGTCAAAGACGCCCAAGTGTATATTGATGCAAGAAACAATCTTAAAATAAGGATTGAGCAGAAGACACCTATTTTAAGGGTATTTCTGCCTAATCAAACAAGTTTCTTTATTACGGATCAGGGTGGTAAAATCTCTGTTCCTCAAAGATCCTCTCTTAGATTACCTGTGTTGACCGGATATCTTCCTGAGTATAGTAAAAAGTCAATAAGAGATTCCTCCAATATCTACTTCAAAGCATATCATATCATGCTGGCTGCTCGTAACAATCCATTTATCAATGGGCTTACAGAGCAATTGATAGCTGACGAAAAAAAAGATATAAGTATTATTCCCAATTTGGGCAATCATAAAATTATCCTGGGTGATGCTCAGGATATTGAGAATAAATTTACCAGATTAGAAATCTTTTATAAAAAGGCAATGCCTTCAGAAGGGTGGAATTTGTACAAAGAAATTAATCTGAAGTTTAAAGATCAAGTAATCGCTAAAAAGGCAGAACAAATTCCGATTAAAAGCTAAACCATTTTTTTTAACTAATATAGAAATCTTATTTTTATGGACAGTACTTTCACAAACAAAAATCCGATAGTCGTCTCTGTGGATATAGGGACAACTAAGGTGTGCGCCATGGCAGGTCGAAGAGACCTCTTTGGCAAAATGGAAATTCTTGCCACCGCAAAAGTTGAATCAGATGGCGTCCTACGAGGTGTCGTAAGCAACATTGAAAAAACGGTGCGCGCCATTTCAGATGCAGTACGTATCATTGAACAAAAGCTGAAGATGACCGTACGCACCGTTCATGTTGGAATTGCCGGACAACACATCAAAAGCGTTCAGCACAAAGGTTCTCGACTTAGAGATAATGCCGATGTTGAAATTTCTAAAGAAGATATTCAACAACTTGTTAGAGACATGTATAAGTTGGTGTTGCCACCCGGTGATAAAATTCTACATGTTTTTCCACAGGAATATAACGTAGATAATGAATTGGGGATTGTTGATCCCATTGGTATGAGTGGGGTTCGCCTGGAGGCTAATTTTCACATCATTACCGGTCAAATAACAGCTTCCAATAACATTAATCGCTGTATCGAAAAGGTTGGCTTGAAACTGGCTGATATGACGCTCGAGCCAATCGCTTCTGCATCTTCTGTACTCAGTGATGAAGAAAAGGAGGCCGGCATAGCATTAATTGATATAGGAGGTGGAACTACTGATTTATGTATTTATTACGATGGAATCGTACGGCACACAGCAGTTATCCCATTTGGTGGAAATGCTGTGACTCGCGATATAAAGGAAGGATGCAATGTGATGCTAAATCAAGCAGAAAAGTTGAAAACTAAGTTTGGTTATGCACTGTCAGATGAGGTCTATGATGATAAAATTATTACTATTCCCGGATTAAAAGGTCGAGAGAACAAGGAAATAAGCCAAAGAAACCTAGCTTTGATTATTCAGTCAAGAATGGAAGAAATATTGGATTATGTCATGTGGGAAATCCAACGGTCCGGGTATGAAAGAAAGCTTACAGGTGGGCTTGTTCTGACAGGTGGCGGCTCTTTGTTAAACGGAATGGATAAGTTGGCTGCATTGCATAGTGGCTATGAAACCAGAATGGGACTTCCAATAGAATATCTTTCTCATGGTTATCATGAAAATATATCTAGTCCTATATTCTCTACAGCGCTTGGATTGTTGCACATGGCATGTCAAATAGCCACAGAAAATGAGGTGGAAGACAAAGCTCCTGTGGGACGTGATACCAGTGCCATTGAAATGGAAGTTGTCGGAATGTCGGGAAGAGCCGATGGATTAAAAACATCTGTGAATACAGGTGGGCAGGGTAATCTGACCGAAAATCAAGACGATCCAGTGTCTCTAAATGACGAAGAACATCATTCTAAACCGAGTTGGACTCAAAGGTTTTTTGACAAAGTTAAGCAAACTTTGGGCAATGACTGGGATGATGATGATTTGAAGTAACCTCCCCATAAACAGTTCAATATATCACGAAACCTTTTACTATAATATTCAAAAATTAAGATAAAATGCCAATGTTAGAATTTGACCTTCCCAAAGCAGATCAATCCATCATTAAAGTGGTTGGAGTAGGTGGTGGCGGCAGCAATGCGGTCAATCACATGTACACACAGGGAATCGTTGGAGTCGATTTCGCAGTTTGTAACACCGATAATCAGGCTCTTGCAAGTAGCCCTATTCCTACTAAGATACAGTTGGGTCCCGGCTTGACTGAAGGACGAGGTGCCGGCTCCAAGCCAGAAGTAGGTAAACACGCATGCTTAGAGTCTATTGAAGATGTTCAATTGTTTCTTGCCAAGCATACCAAGATGTTGTTTATTACTGCCGGAATGGGCGGTGGAACAGGTACCGGAGCAGCGCCAATTATTGCTAAGACAGCCAAAGAAATGGGTATCTTGACGGTTGCTATTGTTACCCTTCCATTTACTTTTGAAGGGAAGCAGCGACATCGTTATGCCCAAGAAGGGCTTGAAGAATTGAAACGCAATGTGGATTCGATCATCATCATTTCTAATGATAAATTGAGAGAAATTCATGGAAATCTCGCGTTTTCTGAAGCTTTTGCGCAAGCTGATAATATCCTGACGACAGCCGCAAAAGGTATTGCCGAAATTATTACGATAGCAGGCTATGTCAATGTTGACTTCGAAGATGTAAATACAGTCATGAGAGATAGCGGTGTTGCCATCATGGGTTCTGCTCAGGCTGAAGGCGAGGATCGCGCAAGACGTGCTGTTGATATGGCTCTCAATAGCCCATTGCTTGAAGATAATAATATCATGGGAGCACAGAATGTATTGCTCAATATAACCTCTTCGAGCAAACGTGAAACAACCATGGATGAAATATCAGAGATAACGGCTTTTGTACAGCAAGAAGTTGGCCTGGATACCAATATTATTTGGGGTAACTGCCTGGACGATGAATTAGGTGATAAGCTTAGTGTAACGGTTATCGCCAGTGGCTATGAACGACATGCACGTAACATCGATCAACGCCCTGCAAGGAAAACCGTTTCTTTGGATGACGAAAGGAATTTGAACCCCAATAAATTCACGGTAGATGACTTCATGAGTTCCAACAATGAGGTAACTCAACGAAATATTCAAGATACAGCCGATAAATACATACAGACTCATACTTCTGAGCCTTATATGGAAGAGGATAGTGAAGAATCTTTCAAAAAAATAAGAGCTCGTGAGATGATGAAGGTAGAATTGAGGAAAAATGCTTCTCGTGTTAAACTGAATAATACACATACCATTATGGAGTTGGAAAATACTCCGGCCTATGTTCGTAGAAGAGTAGTGCTTGAAGAGGTTCCTCATTCGTCGGAAAGAAATTACAATCATTTCACGTTCAATTCTGATGATGAAATAGTGATGCGCAATGATAGCCCTTTTCTAAGGGATATCGCCGATTGATGTAAGCAAAAAAGAATACAATAATTGCCCAAATTTATTTTGTTAAAACAAGATATGGGAGTGCTATGTCCAAGTATCCCATTGAGTTACCTTTTTGATTCGACGGATTGCTAAAGAGCTTAAATCCATCTCGAATAAATGAGTACGCTGTCGTTTTAAATACAAGGCTTGAGCTCTCAAAAAGGTAAAAAAGATTATAGTCACAATGTATTCTGGCTTAATCTTATAAGATCGTATTTTATTAGTTAGGTTTATTGTTCAAAAAGCAACTCTCTCCGGGTTGCTTTTTATTTTTAATAAATGGGTTGTAATTGCAACAAATCACCATTCTGCATTTGGCAAATGCAGAATCTATTTGCGACTCATATCTATGGTATCATAAAGCCATTGAAACGATCACTTGATCAGGACACAACTCCTCATAGTCAGTAATCTTCATCCCTGGAATACCTCGATTTCTGAATTCGATTTTAAAAAAAAGAGGTAGCTGAAGCTACCCCTTAATAATTTAATATATTCTTACTCAGAATTATTTAACCTTGACAAAGATTCCTTTGAAAGCATCTTTAACAACATCTGGTTGAGACCATAGGACATTGTATGCTCCTACAGACAAAGACTCGATGTTAATCTGACCATTGCTTGATGTCGCATTTTTGATAATTACATTTCCTTTCATATCAATAATAGAATACATAATTGCAGATTCCGCATGACGTTGAAGGGTAATTACACTGTTAGCAGGGTTAGGATAGATATGCCCTTCTATCAACTTAGTACTTGTAATTTCAATGGTTCCTTCTTTTCCTCCTTTAGGTCCAAGTACCTGAACATTGACAAATAACGTATATTGACAGCCTCCTTCATTAGAAATGATTACGGTATAAGTACCGGTATGACTACTATTTACATTATAGATCAACGGATTTTGATCGGTAGAGTGGAAGCCATTTGGTCCGGTCCACAGGTATTGAGTTCCGCCATTTGCACTGAGCTGGAGATTATTACCTGTAGTAATTGGATTAGGATTTGCTGATGCACTACCATTGATATTACCATATACGTTGATTGTAACAGATGCACTGGATTGACATCCGGTAGGTCCATTTCCAATAACTGTATAAAGTCCACTCATGTAAGTCGGAATATAGTATATGATAGGATTTTGGTTTGAGGAAGCATAGCCATAAGGTCCAGTCCATGCATAGCTTACTGCGCCACTTGAATGCAGATAAGCTGTGCTGCCTTCACACAGTGTATTGTCGTCAACCGTTGCAGTAACAACCGGTGGATTGACAATATTAACAGTGGTTGATGCTGATGCAGTGCATCCATTGAGAGCTGTAACGACAACGGTATAAACGCCACTATTGGCTGCTGTTGCATTCGGAATCACAGGATCCTTCAATGTGCTGGAAAATCCTGCCGGACCAGTCCATGCATAGGTGCCGGCTCCGGTTGCATGCAATTTAAGAGTCTTGCCTGTACATGCTGTGTTGGCTTCGTGACTTGCAGTAGCTACAGGTGGATAAATTACCTTAAGATCCGTCTGAAGTCTTACAGAACAACCATTAGAATTCGAAATGACAACATAATATATGCCGCTTTGAAGATGCGAAGTGATATTTAAAATTGGGTTTTGTTGTGTACTTGTGAAACCATTTGGCCCTGACCATAAGTAACTATTTCCTCCCGAAGCAGTGAAAAATGCTTGGTTCCCTACACATACTGGTGAAGGGGAAACACTTGCAGCTCCATTAGGTGTCTGATTGACCACTAATGTTACAGTTGCTGTTGCCGTACAACCTTCTGCATTGGTGACTGTTACCGTATATACGCCTGCGTGGCTTGTTTGGACATTGCCAATATATGGATCTTGTTCTGTGCTGGTAAATCCACCAGGTCCTGACCAAGAATAAGAAGTGCCGCCAGTTGCTTTAAATCTAACGTTTTTGCCGGAACATGTAGGGTTAGGCCCCGCTTCAGCATACGCTATAGGCAATGCATTGACAGTAACATCAACGGTAGCTGTAGCTGTGCATCCACTTGCATTGGTTACAGTGACAGTGTATGTCCCGGTCATAGCGGTGGTAGCATTTGTACGAACAGGATTTTGTAAAGAGCTTGTCCAACCACCCGGTCCTGACCATGAATAAGAAGTTCCTCCTGATGAACTTAAGTTGATACTTTGCCCAGCACATAAAGTTGAAGGTGTAGCAGCTGCAGTAGCAACCGGAAGCCCACTTACTGTAATTGTTGTTGATGCATTGCCAGGGCATGGGCCTCCTGTTATTGTTACAGAATAAGTTGTCGTCATAGCAGGAGATACAGTTATTGAAGAAGTTGTTGCTCCTGTGCTCCATAAATAGCTTGTTGCTCCACTTGGAACAGAAAGTGTGGCACTTGCACCGATGCAAATTACTCCATTATTGGCCGTGCCTGAAGATTCTGTAACTGTAATTGAAGGCACACATGAAGCACAACTTGTACAAGATACTTGTGATGTGTGGCATGCAACATCTGTGCCACATGAGGAGTTTGTATTTATATGAGAATACAATGGGCCTGATACGGTACATGTTACGCTAACCGGTGATGGTCCTGAGCCCAAAACTGTTCCACCTGGCGTGCCTTGTCTAATTGTAATGAAATTACCCGCTCCTCCTGTTGAAGTGAATTGATAAGTTGTGCCGGCAACACAATTGTTTACAGTTCCATATTCACCGGCATAAGTACAACTTGAAATTGTCACAGGAGTGGCTGTAATGGGCGCAGTCACAGTACCAAATGCAGACGTATTATTACAAGCCGGTGGAGGTGCTAAAGCAACAGTCCTTGTGTGACACACGTTATCTGTACCACAACTGGAGTTGGTGTTCACGTGAATATAAAGTGAACCTGAAACAGTACAAGTTACAGTAATAGGAGAATTACCGGCTCCCAATACGGTGCCACCCGGTGTTCCTTGGCGGATGGTGATATAGTTGCCTGCTCCACCTGTGGAAGTAAATACATAGGCACTACCGGCGACACAGTTGTTGACCGTAGAATATTCTCCTGCATAACCACAGGTAGTAATCGTAATAGGTGTTGGGGTTGTAGGAGCATTTGCTGTTCCAAATGAGGAGGAGTTGGTACAAGCCGGTGGAGGCGCTAATGCCACGGTTTCTGTGTGGCATGATGATTCAGTCCCGCAACTTGAGTTGGTATTCAGGTGCATATACAGTGGACCTGAAACAGTGCATGTTACAGTAATCGGTGAATTTCCTGAACCTAAAACGGTGCCTCCCGGTGTTCCTTGACGTATGGTAATATAATTACCGGTTCCACCTGTTGCTGTAAATAAATAGCTGCTACCAGCAACACAGTTATTAACAGTGGAGTATTCACCCGGAAAGGCACAGGTTGTAATAGTGACCGGTGTCGGTGTAAGAGGTGCTGTGGCGCTACCATAAGATGAAGTGTTGTTACAGGCCGGTGGTGGAGCTAAGGCTACTGTTTCAACATGGCATGTGCTTTCTGTTCCACAACTTGCATTGGTATTCAGGTGCAAGTAAAGTGGTCCAGATGCTGTACATGTAACAGTAATAGGGGAGAAGCCATATCCTAACACTGTTCCACTCGGTGTGCCTTGATGTATGGTAATATAATTGCCCGTTCCACCTGTTGCGGTAAAAACATAGCTGCTTCCTGCGACACAGCCATTGATTGTTGAATATTCACCCGGAAAGGCACAGGTTGTAATAGTTACCGGAGTCTGTGTAAGAGGGGCTGTTGCAGAGCCATACGATGAAGTATTAGTACATTGACCATAAGTAAATTGTATCTGTATGAATATTATCAATATTGCTAAAACAGACGTAAATGTAAATTTTGTTTTCATTTAATGAATTTTTGAAAGAGTTTATTTAATTATTAAGTGACCGCAGTGTTGTATTATCATAAATTGAAATAATAAAAGGTATCAGTTTATTATCATAGGCATTGTGTTGTGTTAATTTGTATTAAGTGAGTTGGCAAAGCTAATCATATTATTTAAATTGTATAAAAATAAAAGTAAAAAAAATAAAAAATTAACGATATTTTTTTTAAATAATTAATATTTTGGGATAAACTGTAAAATTAAAATTATGTTATGAATGAGCAATATTTTTTAATTAATTGTTAAATATTGAAAATAAATTACTTATATATAATAATAATAGCCCCTATTTCATTTTTCGACTTTTAGGTAAGTGGATAAGATTTTTAATTAATTCTTCAAAAAATTAATTTTAAAAAATAAATTTAGTTGTGATTGTTATGGAGACACTAAAGTGATATTTAATATTTAATATTGCTTTTGATATTTTTCCCACAATTGAATACCTTTGGTTTTAATTTGTCTGTTATGAACAAGGTATTTTTTACGTCAGTTTTTTGTTTCACATTTTTATTTATTAGTTATAGTCAGCATTTGATGCCGGTGTATTATGCTACTTCCAGTCAAAGGTCACAAGGAGGGCAAGAAATCGAAAATGCATTTGATGGAAATGATGCGACAGATTATCATACGTACTGGTATGGAGTAGGCATACCGGATACCCTCACCTTTTATTTTCCTTCTATTGTGCCCGGAGTAAATGCACTGGAATATACGCCTCGACAGGAAGGATATAATGGAATTTGGTCATTGGTAGAATTTCAATATTCTTTGCGTTCCGTGCCGGATAGCTTTTTAAAATATAGTATTGATGATGTTATTTGGGCCGTAGATCATCAGAAGAAAAGCATTTCCCTTGATTCAACTATACATAATATATATGCCTTCAGGATTATTGTGAAGGAAGCGTATGAGAATTTTTCTAGTTGCGCCGAGTTGCGCTTTTGGAATGATGAGCCATTGTTGAGTGATGGGAGCAAAGATTGCGATATTGTCATGGAGGGCGTTCCTGATGGTAAGGATATTCGACTTGGTGTTGATGTTGATGCTTCTTCTGCCTCATCATATCAAGTGTTTGAGAATATTGGCAATAGTGTAGATGGTGATTTCTCAACTTTGTACCATTCGAGTTATGATGGCGGACCGGACGAGTTTCCCATTGAGTTGATATATCATTTTAATGCGAATACGTCTATGGATTATTTTATTTATTATCCACGGAATGATGGTAATAATAATGGTAATTTTGGAAAAACTCAAATATTTTATAATACAACTTCCAATCCGGATTATGTTCATCTTATTGACCATGACTTTAGTTTGAGTGGACTGCCAGCTAAGGTCTCTTTCCCTACAATAACAGATGTCAATAACTTGAAAATCGTTATAAACAATGGGGCAAATGACTTTGCCAGTTGCGCCGAAATAGAATTTTATTCTAACAATCAGGCGGGCAATAGTGTTTATTTGGATATTTTCAAAAATGAATTATACGCAGAACTATTGCCAAGTGTTACTCAAAGTCAGATTGATACCATCACTTCCCCATTTTTCCGCACTTTGGCTCAATGTATTTTTAATCAAAACTATAATCAAAGCCTTCGAGTAAGAGATTTTCATGCTTTTGAGTCTATACAGCATTTGGGGGCTCGATTGAAAACATCAGCTTACGATAGTTTTGAAAATGCTACCGGAATTGCTTTTGATAAGGGTCAAACAGCTATAATAGCGATGGACGGCATAGGTGACCAGTCTGTTTACCTGAGAGTGCGAAACTGGGCTAATGAAGCGTCGCAAGCCGATCATCTTTATTTTTTGAAAGATGGATTAAACAATATTGTGATGAAAGATTCAGGTCTTGCTTATATTTCTTTTTATTCTGATACACCTGAGACTGCTCGGGCTGTGAAATCTAATATTATGACAGGTAAGTGCAATGGGTATTTTGATCCGGCTATCCACAGCAATGATGACTGGACCAGCATCATGACAAATCAGGCCTATCCTAAAGTTGATATTATTGGGAAATATGCACATTTGGTCTATGATAAATCGGCTTTGCGTTTCAATTCTCCTTTTGATGGGTTTCATTTAATTGAGATGTATGATTCCATCGTCAACTGGCAAAAGATTCAGATGGGATTGTATAAGTACGGTTACAAGTATAACAATCATATTTTAGCTATTTGTGAGACCGGAGGCGGCTATTATGCCGGTGGCGAAGGCGTACATTTTGATTGGACCTGGGGAGCTGAAAGTATTGCCAATCCTAACAAGTTGGGTCTTTGGGGTATTGCTCACGAATTTGGTCATGTCAACCAGATTCGTCCGGGTTTAAGGTGGATAGGCACCGTAGAGGTAACAAATAATATCTATTCTTTATGGGCAGATTACAATCTTAACAAAGAGAATAAGCGTTTTACCAGGTTGGAAGAAGAAGCATTTGCCAATGGTAATGGTACTCAATCATGGTCTGGCAATCGATTCAACCTAACTATTGATTCAACCTATATCCATGGCAAGGCTCTTCAGGACGTGCGATATGATTATCCATTCAGGGTATTGATTCCCTTTTGGCAACTTGAATTATATTATCAACTCGCCGGAGCCTGCCGCAATGCACCGTTGTTGACTTATGAAGAAAATCCGCCATCGGTAGGAGTGGATTATGCGCATTGGTATGGTTATGTTGCAGAAAAAGCCCGCACTCTAACGCGACCGGATATGTCTAATGGAGAGCTATTGCTCAACTTTGTAAAATATACTTGTGAAGCTGTCCAGGAAGATCTTACAGATTTTTTCATCAATACAGGCTTTCTGAGGCCGATTGACAAGGATATTGAGGATTATTGGGTGGATATGCTGACCGTTACCCAAGAACAAATAGATGAACTGATTCTGTACATTAAATCTAATTTCCCCAATAAACCTGTCTCTCCGGTAATACAGTATATTTCTGCTCATAGCAAAGATATGTTTTTAAACCGCTTGCCACTTTCAGGAGAAACCGGAAAAGGTGTTAAACTAATCTCTGACGAAGAAGCCCCATTTCTATATATTGATCATAGCGAATGGAAAAATGCGGTAGCCTATGAGACGTATGACAGTACAGGACAATTGGTTCATGTTACGATCACAGGTACAGACGATGTAAGTAATCAGACGACATCTGTCCTCTATCGGACCGGCGACTATCAGGTATATGCCGTTGGTTTTGATGGATCAAGAATTTTGGTGTATCCCAAAGAAATTATAAATGGCAAGCATGAGGTTCAAAAATTAAAAGTTTCTATTTCTCCCAATCCCACTTCTTCTCGACAGGGCATACAGCTAAGTGTCAAAGATGCTGTGGGAGAATATCAATGTTGTATTTACAATTCTGCCGGAAATGAGTCCTTTAATGGCAAAGGAGAGGTATCTGTTTTGAATCAACGGCTTAAAAATATTTCACATTTTCTGCCGGGTACCTATTTTATTCGGCTTTCAAAAGGAAAAGAGACATTTGCAACACATTTTATTGTGCAATGATTATGATAAAATAAGCCTCACGAATAAGGGAATTTAATGTAGATACATGGAACTGTTTTTTCACAATGAAGAATACTAGTTGTTTTTTATTTATTCATCAATCGTTAAGCTTTTATTCAATTTAAGAAAAGCTCACATTCAAAATAAATATCCAAAATAAAACTATTAATGTTAGGTTAAAATCAAAGAATAATGTAATTTTGTCAAATAAAGACAAGTCTGATGAAGGCAACATTTGGTGAATACATTAAGTTTCACAGAAATAAAAATGGATTGACATTAACTCAACTAGCTGCTAAATTAAATTTGGATTCTGCAAATTTGAGTAAGATTGAAAACGGTATCCGTGATTTTGATGAAAAGAGATTGTCAAAATTAGCGAAAATCTTTAATCTCGACTTTGAAGTGGTTCGTAATGAATACATTACAGACCAAATTGGAAAGCATATTTATGAAACTAAATGCACACCACAATTATTAAGGGTGGCAGAAGAAAAAGCAGAATATAGACGAACTCTAAAAAATAAAACAATATGAAATTAGTATCATTTTTTGCTGGGGCAGGTGGTCTTGACCTTGGTTTTAAAAAAGCGGGGTTTGACTTAATTTGGGCAAACGAATTTGACAAAGAAATTTGGGAAACCTATGAAAAAAATCATCCTGAAACTATTTTAGACAGACGAAGCATCGTAGATATTGATGAGGATGAAGTGCCTGAGTGTGATGGAATTGTTGGAGGTCCACCGTGTCAAAGTTGGAGTGAAGCTGGCTCATTAAGAGGAATAAAAGACAAAAGAGGACAACTTTTTTTTGAATTTATTAGGATTTTAAAAGCAAAGCAACCTAAGTTTTTCCTTGCGGAAAATGTAAGTGGGATGCTATTGGTTCGCCATAAAGAAGCCTTGCAAAACATTAAAGACTTATTTCAAGAAGCAGGGTATAATCTCTCTTTCAATATGTTGAATGCTTCTGATTACAATGTTCCACAAGATAGACAAAGAGTGTTTTTTATAGGTATAAGAAAAGATTTGGATTTCAAATTTGAATTTCCAACTAAAACATTTTCAAAAATCACTTTAAAGGAAGCAATTTGGGATCTAAAAGATGATGCTTTACCTGCAAAACCTTATAACATAACGAATGGAAACGCTTGTAAAGTTTCAAATCACGAATATATGATTGGTGATTTTTCTTCTATTTTTATGTCTAGAAACCGTGTAAGAAGTTGGGACGAACAATCATTTACTATACAAGCTGGTGGTAGGCACGCTCCGCTTCACCCACATGCTCCAAAAATGAAATTTGTCGAACAGAATAAAAGGATTTTCGTACCAGGAAAAGAACATTTATATCGCCGTTTGAGTGTTAGAGAGTGTGCAAGGATTCAGACCTTTCCCGATGATTTTATTTTTTATTATGATAAAGTTTCAGCAGGTTATAAAATGATTGGAAATGCGGTGCCTGTGAATCTCGCAAAATTTTTGGCAGAAAATATAAAAGCACAAATAGAGAATGCGGAAATGAAAATAGATGATATTTTGAAAGTGAGATATCAACAAATTGCTTTATAATGTCTATTCAAGTAGTAAATGGAAAGGCCTTTGAATTTGCCTTATTAGATGAGTTTTATCATCGTTTAAAGGTCTTAACTTTTGTTACGATAAACAAAAATGAGCCTTATGAAACAGCAAAAGGATTTTTTGACAGTTTTAATGAAAAAATACAAGAAACTTATAGAATTACAGCAAGTTCAGCCATAAATTTCTTAATTGATATTGAGCCAAAACTGTCAAACGACATAAGTGAAGATGATGTTTTAGAACTTGAAATTACATCAGACCAAATGGGACAATCAGGTGATGTCCGAGATGTTATTTTAATTCGTTCATTACAGAAATGGGAAATTGGTGTTTCGGCAAAAAATAATCATAGAGCAGTGAAACATTCAAGACTTTCACAGTCGATTGATTTTGGTGACAAATGGTTTGGCGTTCCTTGTTCTCAAGCATATTTTGAAGAAATAAAACCAGTTTTCGATATGCTTGCAGCAGTCCGGAGCAAAGACAAAAGCACAAAATGGACGAGTATAGAAAATATGCACGAAGTCGTTTATCTTCCGATTTTGAACGCCTTTAGAAAGGAACTTATCCGACTTGATAAGGAAAATCCGAATATCATTGCTGAAAATTTAGTACACTATCTAGTTGGGAACAAAGATTTTTATAAAGTCATTAAAGGAAAAAAACAAGTTGAAATCCAAGCCTACAATTTGCATGGAAGTTTGAATTTACCATTTGAAAATATCAAACCGAAAGCAAAAATTCCAAGATTAAAACTCCCATCAAGATTAATCGAAGTAGTTTATCAGGACAATTCCACCACTACTCTTTTAATTTCTTTAAATGAAGGTTGGCAAATTTCATTCAGAATTCACAACGCAAGCTCCAGAGTAGAACCATCCCTGAAATTTGATATTAATTTGGTAAGTACGCCACATACATTATTTACAAACCATATACTTATTAACTATGCATAATTTGGTAATAATCAATCTTATAGATGGTATATGACATGCAGTTTAGAAAAAATTTTACAGTAGGAGCAACACATTATGTCCTCAAAATACTGTCAAAACGGTGAGGAAGTTTTAAAACTAATCAATTAAATGAAGTTGCAAATTAGTCTACTTTTATATATAATGGATATTAAGCCTAAATGTCAGATGTTTTCTTCTTTTGACCAGCTTGAAATAAAAGTCCAAATAGTATAACCAGCACGCATCCTATGAGGTTATACCACAAATAAGCGATAGTGAATATATTTAATTCGCCAAGTAAATACAACAAGAGGATGATTAACTCTGAAACGATTGCAGCCCAGAATACCGCATTCCCACCTATTTTTTTAAAGAAAAAGGCGACAGCAAAAACACCCAATACTGCTCCATAAAACAATGAGCCAACTATATTGACCGCCTGGATTAGATTTTCAAATAAACTGCTAAACATAGCAAAAAGCATCGCCAAGATGCCCCATAGAACAGTCATCCACTTGGTTGCCAATAAATAATGCCGATCCGACTTGCCTCTTCGTACAGTACGCCGATATAAATCTACGATGGAGGTTGAGGCAAGTGCATTTAATTCCGATGCTTTGCTCGACATACTACTTGAGAATATCACGGCTATCAACAGTCCAACTATTCCCGCAGGAAGGTATTTTAAAATATAAGATATAAATACATAGTCTTTATCATTGGTATCCAGGGACGGATTAGTCAACTTGATCAGGCTATCAGCTTGTATTCTCAAATCCTTAAGTTGAGCGTCATATCGTTCAACTAAAATGGATTTATCATCCTTTTCAAGACTGTTCAAATAGGCAGACCTACGCTGATTAAACAATGCATCATACTCCGTATTCAACCTATTCCATTCTTCCTTATAAATACCTGTTGTGACCTCTTTCTCATTGACCGGGTTAAAATGCAATGGGGCTTTGTTAAAAATAAAAAACACATATACCAACACGCCTAAAAACAGAATAAAAAACTGCATAGGGATCTTTAAGATACCATTAAATAAAAGTCCCAACCTGCTATCGCGGATGCTGGCTCCCGAAAGATAACGGCCTACTTGTGATTGGTCAGTACCAAAATATGACATAAATAAAAAGAATCCCCCAAATATGCCTGACCATATATTGTATCTATTCTCCGGGTCAAAGTTAAAGTCCACCAAGTGCATCTTGTCACTTTGTCCTGCCAGTGTCATCGTTTCTGAAAGCCCGACTCCATCCGGAAGTTGATACAACAAAATAAAAAATGTAATGAAAAGACCGGCAAATATTACAATCATTTGATATTGTTGTGTCTGAGCTACAGCCTTGTAACCTCCGAGGGTTGTATATGCTATAGTAAGAATACTCAATGCCACAATCGTCCATTGTAAATTCCAACTCATTACCACACTTAATACGATTGCAGGCGCATATATCGTCAATCCCGCACCCATTGCCCTTTGTATTAAAAAGAGTAAGGCGGTAAGACTTCTTGTTTTTAAATCAAATCTCTGTTCTAAAAACTGATAAGCTGTCTGTACTCTCATTTTATAATAGAGTGGTACAAAAAATACGGACAACACAATCATCGCCAAGGGTAAACCAAAATAAAATTGTACAAATCGCATCCCGTCCACAAATCCCTGGCCGGGAGTGGATATAAAGGTCACTGCACTCGCTTGTGTCGTCATGATAGATATGCATATCGCATACCATTTCATGTCCCTATTGCCGACAACATAGGATTCTGAAGTCTGATTTTTTAAATTCTTTGCTATACCATAAATGGTGATAAATAAAAGTGTCGCTATTAATATAACCCAATCTAATTCCTTCATATATGGTTGTATTTAATTTGTATCAACCTGAAAAGAATTATGGTTAAAATCATGATTGAGATTACCAACCAATATGCTTTGCGCCACTTTTTTTCTTCATCCATTCAGAGCGTTATTTAGGCCTACTATACAATAAATTTTCTATCAAACGGTATGCACCCGGAATGCCTGCCGGTAATTCTCTATAAAATACCAGCCCTGTGTAAATATACGAACCTTTGCCATAGTCGGCATATATCAAGCTTCCCAAATGGTTGGGCTCTCCCTTGTCCTTCATTTCCAGCAAGGGTTGATATTGCTCACTGTATTTGTCCGCAAAATACAATCCTCTTTCCTGAACCCAATAATTGAAGTCTTTTTCAGTAATTTTATTGGGCTTATTAAATATCGGATGATTGGGTTGGAGTATTTTTACTTCGGCGTGTTCATCTGTTACCCTTGACCTGCCTAAGCTTAGGTCGTAAGGTCCAATATTTTTAACATTAAGACCTCTGTTGGTATTGTATTGAACAATGACACGTCCGCCGGATGCCGCATATTCATTGAGGTTTTTATTTAAAATAGCAGCATTATCCAATACATTAAAAGCTCTGATGCCTACGAGAATTGATTTATACTGCTTAAAATGCTCGAGGTCGAAATGTTCCGGAGATATCAATTCTATATGATATCCTGCAGAACGTAAGGATTGGAATACCAGATCGCCTGCGCCTTCGATATAACCAATCAATTCCTTGCTGTGTACGGGTGGAAGAACGGATATTGGAATTTTATTGCTTATATTAATGATACGGTACGGGACGTGTTCGTATTTTATTTCTTGAAAACCTCTATTGTAGAGAATGCCGTCACTAAAGAGTTGGGCGCCTACTGAATCAATTCCTTCATAAACGGGACCTTTTATTTGAAACGTGAAATCTTTGGACTCGTTTTTAAGTTTCAAGTTGACTAAATAGGATTCTGGAATAGACTTCCATCCCTTGGGTAAATCAAGTTTTAACTGGCCTGATACATCCGGTTTAAATCCATATACTGTACAATGTATTTGTGTTTCACCATTCCGATTGGCAATGATGGCGTTATCTTTCATGTTAATGGCGACAGGTGGAATAACTTGAACTTCGCCATACCTCTGACCGTATGCCGGATCAACATCTTTGTACAAGATATTGATTGGAAGTGTAAGGTCATAATCATATATTTTCAATTTGAGAGTTCCTGTAAGTGGATAAACATTCTCCGGTCTGCCGATTAGTTCACGATTACGTACGTCATACATCATGGGAGAGGATTTGCCCTGAAGCCAGTAAGGTGAAGTTAATTGGGTTGATGCGTCAATTTTAATTTTGAAAGTTTCCTTCATAGACTTATTGTATGGAATTTCATTGACAGAAGAGGACAAGTTGTCGCCTAATAAAGAGATTTGTTCCAATGTAAATGGTGTCTCAGTTCTTACTACATATTCCATGTTGACAGCAATGGAATCTCCGGGACATACTGTCTTTTGGTTGGTTACAGCTTCAGAATAGAAGCCCATACAGTCGAGAATAATTGAATTGATATCTGCAGTTTTAATTTCTCGCCAGAATGGATCTTGAACTTTTGGAATCAATTTAGCGATTTCAATTAATTGGGGTAAGGACTTTGCAGGATTATTAAAATCGTAATGTTGAATGACATTTTCTAATTGTTGCCCTATTGCTTGTCCCCCTTCGATTCTCGTCCAGCCTGTATTTACATCATCAAATGGTTTGGTTTTATCTTTAGGGCCATGACCGGTAAGCAATTCTAAGTATTCCATGCTGCTTCCTCTTGAATAGGCGCTACCAAAGCCTTGACAGCGGTGCATGCTACGACTTTTGGCGGCTATCTCGCCATTTGATAAGCCTAAAAGCTGATAATAAAGCCCACAATCTACTTTATATAATTCACTTTTATCGGCTTTGTCAAATTCTTCCTGTGACTTGTAAAAAAAATAGGATGTATTGAAAAACATGTTGTTCACTTGCCAAGCAGGGTAGGGTGAGCCGGGTATCTTATAGGCGGGGTCGGCGGCTAAGATAATTGCTTTATCTGCAAGCAAAGCCGATGCGCTGTGGTGACCATGCGTCTCTCCCGGGTTTTTGGTACTGAATCTATTGATGATAAAATCCGGTTTAAACTTGCGAATGGCGTGAACAATATCTTTCAGGATTTCGTCCTCATTCCAAAAAGTTAAGGTTTCATCCGGATGCTTACTAAAGCCGAAGTCATTGGCGCGGGTAAACCATTGGTTGCCACCATCTACTGACCGTGCTCGTAATAGTTCTAACGTCCTTAATACCCCTAATGAAGCACCAAGCTCCGTTCCGATAAGGTTCTGACCACCATCTCCTCTGGTCAATGAAAGGTATGTTGTCCTGAAATTTTTCTCATGCGTTAAATAAGAAATCAGCCTGGTGTTTTCATCGTCCGGGTGAGCAGCTAAATACATAGCATTGCCCAAGACATTTAATTTCTGAAGGTTGAGAAATATTTGATTGGATGGAGTAGGTTGTAATTGTTGTGCTAATAAAGTAAAACTAAAACACGTTAAAAATGAAATAAATACAATGTGCTTCAAAATATATTTGTTTTGACAGCCCAAATTAAGTAAAAATTTTCTCAACTTCGGACTTCTAATTAAAGAATTTCATGATAAACGTCATTTTGGATACTAAGTTTATTGGGTTTATAAAAATATTGGGCTTGGTATTTTTGATTCCATGCCTTTACTCATGTAAAGTTACTTTAAAGGGCTCTAAACCCTTTTACATACCAGTAAGAGATATCAATAAAGACTCCATGTCAACTGATGTCAAAGCCCAGATGGTTCAATCATGGAATACTTATAAGAAATTTGCATGGGGACATGATGAGGTAAGGCCTTTGTCGCTGATGCCCAAGGATTATTATGCAGAATCATTGCTATATACGCCACTTTCCGCATATTCAACATTGAAAATGATGGGCCTGAATGAAGAAGCTGATGAGTGTAAAGAATTGATATTAAGCCGATTAAACTTTGATAGAGATATAGTAGTCAATCATGCGGAAGTAGTTCATGTAGTTCTTGGTGGCCTATTGTCTGCCTATGAAATAGATCACGATGATCGATGGCTGGATTTAGCAGTCAATTTGGGCGAACGACTGAAACCCGTCTTTAAATCTCCGTGGGGGCTCAGCTATCGTAATATCAACTTAAAAACGGGAGAGGTAAGTGGTAACAATTGTACACCGGATGAATTGAGCGGGCTTCTCCTTGAATATGGTATGCTCACAAAATACTCAGGTGACTCTACATATTATAAAAATGAACTGGGAAGCGTAAAGGCATTGTACAATCGAAAATCTAAGATTGGATTATTGGGCTCAGCCATAGATATCAGGTCAGGACAATGGACAAATCCGGAATCCAATATCATGGAAGGTAATGAAATCTGGATAGATAACCTTTATAAAGCTGCTGTACTTTTCAATAGTGCTGAATTGTATGCCTTTTTTACGCATTATGTCACTGCAATTATTAAGTACCTCAAGGAATACACGGACAATGGTACCTGGTATGAAAATGGGAATATGAACTATGGAACACAAGTACATCCGGAGTTTTCGATGCAATCCTGCAATTTCCCGGCTTTGCTGACCATGTTCAATAATCAGCCTGAGGCTATATCTGCCTTTGAATCCGTAATTCGATATTGGGCAGAATATGGTATTGCGCCGGAGCAGATGAATTACAAGACGAAACAAATAATCTCCGCTTCATATCTTCTTCGACCACAAGCCTTATACTCAGCAGCGGTCATGAATAAATATGTCCCAAAGCCCAGATATCTAATGGCAGGCGATTATTTTTATTCCTCCATCGTCAAGTTCTGTCAGAATGGCACAAATGGCTTTGCCGTATTGAGAGACGTGCGCACGCTTGAAAAGATGGATCAACTGGATTATTATTTTTATGGCGCCACTCTTAAATATGCCTATATGTTATATAATCCTGAGGCAGCTGATTACTTAGACACTCACGTGTTTACTTCAGCAGGAATGATGTTCCGTAAATCAAAATAATTAGTCGTGCCTTAGAAACATCAATATAAAAGAACAAGAAGCAAGGATTAAAAAGACTAATTTATTTTATTTGGAAAAATTATAAAGTCAAAAATAGAAGAAAACAGCTTTTTGAAATAGAGCCCAAAAGATGATTTCCATTTATTCACCCTGAAAATAATGCATTCTTATTTTCCGAAAACACTACATTCTTATTTGCCGGTTACATTAGCCCTGCCATCAGCCAAAAGAGCAGTAGCAAGATAGTAAGCGAGTTGAAAGCGATGGATTTTCATCGTTGGGTACACTTCCCAATCAGCAGGATTGCTGAACTGATGAAGCTCAAAATTCGAGGTTGGATAAACTACTATGGCAAGTTCCGAATGAGCGAAATGCGGAAAGTATTCCGCTTATTGCACATACGCCTTGTAAAATGGATACGCAACAAATACCGGAGGTACAGGAAACAACGTTGGGTCAAGGCATACAAGTATTTGCAGAGCCTATCACGAAGTTATCCGAATTTGTTTGAACACTGGCAATACGAGGATTTTCGACCTTAGCAAACTTGGTTTAAGAAGAGCCGTATGAATCGAGAGGTTCACGTACGGTTCTGTGAGAGGCTTAGGGGTGAAATTCCCCTTTGCCTACTCGACTTTATTTTTGTTCTTTCAGTACTTTCACTAAAAATTGCCCAAAGTTTAAGTCAACAGGATATATTCGTCCTGTATTAAAACTAACGCTAACCGTGTTAAACGAACCTGGGCCAATACCAAATCCATTTACTGATAAATGTTTTGGCAAACGTCCTTCTTTACCAACAATCCAAACTTTCGCTCCTAAAATTCCTCCAATACTTACGATAGCCTCTTCACCAACAGAATTTTGATAGGAAAGATACTGCATTGGGTTGAGTGATAATTTTCGGTTGTTAAATTTTATGGTTTTACTTTTCTGTTTTTTATCAATGTCACCGATAACATAAACCATATTTTTTGGGTACAACTCTAAATTATTTTTGATATCCTCCTCTGTCAGATAATAAGCCGTCAAAATGATTGAGGTCGTGTCGCCAGAAGTTGAAACACTGTCCAAGGTAAATGAATTTCCACCCAATTTGTTTGCGTTGTCCCAAAATGAGTTAAACAAGGTTGCAATTGTCTGTTTGCCAGTATTTAGAGAAAACCCCTTTAGTGTCGCTACTTTTTGTTTTCCATCAAGATTAAAAGCATTGTCAATTATGTTAAACGTCTTTACCGTGTGGTTTTGTATTTCTGTATATTTTTTGACGACTTGAACATCTTGTCCGTACACTATTGCAACTGTCGAAATAGCTAAAATTAGAAGACTTATTTTTTTCATTGAATCTGTTATTTATGTGGGTCTTGCGGTAATATTGCTGCTAACATTAAGGAATATTGATTGGCATTATACAACAAGCATTTGCCTGCCTGTACAAGCCGATCAACCCCGATAAGCCGGGACAATTGTATTTCAAGTTGGACAGCCTGTCCCGCTGTATCGGGAAAGCCGGACATGCTATAGTGCAAAATCATTCATTCCCTTTTCTTACTGTTTGGTTACTAATGGCATAAATGTAGTAAAAAGTGGGCAGTTTTTCTGTTTCAATTGGGTAATTTATTTTATGGTAGGATTTATGGAGTTTGTAGGTGTATTTTGGGCAATAGAATATAGAGTGGTGTTTGAGCTTCTTCCGGTATGCAAGGTATTGATATTGGGTGGTGCTTTATTTTGTAGATAGGTGTATAGGTAATCCGGATCTTCGGGTATCGTTTCTATTTCAGAATCATAAACTCTTAAAATTCTCGATTCCATGCTTCAATTTTAGCTTGAATTTTCATGATATTTTTTTAATAAATATCTATGCAAATACAATGCCATATTGTATTATATTTACCTGATTATCACATAAATACACATAGGGTTTGTTCAACGGTTTGCAAATTGGCGATGGAGCCGCTTTTAGCATCCCGAAGTATTGGGATTGAATAGAATTACTGCTGTTCAACCTTGCATCCCGAAAAATATCGGGACTCAATAGAAGAACTTCTCCGGCTCTATTGCCAATTTGTTTGTTTTGCACCGTTCTTCTATTTTTCATTCTCATCAATCAGTTCTAAAATTAATTCTGTCAAAGTCTTTAGCTCACTTTTAATTGTTCCTTTCATATATCGTTCGTAAACACTTTTATTATCTGGTGGGTTGAGATTTAGGGTTAAGTCTTTTTCCAATGCCAACAGCCTTAAAAATTCTCTTTGCGTTCTTCCGTTTCCTTCTCTGAATGGATGTAAATAGTTTATGTTATCTAAAATTTCGGCTAATTTATCGGCTAACTGATTTTTATACTCTATTGGAATTTTCTTGAAATCGGTAATTAATTGGTTAATGTATCTGAAGGCATTGTCAAAATGTGAAGTAGGAAAAAATTGTTTTCCTTCTTTGCTTATTTCAACAATTCGTTTCTTTCCTGCCCAAGTGTAAATATCTTGAAACAAGTGTCTATGAATTTCAAAAAGGCTGTCAATACTCTTTATTTTTATTGGTTTTCATAAAGTTCTTGAAGTCGTTTTGTTACCACATCACTTTCAACAAAGAGTAATATGTCAGGGTCGGTAATGTCTTGTAAATTTTTTAAAAGTCCTGTTTTAGGGTCTGTGTAGGTGAAGTCAGGGTCTATGTATTTGTAGGAATTAGACATAGGCTTTTTGTTTGGCAAATATGACAAGCTCTGCTAGTGATATTTTTCCTGTCACATAGTCCCTTATAATTTCAATTCCTTTTGGTGTTGGTTTAAAGCCTTCAAACATATTACTACCCAAAGCGTTTGCAGTGCTTTCAAGAGTTTTTATGTCTGCGAATTTTATTCCCATAATTGTCAGGTTATTTCTGTCTATTTCAATTGTGTTAAACATAATATTTCACTTTATATCTCTTTACAAATTTACAAAATTTCCCTGACAAATCGTTCGCTTTCTGTCGTTTTAGAATGGTGCAACGGTTTAGGGCTTTGCGTTCGGGCGGGTTTCGGAGCACAAAGTTTCAATTTATTACTAAAGTTTATTAGAAGCACAAAGCTCCAAGTTTGCACTTCAGCCCGCCTGACGCAAAACTGTTTGTTCAAGCGACACCTCCGGTGAGCGATATCCAACAATCTACTCTGATTACGTTTTTCATTTATTATTTAACTGTAAAAATAGAATAAAAAATGAAAGGTGGAAATGAATTTTCAAGAAAAGTGTT
>JAGPCT010000046.1 GCA_018057925.1 Saprospiraceae bacterium
TCTATACGGGAAACCTGCTCTCTTTTGAAATTTTCTGAAAAAACTTTTCGCTCTTTTGGTCTCATTTTACAAATTTTAGAAAAGTTTTCCACATTTTTGTTGTCAACCTATTTCATGATACATCAGCTATTAACTTTTGTGCTTGTATTGTTTGCCGTTACTTGAAAACAAATTTTTCTTTCCGTATCGTGTAAGTCAATCGTTTCGTAAGTTGGACTTCCGATTTTGTCTTTTGAAAGGTTTATTCCAAAAAGTAAATTTAGAAAATTACGAAAAAAGCCTTCTGCTGTAACAGCTTCGCTGTTTAAATTATTTGCTGTTTGCCTTTTTATAGCTTCCACGTATTGACCCAATAATTTGTCAATTTCTTCTCTATAATTTCCTGTTTGAGTTAATGTCATAAACTAATTTCCTTCCACAATTTTTATTTCTTCTTGGGTCAACTCGTAAAGTTGGTAAACCAATTGGTCTATTTGGGTTTCTAAATTGGTAGTGTCTGCATTAGGTTGTGTTTTCTTGACTTCTAATATCTTCTTAGCTATTCCGCTTATATTCTTTTGTTTGTTTTCATCAACATTTGGAATAGGGAGTTTTCTTAATTCTGTTAATGTTGTTTGTCTAAAATCGTCTTTAGTAGCTATTGAAGAAGAGTTTAAGTAAATGAATGATATTAGTTTGCTCGCAATAATGCCCGTAAGAAATAGGCAATCAAATTTGTCATCAATTGGTATAAAGGGGTTGATGTCCTTTTTGAACACTAATTTCTCGTTGCAGTAAGTAACTGAAAGCCTATTTTGACGGCTGATTATCCGCCTTATTAAAATTTTAGATTCTGCTTGATAGAATTGAATGAGGTTTTTTTTGTCGGATAAATCAGTGTTGTAAACGCTATCTTTTATCAAATAATAATTGTAAACATTTCCTTTTGCAAGAAAAGGAAAGATAAAATCAGAGCTTTCATCATTTGCTTCAGGGAAATTACTGCCCGACAATCCTTGTGTTGATTTGGTTATTGAACCAAATTGCACAAACTCTTCCGAATCAAACCTTGAAAACTGATGTGCTGTTTTGTCAATAATTAATTTATAGTCAGGAGATTTGATTTCGGATACTTTGAATTTAATGTATTCTAAGTTTTCTAAAGATTCAACTTTAGCTTTCTTATCAAAAGCGTAGATTGAATAATACGATTTACGTTCTTTACAAATAAAGTAAAGAGCTGTATCTACATAAGCATCTTCAAAAATGTTGAAAGGCAGATTTATTAGTTTTTCAAGTCCGAAATTTCCAAAGAAGTAATTTCTAAATTTTGAATAATTTTCTCCTGTTTGCCAAGTGATCGGTGCTATGTAAGCTAAATGACCCTTATTATTGAGGAAGCTTAATCCTTCCAAAATAAACGGAACGGATGTTTCATATTTCCTTTCTAATTGAGAGTATTTGTTACTGAAAAATTTCCTTTCGCTAATTTCAAATGCTTCTAATGGTATATAGGGCGGATTCCCAATCACCACATCAAAGCCCACAAAATCACCATCATCATTCAGCACTTCGGGAAATTCAAAACGCCATTCAAAAGCGTTTTCAAAAATCTTGTTGGCTTTTATTTCTTCAATTTCCGTTTCGAATTTTTTGGTTTCTTCGGTCAGTTGTTGCACTTTCTTGTTCCAATCGGCTTTTTCCTTTTTGCTCATTTCAAACAACCTCGTTTGTGAGGCCAGATTAGTGAGTTCACCTTTGAGTTTACTTAGCTTCTTTACTTTCGGGTCGTTCAACGAAACTTCACTTCTGAAATCCGATTTTATGGTGGCAATAAGTTGTTCCATTTCTCTTTTTTGTTCTTTGTTTTCCGCTTTTCGGTAGGTATTTACCGCCAATCGGTAACTGTTGATATTCCATTTGCTGTTTTTTAAAGCCGTTTTCAAGTCGGCATCCAAAGCAAAACGGTTCACCAAAGAATTTCCGTTTTTAATGTTGATATCAATGTTCGGAAGTGTTTCCAATTCCGTAGTGTTTTTATAATAGGCATTTTTTAAAAGTTCAATCCATAAACGCAAACGGCAAATTTTTACCGAATTGGGATTGATATCCACACCAAAAAGGCAGTTTTCAATAATGGTTTGCTTTTCGTAGAACAGCGTTTCCTGTATTCGTTGGCTTTCTTTGCTACCTGGATTGTATTCAAAAAGTTCGCCTTCTTCGTCTGTTACAATCAATTCATCATTTACCACTTCCACCTGATATTCTTTCAAGCGTTTGCCGTCACGGTCTTGCAAAATTTTCAAGTCGTTTTTTACGGCAATAATTTCATTGAGTGCCGAAACCAAAAAATGACCTGAACCTACGGCAGGGTCGCAAATTTTGATACTGTTTACAATGTCATTGGCTTCTTTGAGGTTGTCAATTTTGTTGTAAAGTTCGTTCAGGTCTTGGCAATTCCAATTTTTGGTTTCGTTGAACTTCTGCACAACTGCTTTACGAATGGTTTCCCGACACATATACATTGTGATAAAACCCGGAGTGAAAAACGAACCGTCTTTGTAGCCGTTTATCTTCTCGAAAATCAACCCAAGAACGGAAGCGTTTATCAGCGTTTTATTATCTTCCTGAATGTCTTCTCCGCCTTCTGCTCCAAAATCGTAAGCATCTAAAAATTCAAACAAATATTGCAACGTGGAAATATTGCCAGTTTGTTTTTTGCCTTGTTGGTTTTTCAGCACGGTTTGCGAAAAAATAGGAATGGTCTTTTCATCTTTCAGGTTGCTGATAAACAAAGTAACTTGTTCAATATCGGTTGGCTCAAAAAGCGATGAATTGAGATAAGGCACTTTTTCAAAAGCCTTTTTCACATCTTCGTTCCGTTCATCATACTTGCGTGCCAATACCTGAAAAAACAAACTGTTCAGGTCATCATAATTCTTGATTTTTTCAAAATTCAGAAATGAATATGATTTATCGCTTTTGTGATAATTGATGAGTTGAGCTTCCAACAATTTCAAAAATAAAATTCGATTTATCCAAGTGATGGAAAGTTCCAAAGCAACATTAAAAAGTTTTTCGTCTTTGGTTTTTCCGAACTGGCTGGGTTTTTCCAATCGGTTGAGCTTATCCAAACTGTCCAACTGGATAATGGCATCTTCCAAAATAGTTCCCGTGTTTCTTTCTCCTGCTTTGTTTCGCTCGATGATTTTTTTGCTTCCCACTTTGGTTTCGTTCAAACCGATGATGTGCAACAATTCACTATAAAAGCGTTTGTCAAGATTGTTGCTATCATTGGCAAACGGAAGTTTTAAAAGATGTTCGGGCGAAAGCAGTTTGAACAAAGCAATCAGCGAATTATCATCTTCTTTGTTGGCGTTGCGCAAAGGTTTTTGATATTCCTGAATGTTGAAGTAAGTAAATTCAATCTCAGAAGTAATATTGGCAATAAACGGCTCGGCAATTTCCTTGTAAAAGACATCTGTCGTTTTCTTGCTGACTTCAAAGTATTCAAACTGTTTGACAAACGATTTGTTTTGAGCAAAAAGTCGTTCAAACAAGTGTTCATCAAAAATAAACCATTCGTTGATATTGGTTGCCACCAAATGTTTTATCTCAAGATTTTTAAGCGTAATTCTTTCTCTTAGATAATACAACACCAATTCCTGAAAAGCCTTTGCATTAAGCTTTTGGGTTGTAATCATTTCGGCTTTGTTGGTCGGTTTTTTGGCTTCTATGATAACACCAACAGTTGAATTTGCATTTTGTCCGTTGTGAATAACAAGGTCGTTTCTACCTTTGGTATTGATGAAATGATTTTGTTTGTAATAAGTATCTTTCAGAAAGTCGGAAATCAGGTTTTTGTGAAACTCTTCACTTTCAGTTTCATTGGTACGTTCGAGTAAAGTAATGAGATTGGTTTTGAAACCCTCAATTTCAGTCCTATTTGGTTTTACTTTTAAAAAGGCTTTGTTCAGTGCCTTTCTTGGCTTCAATTCTCTTATTTCCAATTACAATTTTTATTTTTTTTATTTCAATCGGTTAAGTTAAGTTTTTTTTGGTGAAATGGCAGTCAGAGCGTTAGTAAAAAAGGTTCTATTGGTTTTTCAACTTTTGGCTGCGTGTTGGCAAAAACCAAATGTGCCATTTTGCAGTTGTATATTTTTGTCGTCTGTCTAGTTGTTAATTTTTGAACTGTCTTTTTCATTTATGGTTCTGACTAACGTTAAATTCATTCATTCTTTATCAATAAATACATTTTTCGTTAGCAACCATACTCAACTCCGTTTTTCGAGTAGGGGATTGCAGCTGATATTAAAGAATATTGATTGGCTGCTAAAAACATCATTTTTTTACTAGAGGAGTCTATCAATCCCGATGAACATCGAAGCAAATGTATTTCAAGTTGGAAAAAGCCGGTTATACCATTGTGCAAAATCATCAATTTCCTTTTTGTATTGTTTGGTTAGGAATGGCATAAATGTAGTAAAATGTGATTGATTTTTCTGTTTGAATTGGGTGATTTTATTTTAACGTAGGATTTATGGAGTTTGTAGCTGTATTTTGGGCAATTGGAATTAGAGTAGATTTTGAGTATCTTCCAGTATGCATGGTATTTCAACCCATATTCATATTGTGGCCAATTATATGAATTCGAGTTTAGTATTTAGAAGGTATATTTGTACTTTACCGAACGATTGATAGCTCACAGGATATAAGGCTATACACGAGACCCTCATAGCGGACAGCATCAGACAATATTGGTTGCAAAGTGTCAGACTGGTCTGTTTTATCAACCTCACCGGCTATCAAAAGTCGGCCACGCAACTTAAAAAACATTTCATCCATCGGCTTATATGTGCCTTTGGATTTTTGGGATTTTACACAGATGATATCTTCTTTAATAAAGCCCGAAAAGGCAGCTCTTTTCGACTTTTTACCGAAGTCTTTATACAATATTTCACCGGTTACCTTTCCTTTATCTAATACCAAGCTGATGTCGTATGTATCCCTATCCATCATATATCGATAGCAATAAGCTCCATCTTCCAAAACCTTTACACTATCGACCGAAGTAAGAGGGAGATTAATTTTGGAGGGAGATGGAGAATCCGATGGTTCTCCCAGTCTGCAAGCAATGAAAAATGAGATTATCAGGAATAATATCAAAAAGTTTAATCGCATACACTGTATTGTTAAAGAGAATTTTGTTGTTTTAATTACAATTAGCCTACATAGATATTGTCTATCAATCGGACTTCGCCCCACCACACCGCTATTAAAATGATAGTCGGAATATCGGGATTATACTGATGGATAGGCTCCAAGGTATCAGCGTTGCATATTGACATATACTCCAGACGGCATTCATATTTTTTAAATTCAAGGGTAGCATCTTCCAGCACAGAAATGATGTCGATACCTTTCTTCAAGGATTGTGCGGCGAGAAACAGTGTTTTATATATGGCAGCGGCATCGTGCCTTTGTTCGGGACTGAGCCTGACATTGCGACTACTCATAGCAAGACCGGAATCCTCTCTCATGATTGGCAAAGCCCTGAGAGTTGTATTTAGATTCATAGAATCCATCATTTTTTTTACAATGAGTTGTTGCTGATAGTCTTTGAGTCCCATGAAGATATAGGTTGGTTGTACAGCTTGTAATAGCAAATAAACCACTTGTACAACGCCATCAAAGTGTCCCGGGCGGAATGAGCCTTCAAGAACGGAATCGATACCTTGTAGGTCAGGATGAATAGGCACAAAGTCACGATACATCTCATCGACAGAGGGCAAAAACAAAACCTCACAGTCCACTTCTCGAAGAAGGTTTGAATCTTGTTCTATGGTACGTGGATATTTTTTAAAATCTTCTGGATCGTTGAATTGAGTTGGATTGACAAAGATACTACATACAGTAACGTCACATTCTGCTTTGCTAAATTCTATCAAAGACAAATGCCCTTGATGAAGTGCTCCCATCGTGGGTACAAAGCCAATAGAATGTCCTTTACGGCGATGTCGGTCGAGATAAGTTTTAAGCTGAGACTTAGTCGTAAATACTTTCACTGAGGCTGTTGACGATTTTGTAGTAAATTTAAGATTATTGTAAAGGCTTTTTGTACACCGGTACTGTGCTACATGGCTCACCAAACATGATGGATGAGGCAATGGGCAATAATCGGGCAGTAATCATTGCATAGGCAGCAGGTGGAATAGGGTTTTCGCTACATCCCTTTATAATCATTTTTTTACCATCATACATTGATAAGTCTAATGAGCGGATCGTATCCACCCATCGCATTGAGCGATAATCGGCTTCGTTTTGCTGATATATTGCACTTGAAAATGGCATTGCACAAGTAGTGATAAGCATATATGCCCACATCGGAATGATGGCATCGTTAGAACAGTACACAAGTAGATCTTTACCTTCGCACAATGACCAATCATACTCTTTAAGTGCTTGTCTGAAGTCTTTTTCTCTTAAAAGTAATCCTTGAAATAGATAATCTTTAATGTCGAAGGCAAGATAATTCCATGTAGGTTGATGTTGCTCCAAATCCAATGTAATAAGTGGGCTATTGGCAACCCTATTAATCAATTCTTTTTCCATCATCAGTATATATTGACGTATAACAGTTTTAAAGGTAAGAGGTTTATTCTTCTTCTAAAATCGGGGTACCAATGGATTCTTCAGGCGCTTTGAATTCTTTCAACTTGGGCAGGTCGTTGAGGTCATTTAAGCCGAAGTGTTCTAAAAATCCATTTCCGGCTGCATATAATAGTGGTCTGCCGGCATCATCACTGCGTCCTATTATCTTGACCAATCCTTTTTCAAGCAGTTTTTGTAAAGCATAGTCGCTGTTGACGCCTCGAATGCTTTCGATTACTGCTTTTGTGACGGGTTGACGATATACTACGATGGACAAAGTTTCTAATGCTGCGGGAGAAAGCCTTTTTTTGTTCAAATTGCTCTGCACGTGGGTGATGACCGGATCATACACTTTCTTGGTCAGAAGTTGAAATCCACCGGCTATTGGAAAGATGTCAAATATGGCATTGCTGTCATGATACCGCTTGCGAATGCTATTAATATGGTCTTCAACTTGCTGTGGTGTTATGGTGGAGCCGTGGATCTGGCTCAACATTTCACTAATAAAATCAGACGTTACCGGAGAATCGGCGGTAAATATTATTACTTCAATATGTTGCTCTAAGGTTGACATTAGGATATAAAGCCGTTGAGATCATTAAAAAATTCTTTTGTTCTTTGAAAGTCCGGCTGTAAGCTACGGTCTTCACTGACGAAGGAAACATAAGTACGATAGAGGTCAAACAATTTTTTTAGCTGAGGACTTATCCTATATTGCTTCATTTCGACTGCCTGGCATGCAGCCATCCATTCTATCGCTAATACGGTGTGGACATTATTGACGATAGTCCACAGTTTGACGCCGGCATTGGCAGCCATACTTACGTGATCTTCCTGCCCATTGCTGGATACAATGCTATCTACACTGGAAGGTGTTGCAAGCTGTTTATTCATGCTGACGATGGCGGCAGCTGTATATTGAGCTATCATAAATCCGGATTGAAGGCCGGGAGAAGTTGTTAAAAATGCCTCAAGTCCCCGCTGTCCTGAAATAAGGAGGAATAGTCTCCGCTCGGAGATACTGCCTAATTCGGCTGTTGCGATAGCCAGATAGTCGCTGGCTAAGGCGAGTGGCTGTGCATGGAAGTTACCTCCTGATAACACCAAATCTTGATCCGGGAATACATTGGGATTGTCGGTAACACTATTTCTTTCACCTTGAATGACGGAAGCAATGTGTTGAAAGGCATTGGCTGTAGCGCCATGTACCTGTGGGATACACCTGAAAGAATAAGGATCTTGGACGTAAAGCTGGGGCATAGACATGTGGTGACTATCTTTCAGTAATTGGCGAATCTGTCTGGCTATATCCGGTTGTCCATTGTTGGGTCTCGCTTCATGAATGGCTGGATGAAAAGGGTCTAAGCGGCAATCAAAGCCTTCCATCGACATAGCGGCGGTGGTATTAGCGATGTTGAGTAGCTTTTCTGCCAGAAGGTACGAAGCTTGAAGGTAGGCCAATGAGAATTGGGTTCCATTAATCAGGGCAAGACCTTCTTTTGCCTTCAACTCATAAGCTTTTTTTCCTATGGATTGTAGATAGTCCGCTCCCGGAATAATGCGCCCCTGGTGTCTAACCTGACCTTCTCCGATCAAAGGCAGAGACAGGTGTGCCAATGGTGCTAAATCTCCACTTGCACCAAGTGAACCTTGCTCATACATCACCGGGATGGCATCCTGGTTTAACATCTCTATGAGGCGTATGACCAAGTCGGTGGAAACGGCTGAATGTCCATAAGAAAGACTTCTGATCTTCAAAAAAAGAATCAGACGGCTTATTTCCAAGGGGACGACATTGCCCGCGCCACAAGCATGGGAGCGGATTAGGTTGACTTGTAGCTGTGAAATTTTATCGTCTTCCACGGCGACATTACACAGACTTCCAAAACCCGTATTGATGCCATACAGCAGCTGATCAGAAGAATGAATTCTATTCTGGAGATATTGGTGGCAAATATCAATCTTAGATAAGGTAGCTCTATCTATGGCTATAGTTGCTTTTCCATTGAGAATAGCATCAAGATAGAGGGGTGTTATTTCAGGAGTCAATATTTCAAAAGATATGCTCATTGAGGAATAGTTGAATTATAGTTATGGTTGGGCGGAAGATGCACAAAGATAAAATTTTTATTATCTTTAACCCAAATTCCGCATTTGTCTAATGCGCAATCGATTTACGACTCGTAATCAATGGTTTCTGTAAACCATTGAAACGATTCGTACATCGGGATTAACCCTCATTATCAGCACTATACGGTTTTTCAAAACCTTTATTGCTGAATTACATCTAACTAAATTACAATAAGTTGAATATCATACATTTGGAAATATATTGATTCGTGACTATTTGAATTTCAACACAACAAACAGTTAGCTTCATATTTCTTAAAGACAATATTTTGCCTTTAAGAGGAATTCAGGATTAATAACATTGATTTATTGCCAGCCTCCGCCTATTGCACGGTATAGTTGAACCATCGAGTTGAGGCGGCTATACTGTGTATTGACTAAGCTAAGTTGTGCATTGAGCATGTTTTCGCGAGCTGTCAATACCTCCAGATAATTGGCAAGGCCGAAGTTGAGCAATTCTTCTGAATAGTTGATTGCTTGTTGATATGACTGATATTCCTGTCTTTTTAGGCTTATTTTATCTCCGGCGGATGCGTATGTATTCAGTGCATCGGATACCTCTCTACTTGCCTGTATGATAGTCGCCTTATAATCAAGGAGGGCTGCTTCTTGGCGAGCTTTGCTTACTTCAAGTTGGGTACGTATCTTACGTCCATTGAATATGGGCTGTGCTATTGATCCCACGAGTGTCGCAAACAGTGAGCCCGGGCTGAGGAATTTATCGAAGTCGATGCTTTGGAAGCCACCTCCTGCCGTTATACGTAATGAAGGATAAAAGTTGCTTCGGGCGACATTGGTCAATTCAAAGGCATTAATGAGACCATATTCCGCTGCCAGTACATCCGGTCTATCCGTCAATAACTGAATAGGCACGCCTGCTGACAGCAAAGTATCCGCTTTTTGCGCTTCCAACAAAGTTCGTGATATATCATGAGGTGTATCTCCCAAAAGGATACAGAAGGCATTTTCGAGGAGATGAATATTGTTGTTAATATCTACGAGTAAGGCACGTGCATTGAGCCATTGTGCTTCATTCTGCTTAATTGCTACCTCAGTGACGCTACCTGCCATCTTCAATGCTTGTATAGTCTCTATGCTCTTTCGACGATTTTCTATGGTTTCCTCGGCTATCCTTTTCTGTTGATCCAATGCTAGCAATTGGTAATAATTGGAAGCTATAGAAGCCACTAATCGGGATTTTATGGCTTGCTGTGCTGCCACTGTTTGCATATATGTGGCGCGTACTGCCTTTTCATTGCTTCGTATCTTACCCCAAATATCAGCCTCCCACGCCAAGTCGCCTGACAGTTCAAACTGATTGGCATAAATGCGCTCTGACAAGTTTTGGCTGTTGAGTGATGGCGAGGAAAGTGCGTAGCTTCCACCCAGGTTAAAGGTAGGATAATAGGCAGCCTGCCCCTGCTTGACATAGGCTTGTGCCGCTTCAATATTGGTCAATGCTATTCTAACATCTAAGTTGTTGGCTAATCCTCGACTGATATATTGTATCAACAAAGAGTCTGAAAAAATCTCTCGCCATGGAACTCGTGATATATGTCCGCTGTCTCCAGACATCATGGCGTTACGGTATTGTCGATCGGTCATGACATCATCCGGACGTTGGTATTTCTTGGCGACAAAGCAGGATTGCAGCGTAATAGATATGGTTAAGATGAAGATATATTTAGTGTATTTCATTGGCATCAATTTATAGCAAACTTCAATTGAATAATCTTTCTTTAAAGTTGAGATGTTGGCTGATCAAACTTTATCGGTTTTATTTTTTCTTGTACATACTGGAATACTACATAAAGCGTCGGTATTGCCAGAACACCGAGTATTGTCCCGACCAATAATCCCACTGCTGCACCCGTACCTATAGATCGATTACCTGTGGCGCCGATGCCGGTGGCAAAGACGAGGGGTAACATCCCGAAGATAAAGGCCAGTGAAGTCATGAGTATCGGGCGAAGGCGGGCTTTAGCTCCGCTGATTGCTGACATGACAATAGTTTCGCCGTGTCGTCTTCGCTGCAAAGCGAATTCTACGATTAATATGGCATTTTTAGCCAATAATCCGACGAGCATTATGAGTGCTATTTGGAAGTAAATATTATTTTCCAATCCTGCATATTTCTGACCAATAAAGGCGCCCATTACTCCCAACGGCAATGACAATATGACCGACAATGGCTGTACAAAGCTCTCGTATTGTGCTGCCAATAAGAAATAGACAAAGATTAAACTCAATATAAATATTAATAATGTCTGTGAACCGGATGCCACTTCCTCACGAGTCAATCCAGTATAGTCTATTGTATAATCCGGTGGCAGTGTATTCTGTGCTACTTCTGTCACCGTACGTATTGCATCTCCTGTACTAAAGCCGGGAGCATTGGCGCCTGTCACCTTGACGGATGTAAAGAGATTATAACGGTTGATGGTCTGTGGACCCATGACTTTTTCAAGGGTTACAAACTGGGATATAGGCGTCATCTTACCGGATGCTGTCCGTACATAAAGCTGATTTAGACTATTAGCATCTACTCGTGCATTGGGCAAGGCTTGTACCATAACACGGTATTGTTTTCCGTATTTAGAAAAGTCTGCCGTATATATACCCCCGATATAGCCTTGCATTGCTGACAAGATGCTGGCTACAGAGACGCCGGTCTCTTCGGCTCTTTCCGTATTGAGCAACATCTCATATTGCGGATAATTGGTATTAAACGGCGACTGGGCAAATTGAATTTCCGGTCGTGCCATCAAGTCTTTGATAAATTGTTGGGATACATTGCTCACATCTTTAATTTCGTGTCCCCCCCGATCTAAGACGACAATTTCAAATCCTGCGCTCGCTCCAAATCCGGGTACACTCGGTGGTGTAAAGAATATTATTTGTGCATCGGCAATGCCGGATACGACTTTAAATAGCGCTTTAGTGATGTTCTGTACCGACATCTCGTCGTGTTTTTTCCTTTCATCAAAGGGCAATAGCCTTATAAATCCAAGACCATTGTTACTTCCACTACCGGAGAAGAAGCTCCTTCCGGTGGAGATCGTCATACCCTTGACACCGGGCACATTTTTCGCTTTAGATTCAAGCTCCTTCATGGCGTTAAATGTCCGCTCCATGGACGCACCGGGTGGCAGTTCGACGTTGACAAAGATAATACCTCTGTCTTCATTGGGAACAAAGCCGGTAGGCATGGTTTTGTTGGAATACCATATAACGACGCCAGCCGCCAATAAGCCTATGAATACAATCCATTTTCTTCTGAACAGATGGACGGTTAAGTCAGCATATCTTTCAGTTACTGTATTAAAAGCTACGTTAAAACGATGGAAAAAGCGGCGAACCATATTTTTCTCTTCGTAAGCCTTATCGTGTATGCCGCTCTTCAAGAATAAGGCACACAGCATAGGGCTCAAAGAAAGAGCATTGACCGCTGATATAATAATTGCCGTTATCAATGTGATACCAAATTGCTGGTAGAATACGCCGGTCGGCCCCTCTAAGAATGTCACGGGGATAAATACTGCCGCCATCACTAAGGTAATAGATATGATAGCTCCCGTAATTTCACTCATGGCGGAGACCGTAGCTTTGTGAGAATTTTTTTCTCCTTTTTCGAGCTTGGCATGTACGGCTTCGACAACGACAATGGCGTCATCCACGACAATACCTATAGCTAAAACTAAGGCAAAGAGGGTGAGTAGGTTGAGTGAATAGCCAAAGAGGTTGAGGAAGAAGAAACTTCCCACAATGGATACCGGTACAGCGATAGCCGGTATTAGGGTTGACCTAAAGTCCTGAAGGAACAAGAATACCACTAAGAAAACCAGAGCAAAGGCCTCCAACAACGTTGTAATAACCTTACTAATGGATGCTTCCAAAAACTCATTGGTATCAAAATTGATGGTATAGCTTATGCCTTCAGGTAGATTTTTTTCAATATTTTTTAGATATTCCTTTATGTCGTTGTTGATTTCACGGGCGTTAGAGCCCGGTGTCTGGAAGATACCCATACTCATGGCGGGGTAACCATTGTTTTCACCCACACCTGAATAACTCAACGCATCAAGTTTAACTTCAGCGACATCTTTCAGTCGTAAAAACTGACCATTGCCAAGGGACTTGATGATTATATTTTCATACTCTTGTTCCTGATCATATTTACCTTTATACCGAATAACATATTCAAAAGAACTACCCGAGTTGCTACCTACCTTTCCGGCGGCGGCTTCGCGGCTTTGCTCGTTGATGGCGGTTGTCACATCAGAAGGCACTAAGTTATAAGCCGTCATTTTTTCCGGAAGCAGCCAAACCCTCATTGAGTATGTTTTTCCCCCAAAGGCATTGGCATCACCTACACCTTGAATCCTTTTTATCTCCGGAATGATGTTGATGTTTAGATAGTTTTGGAGGTAAACATCATCGTATTTTGGATTGGTCGAATAGAAGGACAAATACATCAAGGCACTACTTTGCTGCTTCTGAGAGACGACACCGGAGCGTGTTACTTCTGAAGGAAGAAGAGGTGTGGCTCTTGCTACTCTATTTTGAATGTTTACGGCAGCGATATCGGGGTCGGTGCCTTGTTCAAAGAACACATTGATACTTGCAGACCCGTCATTAGAGGCTGTTGAGGATATATATATCATACCTTCGACGCCATTGACCTGTTCTTCGATGGGGATTATCACACTCTTCAACACAGTTTCGGCATTGGCTCCCGGATAGTTGGCAGAGATGCTGACTGTAGGCGGAGCGATGTCGGGATATTGGGTCACAGGCAGGCTAATCAAGCCTAAAATACCCAAGATTACAATAAGGATAGAGATGACGGCCGAAAGTACCGGCCTTTCAATAAATTTTTTAATCATGGGTTAAAATATTGGCTTTATTGCTTGAACAATGCTATCGATGGATGTCGGGATACCTTTAATTTTAGCTCCCGGCTTGAGTTTGGATACCCCTTCGGCGACAACCTTATCGCCTGCTTTGATTCCGGAAGTAATAAGAGCCAAGTTGTTTTCTCTGGAAAGGAGCTTGACAGGTGTATTGGTCACAGAATCTTGAAACACTTGATATACATACGTCGCACCTTGCTGTTCGAAGGTCGCTGATTCAGGTACGACGATAGCGCCTTTAATCTTTTCAGGGATTCTGACTACACCACTATTGCCATTGCTCAACAGTTTCTCCTTGTTTGGAAAAGTTGCCCTAAATTGAATGGTGCCGGTCTGTGGATTGATTTGTCCTGTGACGGTATGTATTTTGCCCTTGTGTTGGTATGTCTGACCATTCGGGAGGATGAGTTCGACCTCAGGAAGATTATTTAATTTAGCTGTAATTGTTTTACCTTCCGTCTTTTCGAGGAAGTTGAAATATTCGCTTTCGTTCATGGAGAAATAAGCAAAGACATCGCTGGTTTCAGACACTGTGGTGATCGGATTAGGATCGCCGGGGCCGACCAAACTTCCTTCTCTCATGTTTATAGCTCCGACAACACCGGAAATAGGGCTTCTAACGACACCAAAGTTAATGTTGGCCATAGAGGCTGAATAGGCAGCTTGAGACTGACTTTTAGCAGCTTTTGATTGAGCAAGCTGACCTTGTGCCCTTTGAAGATTAGCTTTGGCTGTTTCAAGTTGTACATTGCTGATGATGTTCCTTTCAACTAAGGGAATAAGCTTGTTGACTTCTACCTGAGCAGCATTGACGGCAGCTTGCGAAGCTTCAATATTGGCCTGAGCAGCATTGACAGCAGAGCGGGCAGCTTTGGCGTCTTGAGACTGGACATTGGTCTCCAACTTAAAAAGGGGTTGGCCTTTAGAAACATACTGCCCTTCATCCACATACACATTCGTAATGTAACCTGAAATCTTGGCTCTCACAGCGTTGTTGACCTTTCCCTCTATACTTACCGGATACGATTGGTAAATCACTACATCCCTGACCTGGGCTTCGACAGTTGGAAGAGCCGGCGGAGGAGGCGCTTGTTGTTGTTTCTGCTCTTGTTTACACGAAAAAAGAATCAGAAAAGAAAAAAGTGCTACAAAATATTTCATGCTTCTGTTCATATACTTTAAATGCTATGCGTTATTTTATCTAATTTATCAATGGTTGAAGTGAGGTTATCTATGGTAATATTGAGGTGATTGAGGTAAACATCCACCTTGGCATAATTGAAGCGATCTGAAATGTTTTCTTTTCCACAATCACATTGGATTATTTTATCCGTTAGATATTTTTCTCTCAATAAGTTTTCCTTGATTTTTCTAAGTCTGATTTCAAGGTATTGAGACGTTACTTTGTATCTTCTCTTCCGCTCGCCCACTTTGTTATACTGGATGATATATCCGTATTGCATCAATTGATTCAAGCTATTGGAAACCGAACTTTTGCTCACTTTAAAGATATCCACCATTTCTCCAAAAGATAGACCATCATTGGGCTGAACTACCAATAGATAGGCAAACACTTTTGCTGTCAATGGGGGTAGCCTGAATACCTCTATGTGGTATAAAGTCAGGTCTTCAATCAATTCGATATGTTTCTTATCAATCAAGATTTTTAAAAATTTGCACAAAAGTACGTTTTGTTCGGTAAATACAGAACAAACAATAATTGATTTTAACAAAAGTTTAGGAAATAATTTTGTCCACTTCTTTCTATACCCTATTTAGCCGTCTCTTTTAGCCCAAATAAGCGTTTGAATATCAAATAAACCCAAATTCCGCATTAGACAAATGCGGAATTTCATCTAATTAAATCGTAACAAGTAGATTATCAAACATTTGGAAATATATTGATTCGTGACTATTTGAATTTCAACAAAACAAACAGTTAGCAATATATCTCTTAAAGACAATACTTTGCCTTTAATATGAATTTAGGTTAAATAAAAAAAGGCAGATTGTCTCAAATCTGCCTTTTATAGATAGAAAGGAAACTTTTACCTTCTAGAGGTTTTAATGATTTTGTGCGTCTCACTAATATCCTGTCCGACAACTTTTATTATATATACGCCGTCTGATAAGTTGGCAGTATTATCTAATTGATAACGGTTGATCCCTTTTTGTGCTTCAATAGTGGATGTATATAACACTTTGCCGCTCAGGTCAATGATACTAACCTGTGTCGGAGAAGCGTTATTTCCTTCGAATTCAAGAGTAAATACATCGGTAAAAGGATTGGGATATACATAAAATCCTCTTGCGTTAGAAGTGCCGCCGTCATTGATATTGGGCAAGATTTCTATTGAATATTCTTCTACTTCACCAAATGGAATTACTTCGCATGAAGTAGGGAATCCATTGCGTTTCATTTGTACCCTCATCCAGGTTGTGCCTGTTGTTGCAGAGGCTGGTATCAGAAACTTTTGTGAGTACATGTATGTGCCCTTTGTTATGAAGGTTAATACTTGTTCTCCAGCATCCGTCATGCTTCCATTTTTATTATAATCAATCCAAACACTCCAATATTCTAAGTTATTATTGTTGACGGCTAAGCCGGCTCGTGCAGAGAAGACGTAATACTTGTTTTTTGATACCGAAATCACATTATTGAGATAATCGCCAAAACCACCATTATTACCACTTTGATTTGAGTAACTACCTAATTCAACCAAATCTATCCACTCTTGAGCTGAATTTACACCATAGGAAGAACAATAATCGTCACCATCATCCCCACCAAGTGTTATAAAGGTTACAACAGCGGTATAGTCACTATTGATAGTTCCGCATTTGGCTCTGACACATACATCATAAGACGTATTGCTTGTCAAGCCACTAAAAGTAATGGATGTTCCGGTGATGGTAAATGTGTTCCAGGTACTGCTGTTGGACAACTTGTATCTAAAGTCGTATTGGGTTGCACCTGAAACCGGATTCCAAGAAACTTTTGCTGATGATTCTGTAATATTGGTAACCACAAGACCGGTGGGAACATTACATGAATTGCCCGTAGTAAATGCATAAACAGCCGAGTATTCTGAAGATATTTCGCCACAATTGGTTTTAATTCGCACATGATACGTACTGCCAGCAGTCAGGTTGTCTAATAGTTTACTGGTTTCTGTCTGAGCCGGAAATACTATCCAGGTGTTGCTGGAAGAAAGTTTATATTCAAGGATATAAGAGGTTCCATTAAGCGCATTATTCCATGATACCAAAGCCGAATAGTTGGTAATATTGCTGATCGTTACTATGTCAGGTGGATTACATATAATATCGCCGCCGTCTTCACAATACCCTAAACATGAACTATTATTAACTTTAGAGCGGATAAGGTCACCGGGAAGTGGACCAAAGCCATTATTAAAATTAATGCCATAGCTCGTTAGGTGACAATAACTCATGATGGTGCCTCCATCGACGGGTGCAGGACCCGGATTGCAACTGCCTTCCACGTAATAACAATTGTCGATAGCTCCACCCGGCCATGTACAGCTATGGGTATGTGGTGAACCCAGATTGTGTCCAATTTCATGTGTCATCACTTGTACTGTCCAGGAATAAACAGGTACATTGCTGTAAGTGGAATATATGTTGGCATAGCTATATTTAAAAGGAGTACATAAGGTATTAACCCATGCTATTCCTCCCACGTTATTTCCACCCAATGCGACCAATTGGCCCAGATCTCCATTGAATGAAGGACGTAGGTTTTTAAATTGTTTTAAAGCAGAATAGCTGTTTGATGTACTATATGGATCGGCTGAAGTCCAAACGTATATTTCAGAAATATGTGTAGTTAGGTTTTCGTTTTCATACAAAGCAGCGACGTTATTATATAGTGCCGTTACCCAGTTGGTAGTAGCAGAGACAGAGCCTTTGTTTAAAAATAAGGCGTAATCGCACTCTAAATATTGCTTAAAACACTTTTGATCTCGCGTATTAATACCATCCCGCAGAATTTTTTTAACTTCTTCAGCATAACCTTCCGGCTCGACAGTACCACACATTGCAGGTTTTTCAGCCTTCAGATTTTTGTCTGAATAGAGCATGAAGGTATTTCTTTGCGCTGTTTTAGTAATCATGATATTGCCATCTTGAGCAGTAGAAATCATACCGATGATGTCATCATCAAAAAAACTTAGTGCAACCAATGACGTGTAATCACCCTCTATCATTCCCCGATAATAGGTTCCCGGACGATATTGGTCGGTCGAAAACTTGCCATCAGATGTATGTATTTGAAAATCTTGTGAAAGTACATCCGTCTTGGCAAGCAAGAGTGAAATCTTTTGTTGGCCATAAGGAATAGAAAGGCGGATAAACGGCTCACCACTGCTGAAGATTGACTTAAGGTCTTGGGGGTCGATGGTTACTAAATATTTATCTGCATCATCTGATTTGGTATTGGGTGTCTCTTTGACTTCAACTTGATTAAAAGGATTATATTCCTTGAAATAAACACCATCCCCATATTTATTCATTACTTTTTGAGCAATGGGTTTGATTTTCGATAGATTGATTTCCTGCCCATAAAGTGAAAAACACGCTATCCCTATTAGCGAAAAAATAAAAGTGAAAAGAATTTTTTTAAAGAATAAATTTAATTCCATACAAAAGAAAACTTACAATAATTAATCATTACTTAATACATGTAGTTTTCTCAATAAATGATTTTACAGTAAGGAGGTAGTATATTAAGAATAAAACAAATTAGATTAAAAACCCAATTCAAATAAAGCGCAAATTAAATGAATTTAAAATATTCAACAAGCATTTTGTTTAAAATTAAAAATTTTATTTCAGAAATGGATGTAATGAATTATAAAAATTTTAATATGTCTATATCCTGATTATACGATAAAAGTTAAATTATAATGAAATGTGAAAGAGTTTTTGACCTACTAGAGTGTTGGAAAGGGATGGAAATCAAAGAAAATAAATATAAAAAAGACACAACTATCCTAAAATATTCATGTTTAGTATTTTCAAAAGAACAATAAAGTCAAAAAATGCAGGAGATAAAAAAATTTTGGGACGAAGGTGTAAGCTTTGAAGAGTATTTGGTGGCGGCAAAGCACGATTATGAGAATATGTCGGATGGTGAAGACATGGAAATGAAGGAATATTATCGATTGGGAATTCAACGTATGGAACGCATGGTATCGAGGTATCATCCTGATGCCGGTCAAAAGAGCCTGCTGGACCAGATGGATTTTAAAGGGAAAATACTGATCATATCTGAGCCCTGGTGTGGTGATGCCAGCCAGGCATTGCCTGTTATTTCGGCTTTTTTCGGAACTGAGCATGTTAGAATAACTTACCGGGATAAAGAACCTTCTTTAATTGATGATTTTTTGACCAATGGAGCGAAATCAATACCGGTCGTCATCATACTGAATGAGACATTTGAAGTGTTAAATGTTTGGGGTGCTCGCCCTCAATATGGTAAAGAGTTGCTTGATAAATATAAGCAGAATCCGGAGACATATAGCAAAGAACAGTTTCACAACGACTTACAGGTGTATTATGCCAAAAACAAAGGATATGATACCATAAAAGAGATTCTTGAGATGATATAGTTGTGGTAACGGGGCATTCGCTTTTTAATAGGTTATACAAATTGTAACAAAAAATAGAACAAACTATTTTATTGTCTTACGTAAACATTGGTGTTTATTGAGCTTATTGAAATATTTTACCGAATTTTTTCATATTAATTTTAACTTTACTATTCGAAAGCCCCGAATAGCTTCCCATTTGTTTAACCCAAATAGTTTAAATATGAAAAAGTCCTTATTTATCATTATCGGATTTTTATTGATTGGCAATATAATAAATGCTCAAGGTGTGCCATCCAGAACTGCTGCAAAGATAGATAAGGTGTATTCAACATACGGACTCAGCGGTAAGGGCGTACTGGTCGTTATGATGGACAGGGGCATCGATTATCGACACCCCGACTTTATTGATGAAAATGGTAAAACGCGACTTGCCTATATCTATGATTTATACGACAATAAAGGAGCCAATGATTCAGATAATCCTTTTGGAGTAGGAACAATATATGATAGCAGTGAGATAAATGCTTCTTTACAGGCAGGTGGAACACCTCTTGTCAATGATGACTTTGGTCATGGCACAGCAACCACCGGCATTATGTGCGGAGATGGGTCGGCAGTGTCCGGAAATAACGACTTCCGGGGAGTGGCATATAATGCTAAGATAATCAGTATAATAGCTACTAAGAGTGGTTTTCCGGCTTATGGCAATCATCCTGGACAAGCCAACCAGTTCAACCCGGAACTATTAAATTATGCCTTTCAGTTTGCCAGCCAGAAAATTAATGAACTTGGACTGCCGTCTGTGACTTTACTCAATATGGGTTCGATACAGGATCCTACGGATGGAAGTATTGCATTTTGTAATTTGGTAACGGATTATATAAGCCAAGGACATACCTTTGTCTGTGGTGCAGGTGATGATGGCGGAAAAGACAATCACATGATTGGTCAATTGACGGAAGGGCAACCGTCAGACTTTATTATCCAAAAAGGAGAAGAAGGAAATCTAAGGTTTACTTCATGGTATTCTGAAGATGACAGAATGAGTTTTACCATCAAAAGACCTAATGGCACCATCGAAGGTCCATTTCTATCTCCAACTTCTCCGACAGATAGCAAAGATCAAGCGCTTAGTAACATTAATATTTATCATCGGGGAAAGGATGCAGAATACTCCGGTTCTACGTCAAATCTGAGAGTATTGTTGATCGACTTTAGTGGAGAGAAAGGCACCTATACAATTCGAATGACACCAACTACCGTGAAATCAAATGGCAAGATAGATGCCTTTTTAAATCCGGCACTATATTATAACAACAATGCATTTTTGAACAATACCAATCCGGGTGGCAATATTCATGCTTATGCGGCTTGTCAGGGTGTTATCAGCCCAGGAGATTATAATGCTACTAATTCATGGACAGACATTAACAATATAGTGAGATCCAATTCCAATCAGGGCGTGGTGAATGATATATGGAAGGGTTCAAGCTCCGGTCCTACGATGGATGGCAGATTGGGCGTGGACTTGGTCGCCCCCGGTGAGATTGCTTGGGGAGCTTATGGAAAAGATTCTTACTATTCCAATTTTGATTTTAATAAAATTAAAGGAAGCAAAGGTTTTTATGGTATTCAAGACGCTGTAAGTGGTGCGGCGCCCATTGTTGCAGGACTTATAGCTTTAATGCTCGAAGTAAATCCAAATCTTACACCGGTCCAAATAAAAAGCATATTGCAGCAAACTGCCCAAAAAGACTCATTTACCGGCAATACGCCCAATGCTAAATGGGGCTATGGTAAGTTAGATGCTTTTGCTGCAATTCAGAAAACGTATGCAGTGTTGTCCAATAAAGTAATAGTGGATGAGTCTGACATGTCGATCTATCCTAACCCTGCAGGTAATTTCATTGAAATAAAGCTTTCTGAGGAGGTGGCAGCTTCTAAGCTAATGTCTTTATATTCTATCGAAGGAAAAAAGATAAAGGATTTTACTTTGAATTCAAGTAATAGGTTAAATGTTACAGACTTACGCCCAGGAGTATATTTTGTCCGTTGTCTTTTGGGTAAGCATGTGGTTACAAGAAAGTTTATAAAAGAATAATAAATCAGAAGTTGATCACGGGTTTAAACTGGCAGTTATTTCGCCTTTTTTAATGCTCAAATAGATTCCAAATAAAATTTTGCATAAAAGTAAAAAAAGATAATTTGTAAAATCTTCATATACTGTGTGATAGCAAATAATGCAATATGACAGGTTTGGCTTCCTTTTAAGAAATGTAATTACGAAGGGTATAAAGACAAATAAATTCAGGGGTCGAATGGTAAAAAAATGGTAAAATTGAAAATATTTAACGCAGCGCGAAATAAAATTAGGCATTTAAGATATTGGTAATCAGGGTGTGATGGTGTGGTGGATAAAAAAAGTAAAAAAAAGTTAAAAAAATATTTGGTAGTGGAGAAAGTAGATGTATCTTTGCATCCGCTTAGCGAGGGAAAGAGGGGATAAGGAGAGAGAGGGGAAAGCCTGAGTGAGGTGAGAAAGTTCTTTGATAGATTGGGAAGACAAGAAGCACAGATCATGGAAATGATTTGGAATTGTAACGTAAAAAAACAAAGAGATTAGGGTAGGCGAGAGTCTGAACTAATCAGCTAGATAAGAGAAATCCGAGGAAGGGAGAGGAAGGTATTGATAAAATAATATTAATAAATAATCGACCTGGAAAGAACTTCAGGGTAATGATTTAAAGATCATA
>JAGPCT010000047.1 GCA_018057925.1 Saprospiraceae bacterium
AAAAGAATGAAATGTATCGAAATAACTTAAGGGAAAAACAACTTGCAAAAGCAATAAAAATGCTTAAAAACAACAACTTCCAAGTGGTTGACTTTGAGGGAGTTGTGGTTTAGTTAGATGTAATTCCTCATTAGACAAATGCGGAATCGATTTACGACTCTTAATCAATGGTTTCTGTAAACCATTGAAACGATTCGTACATCGAGATTAACCCTCATAATCAGCACTATAGGGTTTTTCAAAACCTTTATTGCTGAATTACATCTAACTAAACCGCAATAAGTTGATTATCATACATTTGGAAATATATTGATTCGTGGCTATTTGAAATTCAACACAACAAACAGTTCGCAATATATTTCTTAAAGAAACTAATGTACCTTTAATAAGAATTCGGGTTTAATCTGTTGCAAATTATACTATTCAGGAAAAACTTTGACCAATTGACTGCCTCCAACCCCTGCGCCCCTAAAGGGGAATGGAGGCAGTCAATAGGTCAAAGCAAAGTCAATTTAGTATAAATTGTTTGAATAAACATAAGAAAAACAACTCAATACAGGATTAGGTGGCGATAATAATGAGTTTAAAAAAACACGATCCTCACCAAACCGAAAAGCCAAACATTTCGTCTTATTATAGATTGGGGCTTGTTTTACTGGCTCAGGGTAGCAATCACCACTGTTTGAACCCAAATTCCGCAATAGACAATTGCGGAATCGATTTACGACTCGTAATCAATGGTTTACAGAAACCATTGAAACGATTCGTACATCGGGATTAACCCTCATAATCAGCACTATACGGTTTTACAAAACCTTTACTGCTGAATTCGGGTTGAACACAGAATAGCATAGAATTTAATACTTTGAATGGCCGTTCGAATTAGGGCGGTCATTTTTTTATTATATTTGCCATTGTACTAAAAGAGAATGTTATCAAACTTAATTATAAACAATACGGCACGAGTGGACGACACATTATTATCCTACACGGTTTGTTTGGCACCCTTGACAATTGGCAGACTATTTCCCGTGAACTGGGGAATCAATACATAGTAACGGCTTTTGACCTTAGGAATCACGGGCGAAGTCCACATTCAGACGAATTTTCTGTTTCAGTTATGGCAAGTGATGTGTATGAGATGATGCAAGAGCTTAGAATTCCGTCAGCGATTATTATCGGGCATTCGATGGGTGGCAAGGTAGCGATGGTTTTTAGTATGGCTTATCCAGCTGTAACGGATGGGATGGTTTCAATAGATATGGCGCCAAAGCGGTATATGCGAGGGCATGACGATATTTTTGAAGCATTGGAAAGGGTTGACTTGAATGTTGGTTCAAGGAATGAGATAGATGACGTGCTGGCTCAAGGTATAGCAGATTATGGGACTCGGCAGTTTCTAATGAAAAACTTGAGTAGGAGATATGATGGAAATGGGTTTGAATGGAAGATGAATTTGCCGGTTATTAAAGCAAATTATGACGATATTATAGATCCGATAGACACCTTCAGTGTATATGAAGGTCCGGCACTGTTTATTAGAGGTGGGAAGAGTAATTATATTCTTGATGAAGACAAGATACATATAAAGAAATTGTTTCCGTATGCTGAGTTTTTGACGATTGAAGACGCCGGTCATTGGGTCCATGCCGACAAGCCAATAGAAACGTACAATGCTATTGCGGAGTTTACCGATGAGTTATAATAAAAAGGTTGAAGTGTTTAAATAGCTATTTTCTGACTGGCCAAAAAGATTCTTTTTATTTCACAATGATATGGAAATCGGTAAGAGATTAAGTTTGTGATACAAAGTGTGTTTAACTTTATTGGGGTTTAATATTATATTTTGGAATGACTATTAATTGTTGATAGTTTTGGGTGAATACGGCGGTTCATTGAAATCGGAAGTGTCCTGAATATTAAGTGTAGAAGAGTGGTTATGTAATATCTCGTCGCCTACTTTTATTTCCCTAAGTTCATATCCTGATTTTTCGATAATCATTTCATATTGTTTTTTATCTACTTTAGCGCCTTTTTTCACTGTAAAATTAGCAAGACCATTTGGTAGATCGATTTGGATATTCTCAATTGTTTTTATAGATGAAAGTTTTTTAGATACAGCATTGACGCAGAATCCACAAGACATTCCATCGATTTTTAATTGAACTGGGGTTTGCGAGTTTAAATAATTCATTGAAATGAAAGATAGAAAAATAAAAGCAAGTAATTTCATATTCAATAAATTAATAATTCTAAGAAATAAAATACGTAATAAAAGTAATAATTATTTATTAATACATTGATTATCGGGCATTCTTGTTGTATTGAGCTGCTATTATTTTGAAATAATATTTCGTGTACAAAACAATAAACATACATTTAGTAGATAAAACGCAGTCCGCCACCAAAAGTTTCATTGGGATAATAATTATTATTACCGTATTGTAGAATCTGTCGTTGATAAAAAAACTCGAAAGCTAATTCACCAAAAACATATTGAATACCAGGGGCTAAGTAGAATACTGAAGATGTTGCATTGATTTGTTTGGTTAATTCGGATTCTATGTAAAGATTAAGTTGCCTGATAGGGAAGATGGGTTTAAGCATTGGGAAACCAAAAGAAAGTTTACCTTGAAAGAAGGTTTCGTTTTGTTGAGGGAAAATATCTCTCACATAGCTAAATCCGAAATCACCAATGACACCAAGTTTAAGGGATTCCATTCCGACGATCACGCCGCCATAAGAGCCCCAGATCATTGTACCGGATGGCCGTATATGTCCATGTTGTTTTGCTACATAAAAGCTATGACCTATTTTTGAAGAAATGCGGATTGTTTTGCCATGGAAATCTACTTTTAAGTTTTGGTATTTGCCACTAATCATAATATCTGATAATTTAAAGTTTTTAGAGGAACCTATATATTGTTGGAATGGCAAGCCTAATTCTAAGGAAATCTTGTTGGTTAAATTGTAATCTATTGTAGGCATAATATACCTTGCATTAAAACGGTCAGCATTCGAATAGATATAGAGAACACGTGATGTTCCATTACCTTGACCGAGCATAATCATTTTTTCGGTCAGTAGTGGAGGACCTTGCGCTATGAGTTGTCCGCCTAATAATAAAAGAATCGAAAGAAGTCTAAACAATCAAGCTATTTTGGAGATTGAAAATAAGGTTAATAGTAAAGTATAGTTGCTTTAATTTTGGAATAACAGAATAATACTTTGCCTAACAAAGATACAGATAGTTGTTTTTTGTATTGTGCAGTTTGTCCATATTTTTTTATATTTAATGCATAGTTGAAAGAAGAATAAGTAGGGCACTTTAAAAGAGAGAGCACAATGGATGAGGTAAAATTTTTTACGGATTTTAAAAAAAAATAGATGCCATTGGATAAATTACTAATCGGTTAAAACTTTGATTGTCGTCTATTTTTGACCATAATTAATGGCATGAGATACAAGTATATGTGTTAGTCAGAATCAAGTATTTTTGGTATAGACGAGTAAGCATACAATATTGATTGGAAAGTTAAATAATAGGGGTAAATAAGTTAATCCCGAATTCGTATTAAAAGATTTTAAAGTCTCATATTACAGATCATGGGGAACATCCCTATGTATGAATCATATTAATGCTTTATAGAAACCATTGATTAATAGTGGTACATTGATACCAAATTTGTCTAAGGTGGAATTATATCTGACTTAATCGCAACAAGTAGAATATCAGCATTTTGAGAATTATACTTTTCATAGCAATTTTATATTCGTATAAGTTGAAGTCTGGCTTCATATTTCTTATAAACAATATTGTAGCCTATAAGATGAATTTGTATTAAAAGGACATTCACAAGGGCTATTTTACTATCTTTGTTCCGTTTTTCAATCAACGAGGATGCAAAAGCAGATATTAGAGGCAGAACAGAAAGCACTTGAGATCAACTTAGACACCGGTATATACGGTACTTTTGCTGAAATAGGTGCGGGTCAGGAAGTCGCAAGGTATTTTTTTCAAGCCGGCGCTGCTGCCGGAACAATAGCCAAGACGATGTCGGCGTATGACAAAACGTATTCTGACGAAATATACGGTGTGGAGCCAAGTGGTAGGTACGTATGTGAGTCCAGACTCTATAAGATGTTGGAGCATGAGTTTACGCTGTTGGTGGATCGACTTGGTGACCAAAGACCTGACACTACTTTTTTTGCATTTGCGGACACAGTATCTGCGACCAACTATTCAAAAACAATTACGGGGGACGGATGGCTTGGTATTCGTTTTCAAAAAGAGCCACATTCCGAGCCCAATGATTTGGTTATTCATGTAAAGATGTTGGATAAAGACAATCGGCAGCAACAGCAAGCAGTAGGGATGCTTGGTGTTAACCTGATCTACGCTTGTTTTTTCCTTTCTGATGACATGGATATCATGTTGAAGAGCTTGATTGAAGGTTTAGAAGGTCGGGTCATGATCGATATGATACGACTTTTGGGTCCGGCATATAAGGATATTGATAATAGATCCTTGAGTTTTAAGTTGGTTAAATTGGGGTTGTCAGATGTTGCCATGTTTGATTCCAAGGGGATTAATATTCATCCATCTGAATTTTTGTATCGAAAGAATGTGCTCATTGTTCGGGGTTCTTTTCGGCCAATAACGTGGGCGAGTTATGATATAATAAAGAGCAGTCGAATTCAGTTTTCTGAAGATGAAGGCATAGCGAAAGAAGACATCCATGTACTAACTGAGATTACCTTGGATATACTACGGGAAAAGGGAGAAGCCAGTGAGGCTGATTTTCTTGAGCGAGCAACAGCCTTGAATCATGTTGGGTTGACGGTATGTATCACCAATTGTGGTAATCAGCAACAGCTCATTAAGTACATGGAGGATTTCAAGGTGCCTAAAATAGGACTTTCATTGACTGCCGGATATATGGCGCGATTTATTGACGAAACGATTGAGAAATTCCGGGGTGGAAAGTTATTGGAAGGTCTAAGTGGTATGTTCCCCGGCAATGTTAGACTTTATGTATATCCATCTGTCATTCCGGGAAGTAAGGAATTGATGGATACACGGGGGATTAAGATTGATCCGGATATGAAATATTTATACGAACACTTGTTAGCTACTAAGCAAATCGTCGATATAAAGCACTTTAAGCAAGAGTTTTTAAAAATTAGCGCACGCAAAGTTTTGAAATTAATTCAGACCAATGATAATCGGTGGGAGAAGTTTGTACCTAAAAATCTTATCTCACTCATCAAGAGTAAATCTCTTTTTGGCTTTAAACCTACACAAACAGTATAATTAAATCAAATAAGAATATATGAAATATCAATTCCATTTATTAATGACATTATTATTGCTTTCAATTGTCCCAACCTTTATTTCATGTGATAAGGATGAACCGATTGGACCAGGAAAAGAAGTAGTGGATACGACATTTTCCTTCAACTGTAAGGTTAAAGGCGTTGACTGGAATGGAACGGGGAAGGCTGCTGCCAGTGCACAGATCAAGCAAATATTTCCTCAAATAGACTCGCTGCCGCAGGCTTTTTATACCGGCGACACATTGCTCCTTGGTGTGGGTGGACTATATAACGACTATCAGGCAACAATGCTTATCGCTATTTTGAATCCCAACAAATCCAACCTTGTGGGTACTTATAACTTTGCCACGTCATTGGGGACGTTGTCTGCGGGAAAGGCGATAGGTGTATTTGATGGAAGTGCAACTGATTTTTTAACGTATGCTACAGGATTAAGTACGTTGCAGTTTGTCGATAGTTCACGGATTATTATTACAGAACATAAGAATGATCGTATTTCCGGTTCCTTTCAATTTGTATTAGAGCATGTCATCACGGAGCAGACGTTTAATAGAGTAGAATCGGGTACTTTTAAGAATTTCAAAATAAAACAATAGTCCTTCGTGTGCTTCAGATTCGGCTTATTCCGTTATTTTTATTGATGGTACTTGTTGGGTGTAAACAAGAAGAGAAGATGGCAAGAGATTCAGATATACCATTGACAAAGGAAGACTTTTTGCTTGGAAGGTATGATCCGTCAACACATCCAGACTTTATCGTAATTGAGCCCAAATATGCAGATAAGGAAGGAATGATGTTGCAAAAAAAGGCCTATCAAGCATTTCTACAACTTGCTGAAGCCGGTGAGAGGGCTGGTCATTCGTTCTGTATTTTATCGGCTACCCGAAACTTTTCCTACCAAAAGTATATATGGGAAAATAAATGGTATGGGTTTTTCCCAATCAATGGGAATGTGGATGCTTGTACAGCATATCCGGATGAGTTAGAACGCGCCAAGAAAATAATGGAATATTCAGCCATGCCCGGTACATCGCGCCACCATTGGGGAACAGACATTGATATCAATGAGCTGGAAAATGAATATTTTGAGACGGGTGATGGAGCGGCATGGTACCAATGGATGAAGGAAAATGCCCATAAATTTGGTTTTTATCAACCTTATTCTGCCGGTCGTACAATTGGGTATAAAGAAGAAAAGTGGCACTGGACATATCTTCCTTTATCGAAGCAATACACTCAGCAGATTCAGCAAATTATTACAGATGAAATGATCAATGGCTTTGCCGGTTCAGAATATAGTGATCAACTGGATATTGTCGAGCGATACATCCTTGGTATTGCTGACGAATGTAATTAGGATTATTTACTTTATAACAAGGAGAGAATTATTATAAAAGGAACAAACAGTAAAACCTTACAAATTGCTACGGACTGCCAAATTGACTTGTTTATTTGGAAGCATATGATAAATAGGCAAATGTGGTATCGATAAATGAATTTGGGTTCAAGGCACTACTTTGCCTATAATGCGGAATTTGGTTAAAATGTGCGGTGTGTATAACAAATTTCCCTAATGACTTCATTATTTTATCCCTCTATCTCCCCTGAAGAGGGAGAACCAAATAATGAAGTCATTCCTTCCAAAGAGTTTAAATATCAATTAAAGAGTCAGATTTTGAGTGGAATAAAAAATGAACGGGATTTATGTTATACACACAATGTGTGAAAAAAGCTAAAATATCTGACTATTTGGCTTGTTCAAAAGATTGGAATGTGATTTGCAACTTATACTCTACTATATAATCATTGAGAAATAGGCCATAAAGGTCATAAAATATATTACATGTTTGACAAGTTTCAATATGTTTCGGGTATTCACGAAGATAATGACAATCCATTTATACAGATTGATATCCGGGATATGGACAAAAAAATTGATTATCCGGAGGTTTTGCCTGTATTGGCGATAAAGAATACGGTGTTGTTTCCGGGTGTTGTAATTCCGATTACGGTCAATCGATTTAAATCAATTCGTGCTGTTGAAGACGCTTATTCTACGGATAAGTTGATATGCGTATTATCTCAAAAAAGCCAGGATGATGAAAATCCCGGAATAAATGATATGTACCAGATTGGCGTTATTGCTCACATACATAAGCTTATAAGGATGCCGGATGGTTCGAGTACCATTATTATTCAAGGGCGTTCCAGATTTATCATAGATTCATTTGAGCAAACAGAGCCGTATATCAAGGGGAGATTTACTTTGTTGGAATACATTCAGCCTTCAGACACAAAGGAGTTTGATGCACAGATTTCATCTATTAAAGATCTTGCAAAAGAAATAGTAGATGTATCGCCCAATATTCCCAATGAGGCAAATATAATGTTGAATAATATTGAAAGCAATACATTTTTACTCAATTTTATTGCATCCAACCTATCTTCTCCGCTTGAGGAGAAGCAGAAAATGCTTGAAACAGCCTATTTGCCTGACTTTGCCAATCTGTTGCTGACGAAGATGCATGAAGAATTTAGCCTTCTTCAACTCAAGGGTCAGATAGAATCAAAGGTCAGAAATGACTTAGAGAAGCAACAACGTGACTATTTTCTTTCACAACAATTGAAGACCATTCAGGAGGAGTTGGGTCAGAATACCTTTGAAGAAGAACACAAGATAATCGAAGAGAAAGCAAAGGCAAAAAAATGGTCTGTTGAAGTAAAATCTGCCTTTGACAAGGAGTTTGCCAAGCTGAAACGCATGAATCCCCAAATGTCGGAATATGGTGTTCAGATTAATTATATTGAGACATTTATTGACCTTCCATGGGACAAATATACCAAGGATAATTTTGACCTAAAGAAGGTTAAAAAAGTGTTGGATGACGACCATTATGGCTTGCAGAAGGTCAAAGAAAGAATTTTGGAACACCTTTCAATATTGAAACTAAAAGGAGACATGAAGGCGCCCATCATCTGCCTTGTCGGACCTCCGGGAGTGGGTAAAACATCATTAGGTAAGTCAATTGCCCATGCGCTCAAGCGTAAGTTTGTCAGAATGTCATTGGGGGGCTTGCACGATGAAGCAGAAATCAGAGGGCACCGTAAAACGTATATTGGCGCTATGCCCGGAAGGATAATCCAGGGTATCAGAAAGGCACAATCATCCAATCCGGTATTTATCTTAGATGAAATAGATAAGATAGGTAAGGACTTTAGAGGTGACCCGTCTTCTGCATTGTTAGAGGTGTTGGATCCGGAGCAGAATAATACGTTCAACGATAACTTCCTTGAAGTGGAATACGACTTGTCCAAAGTATTGTTTATTGCTACTGCAAATAGCCTAAATACAATCCAGCCGGCTCTTTTAGACCGGATGGAGATCATCGACTTGAGTGGATATAGTACAGAGGAAAAAACTCAGATTGCCGTGAGGCACTTGATTCCCGAGCTGATGACCAATCATGGTCTCAAGCCAAAGGCTATTCAGTTTGACAACAAAGCCATTCAGACCATTATTGGAGAATATACCCGGGAGTCGGGCGTGCGCTCGCTTTCTCAAAGGATAAGCAGTATTCTAAGGCATTATGCCCTTAGAATAGCAATGAATGAAGAGTTTAATAAGAAGGTACAGTCCGAGGATATTCATCGTATATTAGGAGCTCAAAGATTTTCCAATGATATTTATACGGAAAAACAACCGGCAGGTGTAGCGATAGGCTTGGCATGGACGTCAGTGGGTGGCGATATAATCTTTATCGAGACGAGTCTAAATAAAGGAAAGGGTAAGCTTCTACTTACAGGCAATCTGGGAGATGTTATGAAAGAGTCTGCCAATACAGCTTTGAGCTTTGTCAAGGCTCACGCAGAACAGATAGGAATCAATGTCAATGACTTTGAAAATCATGATATCCACATACACGTTCCGGAAGGAGCTATTCCCAAAGATGGTCCATCAGCCGGCGTAACTATGTTGTCCGCACTGTGTAGCGCTTTTTCAGGAAAACCTATTAAACCATATCTTGCCATGACAGGTGAGATAACGTTAAGAGGAAAAGTATTGCCGGTGGGAGGAATTAAAGAAAAGGTGTTGGCTGCCAAGCGTGCTGGCCTCAAAGAAATTCTTCTTTCTAAGGAAAATGAAAAAAATGTGCTTGAAATTCCTTCTGAATATATAGAAGGCATACGCTTTATCTTTGTCGATCGTATGTCAGAGGTGTTAGAATACGCTTTAGGGATAAAAATGTAAAGACGGCCCGATGTACCAATCTTTTCAATGGTTCAATTAAACGAATGATTAAGAGTGGTACATCGATTCCACATTGGGCAAATTCGGAATTACATCTAACTACATCACAACGGCGTAAATGTACAGGATGTGCCGACGTTTAGGAGACATGTGCGTGGTACACAGTGTTATAAGGAATTATCTTATTCTATGTTTCCTGTTTAGTACCTAAATTTTTATTGCCTTAAGCGTAAAGTTGTTATTAATATTTGAAATAAAGTAAGCCCCTAAGGAGGTAGTGCCAAAAGCCTCACCCTCACCCTGAAAGGGTATATCAGAAGCTACAATGTGGCGCTGGCGCTTACACGGGTCATCAGGAGGCGGATTGCGTACTTCTATAGTTTGTGTATTGATTACGGTAGATTGGTCTGAATAATTAGTTTTCACCTGAATATCAAACTTCCCTTCATGGCTAAAAGTAATACTTCCAGAACTACCGGGCGCTTTGGTAATATTGATGCCATTGATGGATTCTAAAAGCTGAAAGCTACTAATGTCGATACGGTCATTGGTATAGATATACTTATCAGACACTGAAAAAGTGTAAGCTGTATTCGTTAAAAACTCATACTGTGAAAGTCCACTCATGAGTGCGTTTTTACTAATAAATGGCGCAGACTTAGTCGTATCTAAATCATATCCTGATGGCTTACTAACCAACCTGCCGTCTGTATATGCCAGCGTATCTATCACAGCCATCTTCACGGCTATAGCATTTATAAAAACACGGTTATTTAACCCTGCTATGTCGAAAGTATCCACAAGCCTCCTATATGAAGCATAAGGCGGTACAGACAGAAGATTCTTACGGCTTAGTTCCAGCTCATACCAACCCTGTTTAAAAGTAGCAAAGGAAACGGTATCATCGGAGGCCGCCATGTCCAGTCCTGCCCAAGGAAAGACCCGATCATAGAGCCTGCCATAAGGAATTGAATCCTCCAGCAACGGTGCATGAATAGAATCAAAATCTTCCGTATATGGCTTGATATAAAAGGTATCGGTCTGCGCAATTGCACTGATAGTCAAAGCTATCAATTGCAATGTAAGTAATATTTTTTTCATTTTAAAATGGTTTTAATATTTCATTAAAAGGAATTATTTGTTATCTATCTTTTAATATCAAACCTCCCATCTGTAACATAGATAACTTTTCCGGTTTCTTTATGAATTGCATTAAATTCAAAAGTGCCGGATATAACATTTTGATCACACCTAAGTAGACTTATAGTCCCGTTATGAAGAGAATCTGTGAAATACATATTTCCACCTAATGGAGCATCATCGACAAATACTGCTTCATGATAAAATAAAATGGATTTATTAAGGCTATAAGGGTAATTAATTTCACATCCATTAGTAGGAACATAGATCGTAACAGAGTTTTTGGGTTCTCCACCCCCTCCAAAAACATATAATACCATTTCGGCGCTTAATCCTCCTATAACGCCATATGCACTTAATCCACCATATTTGCCAATCTTATTGCATACAACCCCATCCACATAAAAGCCCATTGTATTGGCACCGGTAGTGGTGATGGGTACGAGGTCGGGTTCAGGTTCTTCTTTGTGGCAGGAGGAAGCGGTAAGTACCAGGACGGAGAATAATAGAAAGAGATGTATATGATATTTTTTCATAGTTAAGTGCTTATATTTTATGATTAAGTGATAAAATAATGAAATAAGTTCTGAAAATGAGCGATATTAACATATATATTTTAAATATATAAAAAGTGTCAGTCTGGGCAGTCAAACTTCCATACAGGAAAGTTAACAGTATAAAATTAAGGGCCTTTTTCATTTCAAGGTGTTTAATTTATTTTAAAATATTCTAATTACTAAAATCAAAACGTCCGTCTGTAATATGGATAACCTTACCTGTTTCACTGTCTATTGCATCGAAAAAAAAAGTACCTGATATAATTTTACTATCTAATTTCAGAAGTTTCAAAAAGCCGCAATAAATACTATCTGTTTTATATGTATTTCCTCCCAAATCAGAATGGTCGATTACAGAAACCTCATCATAGTGCCATTTATCATTATTTAATTTATACTCTTTCAACACATTAGATTGATCAATTGGCAAATAAATTGAAATTGAATTAATTGGATTTGAGTTTTCTGCACTACCTAAGAGATATATTATTTCTCCATTTATAATTCCCCCTTTAACGCCCACAGAAGAAAGCCCACCATGTTTCCCTTTTATATTTACTGGTACTCCATCCACATAAAAGCCCATGGTATTAGCACCGGTGGTGGTGATGGGCACGAGGTCAGGTATAGGATCTTCTTTGTGGCAGGAGGAAGCAGAGATGATAAAAAAAGCAAGTACTAAAACGACCAAATATAATAATGAGTTTTTCATGAGTGAATTTATTTTATTATACCAAATTCAGCAGTAAAGGTTTTTAAAAACCGTATAGTGCTGATTATGAGGATAATCCCGATGTACGAATCGTTTCAATAGTTTCATTAAACTATTGATTACGAGTCGTAAATCGATTCAGCATTGTCTTATGCGGAATGTGAGATTATTTGGTTAACGATAATATGCCATATATAGTTTTGAATGTTTACAATGTTAACATATAGAATATTGGCATATATAAATATTTTTAAAAAAATTGTATATCAAAGCGACTATCGGTCACATGGATGACCTTACCTGTCTCAGGATTCACAGCATCGAAGTAAAAAGTGCCGGAAGACATGTTTTGTTCTAATCGAAGGAGTGTTTTTTAAGCACAATATCTTAGCCCATTATATGAATTCGGGTTTAATACCGATTGGATATTCGTAATAGTCCAATTACATTGGCCTAAACGACTATCATCCCGAAGCTTCGGGAGCATTTTGACTTTATGAAATCCCGTTTATCGGGAATACCAAAATATGTTGGACTAATTTATAAATCAATTTGGTATAATAGAAAAGATAGTAAGATTAATGATGTGAAAAAGTCTGTAAGGATTATTTTTGCGCATCATGACAATCGATTGTAAGCAACCGGAGAAAGTGCACCGCTTTGAACATTCTACGAGTGAAATACTTTTGCCGGAGTGTTTTACCTTTCCCTTTTATTACCAACCTCATCCATTGGCGCAGTTAGCCTCAGATCAACTACAACGTTATCTGTTGGGTCAAGGTGATTGGCAACACAACTTTGGATTGGATAATACACAGAAAAGCATGGTCATTGGCAAGATGTTTGGTGTCCTTGTTGTGCAAGATCAAAACAGTGAATTGGGTTTTTTAGCCGGCTTTTCAGGAAAGCTTGCCAATTCAAATCAACATCAATATTTCGTGCCGCCGGTTTTTGATATGTTGGTCGAAGGTGGATTTTATACGGAAGGTGAAGCAAGGCTTAACGCAATGAATCGGGAGATTGAAGACCTTGAGGCTAATTCCGGTTGGAAAGCATTAAAAAACAAGTTGGACTCATGCATCTTGTGTGGCAATCGGGAAGTTGAACACCTGAAACAATCCATTAAAGCAGCCAAGGAAAGTCGTAAAGAAGTGCGGCTAGGCACGCTATTGGAAGATATGCCTGAAGTGGAAGAAAGACTCAGGAATGAGAGTATTCGTGAACAACTTCATTTGAAGGATACCAAGCGAAAGTGGGTAATAGAGCAGTCAAAGATTAGAGAGGAAATCCTGATATTTCAGAACAAGGTAGATGAGTTAAAGGCCGTTCGAAAGGCTTTGTCTGCAGAACTTCAACAAAAATTATTCAAGCAGTATTCATTTTATAACAAGACGAAAAACTTAAAGTCATTGCTCGATATATTTGTTAAAGGGGAAGGTATTGTTCCTCCTGCCGGTGCGGGAGAGTGTGCTGCTCCAAAGCTGCTACATTATGCCTTTGCACATGGTCTTAAGCCTATTACACTTGCTGAGTTTTGGTGGGGACAAAGCCCGCCGGGAGAGATAAGGCAACATGGGCATTTCTATCCGGTATGTCGAAGTAAATGTCGTCCTATCCTTAAGCACATGCTTCAAGGCATCAAAACCGACCCCAATCCAATGGAGCAACTGCCTGCCGCAGACAAAAGAATCGAGGTTCTCTACAAAGATGATGATATTGCCATCATACATAAGCCTCACGAATTATTGTCTGTTCCGGGAAAGTCAGTTCACTTATCCGTCTTTACACAGGCATCTGCATTGTTTCCGGATGCTACCGGCCCATTGATGGTTCATCGTCTGGATATGTCCACATCCGGGGTGATGGTCATTGCATTAAACATGAAGTCATACCGAAATCTACAGAAGCAATTTCTCAGAAAGACGATAAAAAAGCAGTATGTAGCTGTATTGGAAAGGGATATTTCAAATGAAGTGGCTTTAGAGGGGGACATTGATCTTCCACTTAGGGTAGATTTGGACGACCGGCCTCGACAAATGGTATGTTATGAGCATGGAAGAAATGCGCTGACATCATACCATATAGAAAATAATAGTAATAATCAAACACGTATTACGTTTTTTCCGCATACAGGGCGTACACACCAGCTTAGAGTGCATGCAGCACATCCATCAGGGCTCAATGCGCCTATTTTGGGTGACGACTTATATGGAAGTGTGGCAGACCGGCTTTACCTTCATGCTGAAAGCATCCAATTAAGGCATCCTGTATCACATGAGTGGATGACATTTGAAGTAAAAGCACCTTTTTAAAATCAGGAATCAAAAAATACTTTAATGGCTTGTTAAGTGCTAAGTATTTTAATTTCTACTCTTTGGTTTTTATTTCTACCCTGCAAGGTTTTATCTGATGCCAGTGGCTTACTTTTGCCATAACCTTTGTAGGTGATGCGTGATTTATTAATTCCTTTTTCCACCAAATAATCAGCGACTTCCTTAGCACGGTCTTTAGAAAGTTTGTTACAATATTCCTCTGAAGGAACGCCATTGGTGTGACCTCCTATTTCAATTTTGACTGTTTTATTTTTTACCATAAAGCGAAACAATTCATCTAAAACCTTATAGCTGGTTTTGTCTAAGGTTGATTTATCGGCTTTGAAATACAATTCATCTAATCGGATAATTTGTCCGGTAGTGACCTTTTGCGCCAATTCTTTGACAGTATTTGGCTTTTCGACAATTTCAATAATAGGGCTGGCTTCGTCTAAAAGAATGTTACCGTTATATGGAACAAGTGTAGGAGTCTTATAGAAGGCTTCTAACATGATATAGCTAACGTTTTTGGTCGGCTTGAAGACAAAGTTGTATTTTTTCCAGCCATTATTGGTAACGAGAGGGCTTTCGCCTAATAAAACCTCCTTGCTACACAGGCTATTGCCACCCCAGATGCGTAGTTTGGCGGGAGTAGTATAGTTGGATTCGGTAGTGTTATTGGCTTTAGTGCGACTCAAATATACTTCAGAGGAGCAGAGATTGATGTCAAAAGAATATTTTTTTCCTTTTTGCAAAGTACCCGAAAGTGCTTGAGATACGGCTTCCCATGTATCATTTTCTCTAACGACCATACCCAAATATGTGTCTCCATCAGTCGCCGGCTTATACACATGCCACGAACCACTGGGTTGAACATCAGGTGGGCTTTCACCGGGAAACATAAATGATCCACAGTCTTTCCATCCGGTCGGTGGGCGGCTATGACCCGGTACGTCTTCAAAGGAAGGATTGGTAAGACGAATTATTTCTTGAGCATCTACTGCTGAATAAGCTGTTAAAAGTAAAAGTACTCCCCAAACTTTATAATATTTGGCGGAAAATATTAAAAAAATCTCTTTCACGGTTTAATGTAAATAATTATTTTAATAACGAATAGAATAGACTAAAGGTATGGTTTGGAGTCAAATATTCGGTAGTTTAACAACAATTTAGCAATTTGAGTTCAATTAAATCGACAAACAATTTACGATAATCGACACATTCTGACCAATCGATAAAGAACCTAAATAGAAAAAGCCACCAATCTAAACTGGATTGGCGGCTCTCTAATTTTAAACGAATCGGACATAGTATTGACCAACTCTAATATGCGCAGGATGATATATTGTAGAAGGTTTAGCTAAAAGCATTAAATCCGGTAACATCCATTCCGGTAATCAAGAGATGGATATCGTGTGTTCCTTCATACGTAAGAACTGTTTCTAGGTTCATCATGTGTCTCATGATAGGATATTCATTGGTTATACCCATGCCACCGTGTATTTGCCGGGCTTCACGAGCCACCTCGAGTGCCATGTGGACATTATTGCGCTTAGCCATGGAAATTTGTGCCGGAGTGGCTTTACCTTGATTGGCTAATGTACCGAGTCTCCATACCAATAGTTGAGCTTTGGTAATTTCGGTTATCATTTCAGCCAATTTTTTCTGTGTCAGCTGAAATTGCCCCAATGGCTTGCCAAACTGGATTCTTTCCTGAGAATATCTCAAAGCACTGTCATAACAATCTAATGCTGCACCTAACACGCCCCATGCGATGCCGTATCGAGCTTTAGACAAGCATGAAAGAGGGCCTTTAAGTCCGCGGATATCAGGAAATACATTGGCTTTGGGGACTCTAACATCTGAAAACACTAGTTCTCCGGTGATAGATGCACGTAAAGACCATTTTCCATGGATTTCGGGAGCACTATAGCCGGGCATATCTTTTTCTACTACCATACCTCTTATCACACCTTCTTCGTCTTTAGCCCATACGACAGCGATATCTGCTACCGGAGAGTTGGTAATCCACATCTTTGACCCATTGAGTATGTATGCATCTCCATCGTCCACGATGGTTGTCTCCATGCCTGCCGGATTAGACCCATGGTCTGGTTCGGTAAGTCCAAAGCAGCCAATCATCTCGCCTGTGGCTAATTTGGGTAAATATTTTCTTTTTTGTTCTTCGCTGGCATATCGGTAAATAGGATACATCACTAGGCTTCCCTGTACGGATGCCATGGAGCGGAGACCGGAGTCGCCGCGTTCTAATTCTGCCATAATGATACCATAGGCTATCTCATCCATACCGCCACCACCGTATTCTGTTGGAAGGCTTGGTCCAAAAGCACCTATTTCACCCAGACCTTTGAAAAGGTGTGTAGGACATTCGGCTCTATTGGCATAATCTTCTATAATAGGGCTTACTTCCTGCTTTACCCATGCTCTGACTGCTTCGCGAGCCAAAAGGTGGTCTTCTGACAAAAGTTCATCTATAGCATAATAATCGTGTGATTGAAAGAGGTCTGTTTTATTAGATTTCTGGTGTGGTACTGACATGTTTTTGTTTTTTTGGCTGCAAAAGTACAAAAAATAAAAGACTTATTACTGTTCAAAATAGTCTTAGTTTGTATCGCAAATTTCCCTAATGACTTCATTATTTTACCCCTCTATCTCCCCTTAAGCGGGAGAACCAAATAATGAAGTCCTTCCTTCCAAAGAGTTTAAATATCAATTAAAGAGTCAGACTTTGAGTGAAATAAAAAATGAAGGAGAAATATGTTATACACAATAGTCTTATCCTGCTTAATGTATGGTAAAAGAGATGGTAATCAATAGTAAAAGCCCACATTATGCAATTGTCTTTTGCGTAATGTGGGCGTTTCGGAAAGTATCAACAAAGTTTGTTAGACCTTCATTCCTGCCAATGCCGGATTGGCCAATCTTCGGCGTTCACTTTCAGTAAGCACGATTTTTCTGATACGTTGACTACGAGGAGTTACCTCGACATATTCGTCGCCTTGAATATATTCTAATGCTTCTTCAAGGGAGAACTTACGTGCCGGAGGCAATTTGGCAGAATCATCTTTACCTGCTGCGCGGAAGTTGGTCATTTGTTTAGCTTTGACGACGTTGATGACGAGGTCATTTTCGCGGATATGTTCGCCCAATACCTGACCTTCGTATATTTCTTCACCCGGATCGACAAAGAAGGTACCTCTGTCTTGCAACTTGTCCAATGCATAAGGTGTAGCGGGGCCTGTTTCCATAGAGACAAGGACGCCCATGTTGCGACCGGATATCTCGCCTTTCCATGGCTCAAAAGCTCTAAAACGGTGATTCATGATGGCTTCACCGGCGGTTGCGGTAAGAACTTGGTTTCTCAGTCCTATGATACCACGGGAAGGTATGTTGAATTCTAAGTGTTGTAGGTCACCTTTGGGCTCCATGACGGTAAGTTCACCTTTTCTTTGTGTTGCCAATTCGATAACTTTTCCGGACAATTCAGCGGGGACGTCCACAATAAGAGTTTCGATGGGTTCGTTTTTGATGCCATCAATTTCCTTTATAATTACTCGAGGCTGACCAACTTGTAGTTCGTAACCTTCGCGACGCATGGTTTCGATTAATACGGAAAGGTGGAGTATGCCACGGCCATAGACTAAGAATGCGTCCGGAGAGTCCGTATCTTCTACCTTTAGAGCGAGATTTTTCTCGATTTCCTTCATGAGTCGTTCACGGATGTGACGTGAAGTAACAAATTTACCTTCTTTACCGAAAAATGGACTATTGTTGATGGTAAAAAGCATATTCATCGTTGGTTCATCGATTTGTATTCCCGGCAAAGCTTCCGGATTTTCGAAATCGCATATAGTATCTCCGATTTCGAAGCCATCTAAGCCGACAACGGCGCATATATCGCCACTTTGAACTTCGTTGGTTTTCTTTCTGCCCAATCCTTCAAAGGTGTGTAATTCCTTGACACGACCTTTGACCATGGTGCCGTCTCTTTTGGCAAGAGTGACCGGTTGATTTTCTTTGATAATGCCTCTACTCACGCGGCCTATAGCGATTCGTCCTACGAAGGATGAATAGTCTAATGATGTTACCTGCATCTGTAGCGTACCTTCATTGAAAGGAGCAGCGGGGATATATTGAAGTATGGCATCCAAGAGGGCGGTAAAGTCGGTGGTAGGCGTTTTCCAGTCCGTACTCATCCATCCTTGTTTGGAAGAGCCATAGATAACCGGAAAGTCGAGTTGATCTTCTGTAGCATCTAAAGCAAAGAATAGGTCGAAGATCATTTCATGTATTTCTTCGGGGCGGCAATTTTCTTTGTCCACCTTATTGATGACGACAATTGGTTTTAGGCCTAAAGCGAGAGCTTTTGACGTCACAAATCGGGTTTGAGGCATAGGACCTTCGAAGGCATCCACTAATAACAGGACGCCATCAGCCATCTTGAGGACACGCTCTACTTCTCCGCCGAAGTCGGCGTGACCGGGAGTGTCGATGATGTTGATTTTAACATCTTTGTAGTTGACTGAAACGTTTTTAGAAACAATGGTGATACCTCTTTCACGCTCTAAGTCGTTGTTGTCGAGGATTAATTCGCCGGCGGCTTGATTGTCCCTAAATTGGTTTGTTTGGTGAAGTATTTTATCGACTGTTGTTGTTTTTCCGTGGTCAACGTGGGCGATGATTGCAATATTTCTGATTTCCTGTGCCATTTGGATGTTATTTTTTAAAAAGAGGCGCAAAGGTACGATTAATTATTTTAAAAATAAACTATAATTTATTAATAATTAATGAGTTATGATGATTATTTGGCAAATTTTAAAATGTAAAAAATATTATATTTTCATACATGCGTATGGCGTTTTTATATATTGTATTCTGTATAGTTTTAATTCACAATAATTGATAAAAATGGGATTTGGATAATATTCAATAGGCATACTAGCAGGAAAGAATAATGTACAAATCAGAGAGTATTATGATGATTTCTTAATTTTGCTATTTCTGCTCCATATAGGTGGTCAAAAAAAGAAAATGGACTAATTCAATCATTCCCAATAACTTATTTGTAAAAAAATATTATTCTACTTTTTAAGTCAATTGTTTATTTTTTTCATCGTGATATTCCAATTCGGTATTACTCCTTAACCCGGTCTGAGGTGAATGAGTAATACGGAGATATCGGCGGGATTGATTCCACTGATACGTCCTGCTTGTCCAAGGGATGTGGGTTTATGTTTGTTGAGTTTTTCCCGTGCTTCGAGGGAGAGTGAGGAAATAGTGGAATAGTCGAAGTCTGCACTTAGTTTCATATCTTCCAATTTATTGACTCTGGATACCATTTCCATTTCTTTTTGGATATATGCTTCGTATTTCATCTGGGTCTCAGCGAGCTGGATGACCTCTGAATCGTATGGTTGAAGCATTTCTTTCAATGGAGGAAAGTATTCCGCCATGTCATTGATTTGGACATTGGGGCGTGTAATGATTTGGTCTAATTTTATTTTCTGTTTGAGGGGTGCCGATTGAACAGATTCTAAGTAAGTATTGAGGTAATCGGGATCGCCGCTGACCGTCTTAAACCAATCTGTAATCTCTGAGAGTGCTTTGTTTTTGTGGTTAACCCTTTCCATCCTGTCTTCCATATCTGTCATGCCGAGATTTTGTGCCAAAGGAGTCAGGCGAATATCTGCATTGTCTTGGCGAAGCAAGATACGGAATTCAGCTCTTGAGGTAAACATTCGGTATGGCTCATTGGTTCCCTTGTTGATAAGGTCGTCTATCAATACGCCAATATAGGCATCTGAGCGGGATAGAATAAAGGGTTCAAGTTCTTGTACATAACGGGCTGCATTGATGCCTGCCATCAAGCCCTGGCAGGCTGCCTCTTCGTATCCTGTGGTGCCGTTGATCTGACCGGCGAAGAACAAACCCTGAACAAGGTGTGTCTCTAACGACATCTTTAGCTGTGTTGGTGGAAAATAGTCGTATTCTATCGCATATCCCGGGCGGAACATCTTAACGTCTTCAAATCCGGGAATGAGGCGAAGCGCCTTGTATTGGACGTCTTCTGGCAGGGAGCTTGAAAATCCATTGACATAAATCTCTATGGTATTTCTACCTTCCGGCTCGACAAAGAGTTGATGTCTTTCTTTATCGGCAAATCGTTCTATTTTGTCTTCTATTGATGGACAGTATCTCGGACCTCTACCTTGAATACGTCCCTGAAACATGGGTGATTGATCGAAGCCTGTTCTAAGGACATCGTGTACTTTATCGTTGGTATAGGTGATGTGGCAAGGAATTTGGTGTTGTATGGGTGGTGTGTCAGTGTAGGAAAAGCGTCCGGGATTTTCATCGCCATCCTGAACCTCCATTCGGTCATAGTGTATGGAACGACCATCTATACGCGGTGGCGTACCGGTCTTCATACGACCTGATTCAAAGCCGAGTTCGACCAATTGTTCGGTAATGCCATGAGCGGCTTTTTCGCCGGCTCTGCCGCCGCCAAATTGTTTTTCACCTATATGGATTATACCATTTAGAAAAGTGCCATTGGTAAGGACTACGGATCGTCCCATGATTTCTATACCCATTCCGGTGCGTACACCTATGACTCTCTTATCTTTTACGATGAGGCCGGAGACCATTTCCTGCCAGAAGTCGATGAGTGGATTATCCTCGAGCATCTGTCTCCATTTGGCAGCAAAAGCCATGCGGTCGCTTTGTGCTCGTGGACTCCACATGGCAGGGCCTTTGGATAGGTTTAGCATACGAAACTGAATCATGGTATGGTCTGTCACGATACCAGAATAGCCTCCCAAGGCATCGATTTCACGCACTATTTGACCTTTTGCAACGCCCCCCATAGCCGGATTGCAGGACATCTGTGCTATGGTCTGCATATTCATTGTTATCAACATAACACGACAGCCCATATTGGCGGCGCTGACGGCGGCCTCGCATCCGGCATGTCCGGCACCTACTACAATGACATCATATTGTGAAAACATATTTCTAAATAATCCGATTTAAAATCGCCTTTGACAAAGAATTAATACTGCATAGAAGAAAGCAATCAGATGAAGATATTTTGATAATCGGCTATAAATGGGTGGAGTTACCGTCGACTCTTATTTTTACCTCCGGAATTTTTCTTCTTTTTCCAGTTGTTATTTTGATTGACAGTAGGTAAAAATCTTTTTTTGAT
>JAGPCT010000048.1 GCA_018057925.1 Saprospiraceae bacterium
TGAACCCATTCTGGTAAATACATAAGCAACTTATTTAGGTAGCTCAAATATAGATAAAAAAAACGACACAGTATGCATCCGTGCCACTTTTTTTAAAAATTAAGCAGGAAATTAAGCGGAGTTTGGGTTTAAAACCAAGATATTCGTTGTATTTCACTTATTTAAACTATGAAAAAGAAATACGCAGAATGATATACACCACCAACTGGATCGAACGATTAAACAGGAACTATAAAAGGACTTTAAGAATGAGAAGCTCGATGCCAAGCCCTGAGTCAGTACTCTTTCTATTGGGTAGTGTTTCAATGGATAGACCAGAATATAGGTATCCGATATATCAATTTAAATTAACAACAAAACTTAGCTTTTTAAGTACTTAACTATTAAAAAATGCAATATGATTATTTTTTTTTGGGCTCCCTAAGCTTTCATAATATGAAAAAAAATACACACTTTTTTGAACATTACCAAAATTTTGTTTCTGATTAGGGCATACAGAAAAATAGATTTTATTTCACATTGCTTTGTCGTCCGATTTTGGTAAAAAGTTATCGTTATATTTCTTAACGACACTATTGTTGGCTATAATATGAATATGGGTTGATTTTGAGTTAATATCGGCGATGATGCCACTTGGAATCTTAGCTTGATTTTCTGTATGTTGAGAACAATCTTTTTCCGGCCATTTTCAGTACACCCATAAATCCTTCTTGAACGATACCTTTTGTGATCTTGGATGTGCCCAAAGCACGATCTTTAAAGGTAATGGGGATTTCTTTGATTTTAAAACCCAATGACAAGACGGCGTATTTCATTTCAATCTGAAAGGCATAACCGATAAACTTTATCTTGTCCAAATCAATGGTGTTGAGTACTTCGTTCTTGTAACACACGAAGCCCGCCGTAGGATCCTTGATGTTCATCCAGGTGATGATGCGTACATAAAGTGAAGCGCCATACGATAATGCTATCCGATCCCATGGCCAGTTTTCCACCATTCCTCCGGTGACATAACGCGAGCCGATAGACATGTCATATCCACCTTTGTGACAAGCATGATGCAGTCGTATTAAGTCGTCCGGATCATGTGAGAAGTCACAGTCCATCTCAAAGATATAGTCATAGTTGCGTTCAAGGCCATAACGAAAGCCTGCGATGTAGGCTGTACCTAATCCAAGTTTACCCTTTCGTTCCAGCAAGAAAAGGTTGTCTGTAAAGGTTGCTTGCAATCTTTTGACAATATCAGCAGTACCGTCCGGACTGTCGTCGTCCACAATCAGGATGTGAAATGGCTTTGCCAAGGAAAATACTTTCCTGATGATGTTTTCTACATTTTCCTTCTCATTGAAGGTGGGAATAATAACAAGGCTATCAGACAAAGGATATCGGAATTTTACTCGTTGGTTATTTGTAGGATTTTTTCTATCACGTCTTCTGCATTTGGCTTGGAGAAATAATCGCCATCTGAACCAAATGGAGTTCTGTGTGCGTAAGCAGTGATGCACATTGGTTTGGCATCTAATGAAAAGTATCCATCCCCTACATCCAGTATCTTTTGGAGCATAAAGGCCGTCGCTCCGCCCGGTATATCTTCGTCTAACAAGACAAGTCTATTGGTCTTTTTGAGGGATTCCCCAATAACGTTGTTGACATCGAAAGGCAACAATGTCTGCACGTCAATAAGCTCAACGGAAACATCTAATTTCTCCAGCATCATCATAGCTTCTTGTGCTACTCGTACGCAACTGCCGTAAGTAACCAGTGTAACATCTTTACCATGGTGCAATATCTCTGGTTCTCCAAGCGGCACGGCAAATGTATCTAAGTTGACTGGGCATCTTTCCTTTAACCTATAGCCGTTGAGGCATTCAATGACCAATGCGGGGTCCATCCCATTCATCAGTGTATTGTACATACCTGCAGCCTGTGTCATGTTGCGAGGTACGCATACGTGCATACCTTGTAATGAATTGACTAGCATGCCGAGTGGACTTCCGGTATGCCATATTCCTTCTAACCTGTGGCCGCGTGTCCTTATAATAACGGGTGCTGCCTGCTTCCCATTGGATCGATATCTCAGAGTTGCAAGGTCATCAGATAAAGGAGAGAGAGCAAAATAGATGTAATCGAGATATTGAATTTCCGCTATAGGGCGAAATCCGCGCATAGCAAGGCCTATGGCTTGAGATGCGATCGTCCATTCACGGATACCGGTATCGAAGATTCGAACATCACCATACTTAGCCTGTAGCCCTGCCATTCCCTGGTTTACGTCTCCAATATTTCCTACATCCTCACCAAATGCTACAACTTCAGGACGACGGGCAAATAATTGATCGAAGTAGTGGTTGAGGACTTGATATCCATTTATCTTTTCACTTTCATCATATTCTGCGGGTACACCTTTATTTAAAAGTGGAGAATGTGCACTTTCGTCATATAGATGGGTGTGTAAAGTATTGCCATACGAGTGTTCTATGGCACTGATGAGTGAATTTAATTCATTAGATTGTGTTCCTGTCGCTTGAAGATATATTCTTGCTTTGCGCGCTATTTTCATCATTTCGGATGCTACCGGATCAGACATAGATTGCAGTTCCTGTATGAGGTCTTTGATAGAATGTTGTCCTGCATGCGGAGCCAAGGCTATCAGTAGATCTGATTTGTATTTTTTTACCGGTTGTAAAAAGGCATCCCAAGCCTTTTGTTTTCCTTGTTTAACATATTCCTTCGCTTGAGCTTTGACGGTATTTAACTGTTCTTGAGTGGCAAATCCTGATTCTATCATCCATTCGCCCATACATTGTATGCCATCCATATCTTTTTCCCATTGAAGCCTTTCTGCCGATTTGTATCGTTCATGACTGCCGGAAGTGGAATGTCCTTGCGGTTGTGTTACTTCTTGAACGTGGAAGAGGGCTGGAATATGCGAGTTTCGTACCTTATTAATACCCGCTTCAAAAGTCTCTACTAATGCCGGATAATCCCATCCTTTCACAGCATATATGCGGATACCCTGATTGGATTCATCTAAGTAAAATCCTTCCAAAGCCTTGGAAATACTACTTTTTACCGTCTGCATCTCGATTGGAACAGAAATACCGTACCCATCGTCCCATACACAGGTAGCTAATGGAACCTTCATGACGGCGGCAGCGTTGATCGTCTCCCAAAATGGTCCTTCTGACGTACTTGCGTCGCCTATCGTTACCACTGTAACACTATCACCATGATCATAAAACAAATCCTGTGAAGAAAGCTCTTCGTTGGAACGGAATAATTTGGTGGCTAAAGCATGTCCTAAAGCACGTCCCATCTGACCTCCGGTACACGAAATATCTGAACTCATGTTATATTTGTCCGTTTGGTCAATCCAGTCGCCGTTGTTGTCCAATAAATCTGTGTTAAAGTGGCAGTTCATCTGTCTGCCGGCTGAAAATGGGTCGTTATCTTGGTCTGCATACAATTGTGCAAAAAAATCTTCTATAGAACATACGCCCATTGCCATCATAAAGGTCTGATCCCGATAGTATCCGGCTTTAAAGTCACCCTTTCTGAAAGCCCTTGCAAGAGCAACCTGTGGAACTTCTTTGCCGTCACCCACAATGCCGAATTTGGCTTTGCCAGTTAAAACCTCCTTTCTAGCCATTATACTGGCTTCCCTACTGATGTTGCATACCCAGTAATCTTTCCAGATCTCTTTGATGTACTCAGACGAAGTATCGTCGTGTAAAGCGGCGAAATCTTCTAATAATGCGGGAAATTCAATCATTTATGTCGCTTTATACTGTTGTTAGGAGCAACAAAGGTACAAAAAATATGATGGAAATCTATATCACTGCCCACTTAGCGTTTTGTCTCCTAATGCTCTTTTGTTAGATGAATTGAATAGCTGCATTTAATTAAATGGACAATTCATTGCCATGGGTTTAAATATCAATACTATATATATTGTATAAAAAAATACTAAGAAGAAAGGCGGAATTTGTAAAAAGTGGACTTTAAGATTCATTATAAAGCATAATGAATAGGGTAAATTTAATATGTGTTAACATAACATATTGATAACATGTAATTTATACACTAAAAAATTAATTATGTATTATATTTTTTTTTATATGTAAATTATTCTGTGATAATATTTAAAGAAAATGGGCATGTGACTTAACCTATTGTTAACAGCGGAAACCTTGTGATAACAGCATTATCAGAGAAAATAGGCGTTACATTTGTGATGTTAATTATTCAAATTTAAACGACATAAATATAGCTCTAATGAAAAAAGTAATTTTATTTTTCTTCGCATTCGCCTTACTTTCTACAGGCGTTTTCGCACAAGGTACTAAAAAGGCTACAAAGGCTAAAGCTGCACCTGTTAAAACTGCCACAGCAACAAAAGCAACTGCTCCAAAGGTAACTGCACCAAAGGTTCAAGGTCCGGATATGACTTTTGAATCCATGACAGTTGATTTTGGTTCAATAGAGCAGGATGCTGATCCATTCCGTTTTGCTAAATTTACCAATAATGGTACTGAACCTTTATTGATAAAATCAGCTAATGGTAGCTGTGGATGTACAGTTCCTACTTGGCCACAGACTCCAATCCTTCCTGGTGAATCAGGCGAGATTAAAGTTCGTTATGATACACACCGTGTAGGTCCAATCAACAAGACTGTGACTGTCAATACCAATATTGAAGGTAAGTCTTTTGTTCTTTCTGTTAAAGGCGACATCAAAGCAAAAGCTGCTGATGCTAGCGTTCCTGCCGGAACAAAGAACATGCTCAACAAAGGGTAATTTGAATTTTCATATTAAGAGAAGCCTGCATTCAGCGATGAATGTAGGCTTTTTTATTTGTATTCAGTCTTTTCGATTACTTCGTACTCCATTAATCCCAAATGTCTCATTAGAAAAATACGGAATTTGGGTTAAATTTGCAGTCTTACAGACAATAGTTTCGGAATGGATTTATATAATATTTTACTAATTGGAAGTGGTGGGCGCGAGCATGCGATGGCAACACACTTTGCATCGAGTAAGCGATGTGGGCGCTTGTATATTGCTCCCGGTAATGCCGGTACCATGGAAGTTGGCACCAATTTGGTTTTGAATGTTGCCGATTTTCAAGCTGTTAAAGATGCCATTTTACAATACAATATTAATCTCGTCGTCGTGGGGCCGGAGGATCCTCTTGTTAGTGGCCTTGTAGATAGAATCCATCAGGATAGTGACCTTGCAGATATTATGGTATTTGGACCTGAAGCCGCCGGGGCCCGGTTAGAAGGTAGCAAGGCATTTGCCAAAGCATTTATGCAGAAATATAATATTCCCACGGCTTCTTATCGTGAGTTTTCAAAATATGAAGCCGATGATGCTGTAGATTATATCCTCTCTCATACAATGCCCATAGTTATCAAGGCAGATGGATTGGCAGCAGGCAAGGGAGTTATCATCTCTCCAAATGCTGATGAAGCCATTACAGCGGTTAAAGGTATTTTTAAGGGTCAGTTTGGAGCTGCGGGTGACCGCATTGTTATTGAATCTTTTTTGAGTGGCATTGAATTTTCTGTTTTTGTGGCAACCAATGGTGAGCAGTATTATACTTTGCCTGTTGCCAAGGACTACAAAAAAATATTGGATGGGGATCTTGGTCCGAATACAGGTGGAATGGGCTCTGTGAGTCCTGTTCCTTTTGTGGATGACAAGATGATGCGTAAAGTGAATGAGCGGATCATTTTACCCACCTTGCATGGATTGCGGCAAGAAGGAATACCGTATGTAGGGTTTATTTTTTTCGGCTTGATAGAAGTAGGTGGAGAGCCTTATGTAATTGAATATAATGTGCGCATGGGAGACCCGGAGACTGAAGTTGTATTTCCGCGCATATTAGGGGATATGGTAGGTCTTATGGTTGATCTGATTCGAGGAAATCCAATAGAAATGCCTGCAATTGATTCCGACTTTGCCGCCGGTGTTTATATCGTTTCGGAAGGATATCCGGGAGATTATGAGAAAGGGAAGGCTGTTTTTGTTGAGAATGTGCCGAATGGTTGTTTGTACTTTCATGGAGGAACGAAAGTAGATCCACAGCTGGGAGTTGTTTCCAATGGCGGCAGGGTTCTTTTTGTTTTTGCAAAAGATAAAGACATGTCGATGGCACGAAAAAAGGCATTGGCGGGGGCTGATGCTGTCAGAATGGAAGGAAAATTTTACAGGAGAGATATAGGTTCCGATATTGATTCTACTGCACAATAGAAGTTCTTGTCGGTAAAGATAGGGTTTGATTTTTGTCAAATAATATTCTTGCATACGGACAATGCGTATTTTAATTATAATATTCGGATATACGGTATATTTACATCATTCAGATAAAGAAATAGCTTGCTAAATTATTCAATCCAACAGATAAGCGACATAGTCGGAGGGCATATCACGGGACAGCAATCCCAATCCATAATAAATAGGATAGCCTTTGATACCCGGCAAATACATCATGCGCATGAGGTTATGTTTGTTGCTATGCAGGGTATGAACAGAGATGGGCACAATTACATTAAGAAGGCATGGATGGCTGGCGTACGCTGTTTTTTAATCCAACACGAGGTGGCAGAAAGCGAATTTTCGGAATCGACATTTATCCATACTTCTAATGCGCTGGATAGCTTGCAGGTGTTGGCGGCATATCATAGGAGACAGTTTGATATACCGGTTATCGGCATTACCGGTAGCAATGGCAAGACCATCGTCAAAGAATGGCTTTATCAGCTACTTTCGCCGACTATTGATATTGCCAAGAGCCCTAAAAGTTATAACAGTCAATTGGGTGTACCTATGTCATTATTCACCTTAAAACCGGACAATCAACTGGCAATTTTTGAAGCCGGCATTTCCAAAAAAGGTGAAATGGAAAAGTTGGAGCGAATGATAAGGCCTTCGATCGGTATTCTGACTTATATGGGTGCTGCCCATAATCAGGGATTTGAATCCAAAGCAGCCAAAATTAAAGAAAAACTGATCCTTTTCAAAGATTGCTCTACTGTGATTTATCATAATAAAGGTGTTACCGGTGAGATATTTAATCAATTGTATCCTGACAAAAACTCAATAATTTGGGCTGTCGATAGGGAAGCTGATTTGGTTTTTCATGTGTTGTCTATCAACAGCCATAAGGCTATAGTAACTTTGGATAAACGAGGCGAACAATTTAGAATCGAGATTCCTTTTTCAGATGATGTTTACCTGCACAATGCCTTTACGTGCATTACGTACCTTGATTATGCAGGATATTCGATGGAGGAGATTCAGGATATGATGTCTCAACTCAAACCATTGGCGATGAGGATGGAGTTAAAAACAGGTATGTTTAATTCAGTTCTTATCAATGATACCTACAATTCAGACATAAATTCTATCGCTTTGGCTTTTGCAGCAGCTCGGAAAGAAGCCGTAAAGCGAAGGATGATTTTTATAGTATCTGATTTTGAATTTTCTGACAATCATACACACAATGATTATGATATATTGGTAGAATTGGTCAATGAGTTTGAACCCCTTTGGTTTATTGGTGTTGGTGAGACCATACGCAGGATATCGACCCGGCTGGGGAATGCGATCAATACCTTATTTTATCACGATACCGATAGCTTGCTGAACGGAATAGATATCACAATAATACGCGATAGTGTTGTTCTCTTAAAAGGCGCTCGGAAGTATGCATTCGAAGCTGTTGTAGAGAAGTTGGAACAGAGAGCGCATGAAGCAGAATTGGAGATCAATCTTTCAGCCTTACAGCACAACTTGACATTATATCGCTCGGGAGTTAAGCCTTCCACAAAGGTCATGGTGATGATAAAGGCGAGTGCTTATGGGTCTGGGTCGATTGAAGTTGCTCGTATCTTGCAGCAGCAGGGAGTTGATTATCTATCTGTGGCGTATATTGACGAAGGTATTGACTTGCGAAAAGCAGGAATTCAGTTGCCTATAATGGTGATGAATAGTGGGTTGGATTTTGTAGAGCGAATGGTTGAATATGATCTGGAGCCAGAGATATATGCGCCGGCGCAACTTCATACGATAATTCAATATACGATAACCAATAGAGAGCGCATTAAGTGTCACTTAAAATTGGATACCGGCATGCATCGTCTGGGCTTTACAATGGATGAATTGCCCGGAGTGATTCGTCAGATGAAGGAGAATCCTCAATTGGAAGTTGTCAGTATCTTTACCCATCTGGCTGGAAGTGGAGAGAGTCTGTTTGATGAATATACCCATTATCAGGCTCGTTACTTTGAAGAGATGGTAAGGATTTTAACCGATGGATTAGGGATAAAGCCCATGATGCATCTTCTCAATTCAAGTGGAATAGCCCGATTTCCGGAATACCAATATGAGATGGTGCGACTGGGTATAGGGATGTATGGATTTGATCCAAGCGGATATGTACAGGATTTGCATACCGTAATGACGCTAAAGGCTCGTATTTCGAGGATAAAAAGAATTCCGGCAGGCAGCACAGTTGGTTACGATAGGAGGTGGAAAGCGGAAAGGGAGTCCCTTATAGCCACAGTCTCTATCGGGTATGCTGATGGGCTTCGTAGGTCGGCCGGCAATGGGCGTTGGAGTATATTGGTACATGATCAGCCTGCGGTGATTGTTGGAAGTGTGTGCATGGATATGACGATGGTAGATGTGACAGATATTGAAGGTGTTAAAGAAGGCGATGAAGCCATCATCTTTGGAGCCGTCAATAGGGCGGATATGCTGGCTCAAATCTATGAAACCATACCTTATGAGGTGTTTACAGGAATAAGTAATCGTGTTAAGAGGACATATATCTTGGAATAAGGGTGATAAAAGAGTTACTTTTTGGAATAAGATTTTATTTGGGTAAACATACTTCCCATTCTTTTCCGAGCGCTACTTTGCCCATTTCAATAGCGTCATCAGAGAGTGTTGAATTGGTGCGTTGATGCAATGCAGCGATATTTTTCTTACAGATAGAAATATCATGGTTTCCGGCTTTGTAAAGTGCAATTTCCAGTATGAAGGCGAGAATGGGGAAGGTTCCCTGGTTGTATATTTGATCCGTTTCATCTTTAATTAGTCGAGGATAGGATCGGAATAGTTTGATAATATGATTGAATTTTCCGGAAAAAATCATGGCACGAAACCATGCTGTAAAGAATAGATGCCACCTATAATGAAATATTTCTTTTTTATGGACATTATAGAAAACGAAGCCCCTGCTGTCAGCCTGCGAAGGCTTGCCTATATCAGTCAGTGCACGGATGTAATAAGAAACATGAGTCAACTTGTTGTGGAAGTTGGTGGAGTCTAATGCAAGAGAAGAAGTATATTTAAGGTGTTCCAGCCCTTCGGCGGCTTTTTTGTTTTTAAGAAGGACGGCAACAAGGTTGTTGGAATAGTAAAGATAATCGTTGTTTTTCAATTTGATGGATAGTTTGCCATAATATACGGCTTTGTCAAAGTCATGCATATTGGCATAAAACAAAAGATATTGGCTATAGAAATTAGCCATGATGCGTCTTGAATAAAAAGTACAATCGGCAAGTTTTGCTTCAAATAATTCAAAATGGGGTTTAAGAAAGGAATAATCATTGCTGCTATTGGCTATAAAAACCAATCTGATCCAGGCTAAGATGCGGGTGGCTCCGTCGTTGGATTCGTTGAAAAAAATAGAACTCAACATGTCAGTCCACTCAGTGTTAAAGTCTTTCTTTTTAGAATAATAATGAAGGATATCTTTCGTTGCCTGGTGGATTTTGTCGTTTAATTGGCGACCGACTTCATATTTATAACGATATTTTTCGAGAAAGTCCACGACCAAATCAGTTTCTTTTCTTCGAAATCGTATTTGCAGGTAATGGCGAAAGAGACGGCTAATTTCGTAATATTTAACGAAGTTGTAATCTTCCGGTTTTAATACCTTCAAAATGTGAAAAAACTCTTTTTCCTGGTTTGGTTCAATGCGGTCAAGTAAGATACTTTCTTCTAATTTCATTAATTGGCTCAGGCGTATGTCTACATCATGGGAACTTAATTTTTGATTGCACCAGTCTTTGATAAAGCTATACTTACGCTTATCGATGGAAGGGTTGGACTTGAAATCAGCATTCATGTTGCCGGCATGTTCGATCACCTGCTGGAGAATCAACTTTTTTTCCACATCAACAAGGCCGTCATGCCTACCAAGGATAATGGCTTCTCCGGGGAAGAGCGATTGTACAAATTTATTAAAGACGGTCAATTTTTTATGTATTTTCTATTACAAGTGAATGTAGCGACAAAAACAATATGACAAAAGAGAAGCGGGTTTATCAGAGGCTGATGCCACCGTCGATTTTTATTACGGCGCCATTGATATAGGATGCGTCGTCCGATGCGAGGAAGGCATAGAGTGAGGCTACCTCTTCTGTACGTCCCAATCTCTTTACCGGTACCTTTGCTTCCATGCTTTGCAGGACATCCTGAGGCATGAGTTGTATCATCTCCGTAGCGATAAACCCGGGAGCCACAGCGTTAACTGTTATTCCTTTTCTGCCCAATTCTTTGGAAAGTGTCTGGGTCATACCTATTAAACCGGCCTTTGTGGCAGCATAGTTGGTCTGACCAAAGTTGCCAAATAGGCCTACCACTGATGAAGCATTGATGATGCGGCCATAGTTATTCTGGACCATATAAGGAGCAATGATACGGGTACAATGATATACACCTGTTAGATTGACAGATATCACTTGATCCCACTGTTCATCCGTCATTTTAAGGAGGGTGGCATCCTTTGTTATGCCGGCATTGTTGATAAGAATGTCGATATGCCCGTATGTATTGAAGATAGATTGAGCAGCCGATTCAATGTGTGACTTATGGGTGGTATCAACGTGGAAAAATTCTGCCTGACCGCCGTTGTTATTTATTTGTTGGGCAACCTCCTTGCCTCTATCGTCTGATATATCCCATATCATGACATGGGCTCCTTGTTCTGCAAATTTCAATGCTGTAGCTTTGCCAATGCCGCTACCGCCACCTGTAATAATAGCAATTTTATTTTCTAAATTTTTCATATTAAAATATATTATTTTTTAAAATTCGAATTAACTCTGCAAAAATAGTGTTGTGTCTGAATGTATTGCAATTTTATTGGTCTTTAATATCTATAAAGTCATGGTATATATATTTGATATAAAATGCTAATAATAAGTACAATAAAAACAAAAATAAACAAATATCACAGCAATAATATAAAAAATTAGGAGTATTTTATATGTATTTTTCTATCAACTTTGTATCAGTTGAATTAAAAAACCGTAATTCCGTTTTGTTATGGATTTAAAACTGGCGACGATAATCTTACTTTCGGTATATGCGATGGCAATGCTATTGTTAGTGTATCGTGGGGCACAAAAGACCAAGACATTGAAGGATTATGCGTTAGGGCAAGGGTTTCCTTCTATCATTGTAGCTTTTTCCTTGGCGGCAGGTATATCGAGTGCAGCGACATTTATCATAAATCCTGGTTTTGTGGCTTTTTATGGTTGGTCAGCCTTTTTGGCGATGAGTATTGTTCTGCCCTTAGGGCTATTTCTGTCACTGGTTTTATTGAGTAAAAGTTTTCGGAAGCATGGACATTTTTCAAGTGCATTGACTTTGCCACAGTGGGCGGGTAACCGTTTCGACAGTCAGTTATTATCAAGGCTTCTCGCTGTTTTTTCACTTTTATTAATCACTTTTCTTGTTTTGTTGTGTGTTGGCCTGACTAAGATAATAAGTTCGTCAATTGGTGTCGGTGAAGTTTATGTCTTGATAGGAATAGTAGTCTTTGTTTTTGGCTATATGCTTTTTGGAGGCGCTAATTCATTGGTATATACCAACTTTATACAAGCAGTTATCATGCTTATTGTATCAATCATTTTGATAACTTCCGGATTTGGATATTTCGAAGGTGGTGTGGTGGACTATGTGAATACTTTGAATACTATCGATCCGGCATTGACTAAGGCATATAATCCGGCCAGCCCATTATTTAGGGATTGGTTTGAGGTGATTTTCTGTAATTTCATTGTCGGCATAGCCATTGTATGTCAGCCTCATATCATAACCAAATCGCTTATGCTCAAGTCAGAGAAGTCTGTTAATGCCTATTTGGTCTATGCTGTTATTGTTTTGATTGTTTTCTTTTCGGTTTTATTGGCAGGGTTTTATTGCAGGATGATGTTTCCCGACTTAATGTTTCAAGGTAAGCCATTGCCATTAGATGGCATTATGTCCACTTATGTTGTAGAACGATTTTCCACAGGAGCAGGTGTTTTGGTTATTTTTGGGCTATTAGCTGCGGGAATGTCCACGCTTGAATCTCTAATTCAGTCACTTTCCATCACTATAACACAAGATCTCGTGCGCCCCATCTTGGGCAAGCGTGCCGATAAAATGGATCTCAACAAAGTCAATCGCAAGGTTATCATTGGATTAGCGGTTATCACGGCTTTGGTAAGTTACAACCAGCTCATTAGTCCTAATTTAAGTGTGGGTATTTTGGCTCAAAATGGAGTGTATGCTTTTTTTTCTTCAGCATTTATCCCTGTTTTGTTTGGTATATTTGTCAAAGACGCCCCCAAATCTGCCGTCATTGCGTCTTCAATCGTTGCAATAGTGGTGCATTTTAGCGTATATTACTTGGGCTTGACACCCTATACAACGGGAGAAGTGCGTAATCCGGCTGTTGCATCTGCTATTGCCATTGTAGCATCTCTGATGACAGGAATCATCTTTTTAATGGTTGACCGCAAAAAGAAATTAAGTATATGAAAAGAAATGCCAAGATAATTGCCTCCGGGTGGTATGCTCCGGAACAGATTGTTTCCAATCAATATTTCAATGAATTGTTGGGCGAGGATGTCGATACTTGGTTAAAAGAGAAGGTTCAGATATACAATCGTCGTTGGTGTGACCCTGATGAAAGTTCAGCCGATCTTGCCGAAGAGGCTATCAGACAAGCCATAGAGAATGCGGGTCTGCTACCGGAACAGATTGATTTACTCATTATAGCGACAGATACACCTGAGTTTATTTCACCTTCGACGGCATCCGTTGTGCAGGATAGACTTGGCTTAAAAAATGCAGGCACCTTTGATCTCAATACTGCGTGTGCCGGCTTTGTAACTGCCTTGGATGTGGGGAGCAAGTATATTCAAGCGGATGATCAATATCAATATGTTGTTGTTGCCGGAGTATATGCTATGAGCAAATATGTTGACCTTCATGATAAGAAGACCGTTACTTTATTTGCGGATGGAGCGGGTGCGGTTGTATTGAGTCCAAGTGAAGGTGATGCAGGTATGATCGGATCAAAGTTGGCGACCGACGGACAATATAATGAGTGGATGGGAATCTATTACGGTGGAACGAAGCATCCTGTTTCGGTAGAAGCAATTGAAAATAATGACCATAAGCTGAAATTCGTCAAGAAGATACCACCTGAAATTAATCCTGATATGTGGACTAAAATGTTGACGGAATTGTTGAATAAACATGGTCTTTCGGCGAATGACGTCAATCATTATTTTTTTACCCAGATTAACATAAACACAATATTTGAAACGCTATCGAGGCTCAATGTGCCTCGAGAGAGAGCAGCAACCATTATGCACGAATATGGATATACCGGTTCGGCTTGTCTGCCGATGGCTTTCGGACAATGGATGGAGTCGGGAAAGGTAAAAAATGGAGAAATAGTAGCATTTATAGGCTCAGGCGGCGGATTGGCATTCGGTGTATCTTTGTATAAAATGTAAGTATGGCAAGGATGTGGCAACATGACTGGATGAGTAAATGGGCGTTGTATAGCCCTAATAAGGTTGCTGTAAGCCAGTTGGAAGATGGTGCGAGTCTGACTTATGTTGAACTCAATAGACTTGCTGAGAAGGTGGCTTTTTCCTTAGTGTCTCAGTTTCGGTTAGTTCAAGGTGACCGTATCGCTGTGGTGGACGAAATGTCTAATTTTTATGTTGCGTTGATGTTTGCTTGTCAAAAGTATGGATTTGTCCTTGTGCCTGTCAATTATAGGCTGGCATCGGCAGAGATGAGTGGAATCTTTCGAGATGCTGAACCTACTATTATATTGTACGGGCTACGATATAGGGGTTTGATTGAAGGGGATTTTGACGATTTGTCCTTTCCAATGGAAGACATACAATTAGAGGAATCTTTTGAAATTGAAACCAAGCCGATAATCAATGAGGATGATGCCTTATTCCTGATTTATACTTCCGGCACGACCGGCAAACCCAAAGGTGTCATTTATACGCATAAGATGACATTTTGGAATAGCATCAATACCTCAATTAGTTTAATCATCAATACACAGAGCATCACAGTCAACGTTATGCCGCCCTTTCATACCGGTGGATGGAACGTGCTATTGCTTCCTATATTGCATCACGGTGGCACGGTACATATATCAAAAAAATTTGAAGCTTCACATACACTGAGGGCTTTGGAAAAGCATAGGTGCACAATTTTTATGGGAGTGCCTACAATGCTCGCTTTTATGGCGCAGGATTCTCACTTTGAGGATACGGATTTGTCACAATTGGATTATATCATTGTCGGTGGAGAGTCGATGCCTGTGCCGCTTATAGAACGGTATGATGCAAAAGGAGTAGCTATTCGTCAAGGTTACGGTATGACAGAGGTGGGGCCCAATCTGACGTCGCTGCATCAGGATGACGCTATCCGAAAAAAAGGAAGTATCGGTAGGCCTAACTTTTACGTCAATACGCGCGTCATAGACGAAGAAGGTGAGGAAGTAGGCTTTAATACGCCCGGAGAATTGTGGCTACAAGGGCCTATGGTGACGCCGGGTTACTGGAATAATGAAGAAGAAACGAAGAAGGCGTTTTCTGAGGATGGTCAATGGTTTAAAACCGGAGATATCGTGGTTCGAGAGGAAGGAAATTATTTGTATATTGTGGATCGACTTAAAAATATGTTCATTTCAGGGGCTGAAAATGTTTATCCGGCTGAAATAGAAAAAGTATTGAGCCAATTACCAAAGGTAAGGGAATGTGCAGTCATTGGTGTAAAGGATGAAAAGTGGGGTGAAGTAGGCATGGCGATTGTCGTTGCAGAGGATGCAAGTATCGATGAGTCGTCTTTGATGCAGCAATGCCAATTACATTTGGCAAAATTTAAAATTCCAAAATATTATAAATTTGTGGACGAGCTCCCTAAGACGGAGAGCGGCAAAATAGATCGTAAAAAATTAAAATCATTTTATTCATAATCAAACTTAAAAACAATAAATTGTAAGTCATGAAAAAATTTAGTTTATTTAATGTGCTTTTCCTTTGCTTGGCATTGATGGTAGCAAGTTGTGGAAAAGAAGACAACAAAGGTACTTGTTCTGATGGTATTAAAAATCAAGATGAAACAGGAATCGATTGCGGTGGTGTATGTGGTGCTTGCCTTGAAGGAACGCAGGGTACTTGGTTTTCCCATCCGGTTGCTCCCGTTTTAGCGAGCTTTGCAGATTCTATCAGCACTACCTTTAAGACTGATTTAACCTATACGGTGGATCAATACAAAGATGGTGCAAAGGTTGTCCTAACAGGTACCTATGTTCAGACTAAGTCGGGTGTTGGCAATATTTATACTATTAAATTAAACCAGACTTCGCCTACAGCGCTTACAGCAGAGGGTATATTTGAAGTCTCTGCTGATAATAAGACAATGAAGTATGAAGTTGTACAGACAGAGCCTTCTTTGGGGATTGCTCCGCCTACAGCAGCGGGTGGATTTGGTAGTACAGCAGGTGGTGCATTTGGTACCAATGTTGTCCAGAACTTTGTTAGAAGATAATTTCAGACATGCCTGAAAGAATTGATAAGCCGGACAAATGCCACTTCAATGGAAGCATTGTCCGGCTTTTTACGATAGTGATACCCGTCATTCTATTGCTTTGTGCAAGGGAGTCTAAGGCACAAGAGTTGAATGGAGCGGGCTTCAAAGGCTTTGATCGGGAAGTGCCTACTAAGGCTAATAAAGAATTGCAAGCCTTTGTATATTTTTACCAGCAGAGCGTCGCCATGAATATGTATCCTCAGAATGACTTCCTCAAAGGTCAGATTGTAGGACGTCTTTTTGGTTCTAATACAACCTCTACTTCTGATAGTCTTACTGCATTTTATGCCGAGCAAAGAGCCATACCTTTCTTTGTATATACGCCAAGGATCTTTGACGGAAAAGCTACCCTTAGGGCATCTTTCGAAATCGACTGGACATGGGGCGATGTGGCTTACGGTACAGGAGGAAATCAAGGTTCCGCTATTTCAGCCGATCAGGTTAATATTCAGACGCAGAACTTAGAAATAGAGTTAGCACCACTGAAGTATTGGACAGTAAATATCGGATTACAGCGGATGTTTGATACGCCACATGATCTATATCGATCGACAGTCGATAAGTTTATGCAGACCGGCTACCGGCTTGCATTTTTCGGTACCGATGCAGTAGGTGTAAGTACTCGATATCAAAGGGATTACAGCAAAACCAAGGCCGGTTATTACAAGTTTTACGAAAATAATGTGGAGGTCAATGATGACGTAACCATGTTAGAGCTGAATCATCAACAGACACTGTCTCCACTATGGAATGCAGGCGCTTCTGTCTATGTCGTGCGTGATCGTTCCAGCGGTAGAGGGGGAGTGTCTATCCTTGGGCAAGGGCCATCCAGCCCATTGACTCAGTATAATGGAACGTTCCGCTTTCCATTGGCAAGCAACAATTATCACATGGATGTCGCTTGGCTGGGCGGTTATTTTTCGCGCAATGAAGATATGATGTTGGATCGGTTTTTATTAACCGGGTTTTTCAATTATAATATAGGTAATATCAGTGAATTAGAAAAATCTGAAAACAAATACAAAAAAACGGTATCTATTGGCGGGCTTACAGCCAACTTGAAAGCAGGATATCGCTATGGACAGACCACGGGAGATGCTATTACGGTAGATGCCCTCATGACGACCGGTGATGACAATGGAATCAATGATGGCAAGTATTCGGGTGTTGTTACTGCTAATACATGGGGAAGTCCTGCAGCTATATTTGTCGGAAGTGGCGCTTATATTCTCTTTCCACATGGCAATGTTGTCAATCGCTTTGTCGGCACTGTTACTGACATTTCAAATATTGGCTATGGAGTGGCAGGTGGAACAATCAATTTTAATAAGGATTTGATCCCCAATAAGCTACATTCAAAGATAGGCTTTGCCGGGGCGACCTCTATGGTTCAACCTACTGCCGGTGGAAACTTTATGGGATGGGAAGCTAATGCAAAGGTGGGTTATGATATTGGAGCATTCCTTACTGTTGAAGCGCATGCCGCTTATATGGGACTGGGCAATTTCTACGACTCTCCTTCTGTCAATGGTGGCAGGCAGACACGCCCTGTCAATCCTTGGCTGGGCTTTGTGTGTATCAAATGGTTAATGTTTTAATTGTATGGCGATGAAAAATTTGAAATTTACAAAATACATTCAAGTACAAGGAACAAAACGATTTTTTGGATATTTCGGATTGTTTTTAATTTTGATGGGAGTGTCATCATGTGCCTCGTTACATCGCAATTTATCGGTATCTACTATGAATGACTTGGACTATGGAATGTCGGTAGAGTATGCTGATTTGTCGAATGAAATAAAAGTGGCGTATTCAGATACGAAAGAAGGACAACAGACTATTTTGTTTGTGCATGGATTGGCGTCCTATATTCCTGCCTGGAAAAAGAATATGACAGATTTAAAGGATTCATATCGATGTATAGCCATCGACTTGCCCGGATATGGAAAGTCGTCTAAGGGCAATTACAATGTGTCTATGGAATTCTTTGCCGATGTGATCCACGAGTTTTGTCAAAAGAAAGGCATCAACAAGATTGTGCTGGCAGGCCATTCAATGGGTGGACAGATAGCGATATCTACTGCTTTGAAGTATCCTGAACTCGTCGAAAAGCTGATATTAGTTGCACCTGCCGGGTTTGAGACCTTCAATAAAGGGCAGCGTCAATGGTTTAAAGATGCTATGTCAGTGGACGGAGTGCGGTTGACAACTGTTGAGCAGATTAGAGTCAACTATGCTTACAACTTTTATAATATGCCGGACGATGCTCAGTTTATGGTCGATGACCGTATCGCCATTCGTGCTGCTAAGGACTTTCAAGACTATTGTTATCACGTCACACAAGGTGTCAAAGCAATGGTGGATTTTCCGGTATTTGATGATTTGAAGTTGCTCAATCAGCCTGTGTTGACGATGTTTGGCGAAAATGACAACCTCATTCCCAATCGATATCTCAATGGTGGCAAGACTGAAAAATATGCCAAACTGGGATCCAGCCAAATAAAGAATAGCAAGTTGGAGATGATAAAACATGCCGGTCACTTTGTACAATTTGAAAAAGCAGATGAAGTGAATCGAGCTATACGAGATTTTTTGAAATAATTGTGTCACACTGCAGAAAAGGTAGGAAATGTCTGTTAATCCCGATGTACGAATCGTTTCAACGGTTTCTGTAAACCATTGATTACGAGTCGTAAATCGATTCCGCATTTGTCTAATGCGGAATTTGGGTTCAAGAAACTACATAATCCACAGATTCGACGATGTCTGAGGGAATAGTTTCCATTTATTATATTAGTATTAGAGTAGGAAAATAATGAAGCCATTAGGGAAATTTGTTATACACACATTGATCAATGCAACCGGTAATATCATAAAAAAAATAGTCTATTTTTATGACCAATAAGAATCATTCGCAAATAATGTTAATGATTTTTAAAAAAACAACGACAACTTGAAACTTTATACACAAAAATTATGTATTAATAATTATGACTTTATCTAATACATAAAGATTTTTTTAATAAGAAATATTTGAAAATATGTTCTTCAATGGTGGGGAAGAGCTACCAGGGCTTAAGCTGGTATATGCTTCCACCCAGACGTCATACCATGATCTGCTTGTCCGTATCCCCGGTCAATCATTGGCGGAGCGCAGGTATTACGAATCATTGCTGACCGACCAGGCTGGTGATGTGATTCGTTATATGCTCAATGATACCCTGCACAATTATCTTGATTCTGTAGCTGCGTGGGCGTTGCAGCTCAATACCCCAGCAGGCGACTGGTACGCTGCCGATGTGTACCGCAATATGGGCCAGGGCGCCACGGCTACCTCCGTGATCAACGCCATCGGTACGCGCTTCAGCGGTTTGATAGATGTTCCAAAGTACAATACACAGAAGACGCTGTTCGGTCTGATCAGTTCTGCCCAGCCGGGTCTGACTCCGTCATCGTTATTGACTTCATATACATCAGGATCGGGCTATATACGATCTATAGCCACTTCCTTCCAGATATCGAGAGGGGAATATCACGATCCGTATTTCTGGGTAGGCACTTCCGGTTTTCGGTCAGCAGAGGAAGATGCACCCGCTAAGGCTGAGCCTAAGCCTAAGCTCACTGTCTACCCAAACCCCACCTTGGGCATCGTGACAGTCGATGCTGGGACGGCAATAACAAAGGGAATACTTACAGTGTACAATGTGTTGGGAGAAGCAGTCACCGCCAGGTCACTTACCGGTGATCAGCAGGGTATTCAGCTCGATCTGTCCGGTCAGCCATCCGGTCAGTATTATATCATGATACGACGAGATGATGGAAAAACGATGAGTGCTTCGTTTGTATTAGTCAGATAATATTAATTTTACTGTTGGCAACACTGATTTAAAGTGTTGCCAACATAAGATTCATCATAGTTATGAAGCAGGTTCTATTTTTTTGGTTTTGTATAATGTACTCAATCCTGAGCGGGCAGAATGGCTTTATTAAGTTCTATGAGCTTAATAATATTATCTTTCATTTTCATGATGTAGCTATAGTGGGAGATAGCTATATTGTTACAGGAGTTGGGTGGGATACCTTGATCACACCGGAAAGACAGACTTTTTTCAATGCGAAGATGGATAAGTCCGGGAGTTTGCTTGATTTCTCTTACTATGACGATGGAGATAGCTCCGAATATGGAATTTCTACTTCCGGGTCTGCTTATATTCCCTGCATAATAGCAATGAATGATACTGCATTTATAGTTACATATTCCAATTTTTCGAAAAGAGTGCTTGAATTATTTTTATACAATAAAGAGTTATATCTACAAAAAAAATGTTATATTCAAAATGAGCCAAAAAATATGAATGTTTTTCCCAAACAACTTAAATATTTAAACGGGAGTATATATTTAGCAGGCACGGAATATGACTTTAATAAAAAAATATATGAAAGTTATTTGTTTAAACTTACTTCAAGTTTAGATATAGTCTGGAAAAAAAGAATTCCAAATATTGAAAAAGTAAGATCATTTGAATATAATGTTTTAAGTAATGAGTTTATTTTTAGCCAATATGAAGGTCAGGACAGAATAGTTGTTACAGATACAATGCTTATTCAAAAAAAAGAGATTGAAAAGGATGTTTCGATAGAAAAGGTCATTTTTCACAATCTAAAAAGTATTGAAAAAGATCAAGTTTTATTGAGCAATTCCGATGTGTTTGGGAATGATATTATTGGTTATAAATTTTCCAAGAATATTTCCTGTTTTAATAAAGACTTTGACAGGATATGGACCTTTAATATGGGAGGAATTCCGGATCAACGTTCAGCAGTAACTACCATTATTCCCTCATCAGATGACGCTTATTTTGCTTACGGGCAAATAGGGGCGAGGGTAGCGGATATAAGGGATCTTTATCCGTCATCGGACTCAGTTGACATCAGGATACTAAGTACGGTCAAGTTCAGGGAAGACGGCAAGATATTGTGGCAGCGGTTTGATACGTTGGAAGCCCATTATTATATTGCCAGTGAGGCATTTAGCGGGGGTATATCAGCCTGTGCAGACGGAGGAGCTGTCGTAACAGGGGATGTTAGATGGTTTGATACAATACGTGTAGATGGTGTGCTTAAAATTAAACCTGGTTACAAACATTTCCTGATGAAGATCGACTCCAACGGCTGTGTCGATGGCCTTCATTGTAATGTAGAGCCCAAAACGGAGACGGTACTGTCGGTGCAGCCTTCTTTTCCATCTGATGCAGGGAAGATGACTGTATATCCCAATCCTTCTACGGCTATTGTGACGGTCGATCCGGGAATGGCAGTAACAAAAGGAATACTTACAGTGTACAATGTGTTGAACTAAACCTACGGTAGCCTTCCTCAACTTTCCGTAAATTTAGCATTCACAAAAAAAATTAAATTTATGGCAACAAAAAAAAATTGCAGGAAGAGTTAAGATGGAATAAATACCTTAACCGTGCCTGCCGTGAAGTTAATGGTTTTTCAGA
>JAGPCT010000013.1 GCA_018057925.1 Saprospiraceae bacterium
AGCAGGTGTTAAAGGAATGAACAAAGAAGTTATCAGCAAGACACAGATAGGCAGCACAGGAGTAATGTTCTATCAATTGGTATCTGGAGATTATTCAGCTACTAAGAAGATGATCATCTTGGACTAATATCTGAAATGAAATACTGACAATCGAGTTTAAATTACAAGATTTAAAATCGGTTTTTGGGACGGCTCCCGCTTCAACAGAGGCGGGAGCTTTTTTTTACAATATATTTTCAAAAGAATATTGGGGAAACAATGGTGTAAACTGCTAACTTTGAGGCATTATTTTCATTAGTTTAATGGATTATTTCTTTATTGTGTATATATTAAAGTTCTAAAGTCAAGCGTTTAAAAGATACGGATGATTTTACAAAGATTATTTTTTTTAGTATTGTTTTTTGTTAGCAATCAAGCATATTCGCAAATACCAGCTCCGGATTTGTATTGTGTTAAAGGGGATACCGTACATTGGGATTTGCCTGTAGTTAATTGTGGAGCTGTTCAGTCTTATGAGCTTTATTATGCATTAAATTATTTTGGACCTTACCAGTTATTAGCTTCAATATCAGATATAAATCAGACGGAATACATATTTAATAGTAGTCCGGGAGGAATTATTTATTATTATATGACGACTAATGCCTCGTGTTCCGGCCTTTCATCTTTGTCTTCTGATACATTAGATAGTGCATCACCTTTACCAGTTGCAATAAAAGAAGTTACAGTGAATGGAAATGACATTTTATTGTCATGGTCAAAAGGTAATAGCCCCGAGACGTCAGCCTATATTATTTTCCAAGGATTGGGCAATGGCGTTGTACATGCTTTAGATACTGTTACAACTTTGAATTTTACGGATTATAATCGAAATACTTCAAATTCATCTTATACTTATTACATTGTCGCCCTGGATAGGTGTGGTGGAACAAGTATATTTTCTGATCCACATTCGACTATATTGTTATCGGGGAATATAGATACGTGTCAAAAGAAAATAAATTTACAGTTTAACGAGTATATGGGGTGGTCTGGCAAGACTTCTTACGTATTATTACAAAGTATAGATAATGGATTAGAAGTCCCATTGGATACATCACAGAATGCAACTTTCGATATACCTGACCTACAAGATGATAAAGAATATTGTTTTCGGATTCGTGCAATAAGTGAGGATATGTTGCAAGTTAGTTATTCAAATGTACTGTGCTTTCATTCCAGAATAAGCAAAACGATAACATCTTTATGTGTATTCGATATTGAGAATAGATTTGATAATTCAAATATGGATTCTTTGGTGATTACCTTTAAAACAAATCAAGATATACCTATTCAATCATTGTATTTGAAAAAAAGTAATGAAATTGCTACAATTGCGACAATGCAAGAGGTTGCAATTCCCGTTTTCAACAATAAAGTCTCATTAGCATCTACCGGTGAAGTTACATATTATCAGTTTATTTCAATTGATGTATGTGGAAATAGAGTTGAGTCTGAGATATTTTCAAATATAATTGTGGATGCTATGTTGAGACCGGATAATTCAGTCGATATATCTTGGAATTCAATGGAATGGGGCAATGGAACGGTGGTCGAGTATGTTATTGAAAGAATAAATACTTCCATTGATAAAAAAGTGATAGGTACTGTAGGAAATGATGAACTTGAATATACAGATCATTTAATAGTTGAGAAAGATAATCAGACAAGATACTGTTACCAAGTTAGCGGAAAAGTTGAATCAAGTTGTAATAAAAATCAACGTATCGAAGTTTTATCGAATATTGTATGTGTTGAAAAGACTGCTGGTGCATATATGGCAAATGCATTTATACCCGGTGGAAGTTTTGCTGAGTTTAAGCCAATATTTTATTTCAGTGAGAGCATTGCAGATTATGAAATGTTGATATTTGACCGTTATGGGAATAAGGTCTATACAACCAATGATCCTGAGAAAGGTTGGGATGGTAATAAATTAAATCAATCAAATCAGCCTATGCCCAATGGAGTTTATTCCTATTATGTGCGGATAAAATCTGGGAACGGCTCCGAACAAATATTGAAAGGCGGTCTCACATTGATAAGATAAAGCCCTTCCTTTCAATATTTGAATTATGGTCTCAATATTCTACTGTGGAATAGTTAATGAGGATATTATAAGCTTTATTCTGAAAGTAATTTTTTCACAAAAATAGAAATTGATTTACCATCGGCTTTGCCTGCCAGTTGTTTATTGGCGATACCCATTACTTTGCCCATGTCTTTAACGGAGGATGCTCCTGAAGAGGTAATTATTTCCTGGATAATTTTTTCTAATGCTTCACCTTCTAATTGTTCCGGTAGATATTTTTTTATGGCGTCTATTTCTTCTCTTTCGATTGCGGCTAAATCATTTCGACCGTTGGTTTCATATATTTCAGCAGAATCGCTTCGTTGTTTGACTAATTTTTGCAACAATTGAATTTCTCTTTCAGGTGTCAAGTCCAATCCCGAACCATCTGTTTTTGCCAATAGGATGGCTGCTTTAATAGCTCGAATACCACGAAGTGCGGCTTGATCCTTTGCTTTCATGGCGGTCTTTAAGTCACCATTTACTATTTCTTCTAAATTCATATACTATGCATTTTTTTGTGACAAATATAATTCTGTTAGTTCAACATAATCTTTGATAGAAAGTTGTTCAGCTCTTTGGTTGAAAATGGGGTCTGATAGGATTTCGGGATTTGGAAAAAGACCTTTAAGATTATTTCTGAGCATTTTCCTGCGCATAGCGAAGCTGCTTTTAACAATCCGCCTAAAGCTTTTCTCATCCTTAATTCCAAATTCTTCATTTAACCTGTCCAAGCCAATTACAAGGGAATCAACTTTCGGTGGGGGCTTAAATGCCGAAGGCGGAACCTCAATGACCCTATAGCTTTTGTACCACGCCTGGGTCAAAACACTTATTATTCCATAAGCCTTACTGCCCGGAGATGCAATAATCCGCTCTGCCATTTCTTTTTGAAACATCCCCACCATCCTTGGAACAATATCCTTGAATTGCAGAATTTGAAATACGATTTGAGAGGAAATGTTGTATGGGAAATTGCCGATAACATTGAAATTTTGGCCGTCAAAGACCTGATGAAAGTTAACTTTTAATATGTCACTTTGAATAATCCGGTCATTGAGTTGTGGGAACTTTTGTCTTAAAATAGCCACCATATCTAAGTCGAGTTCGACACAGCGTAAATCTAAATTTCTATCTAACAGTATAGAGGTTAAAACTCCCGGACCGGGGCCCACTTCCAGAATTCTACCTTGGGTCTGGTCGCAAGTACAAGCATCAACGATGGCAGTAGCAATGTCTTGACGATGTAGAAAATGCTGACCCATTGATTTTTTTGCAGCCGGATATTTGTCGTGATGTTTCAATAGTGCAATAATTAAAGGGTGAAGATAGGATAATTCAACTTTTTTCTGAGAAACATTATGAAAAACCCTAATGATAAAGTGAAAAAATTGATTCAAACTAAGTAAATGCATGGATTTAATCGATTGATAGGGTGACTATATTTTATTCTAGTATATTTGTGTTGTAAAATATGTTAATATGGCACTTCCTAAAATAGGGTTTTCTATTGGAGATATCAATGGTGTGGGACTTGAAGTAATATTGAATTCTTTGAGACATGCTAAGTTTACTTCCCGATTTATCCCTGTTGTTTATGGCTCAAGCAGATTGATTAATTATTATAAGAAGGCGCTCTCAATGGATGAGCATTATTTTTATTTTGTGAAAGAAGGTGATGATTTGCGCCCATCGAAAATAAATGTTATTTCTTGTTGGAATGAAGAAGTTGCACTTGATTTTGGACAAATGAGTGCAGAAGGGGGAAAATATGCAATATTGGCACTGGAATATGCAGTAAAAGACTTGAAGTCAAAATCAATAGATGCATTAGTGACAGCTCCCATTCACAAAAAATCGATGGAAATGGCGGGATTTGCTTATCCGGGGCATACCGAGTTTCTGGCGAGCCATTTTCCGCAACAGAGGTCACTAATGTTGATGGTTCATGATGACTTGCGTATCGGAGTTGTAACAGGGCATATTGCATTGCATGATGTAGCTACACAAATAACGTCAAAAAATATTGTTGAAAAAGCCAACGTTTTTATCAAATCACTAAAAGTGGACTTTGGCATAGATAAGCCCAAAATCGCTATTTTAGGTTTAAATCCACATGCCGGTGACATGGGTTTGTTTGGTAATGAAGAGGTCAATGTGATAATACCGGCCATCAATGAGTTGAAAGCAGCCGGTCATTTGGCTATGGGTCCTTATCCGGCTGACGGTTTCTTTGGATCAGGGCAATTTGCCAAATTTGATGGAGTTCTAGCTATGTATCACGACCAGGGATTGGTGCCCTTTAAGACATTGGCTTTTGGTGGTGGAGTTAATTTCACTGCCGGTTTGCCTATCATTAGAACATCACCAGACCATGGAACAGCCTTTGATATTGCCGGAAAGAATGAGGCTAATCCAAATTCCATTCGTCACGCAACTTATCTTGCTTTGGATATTATTCAAAATCGCCGTGAATTCGAAAATTTAACTTCTAATAAATTAAAGTCGCGGAAAGGAAAATATGAATCCGGAGAAGATGAAATTTTAGTGGATGAAGAAGGATAAAAATTGTCCAACCGAAACGTTAAAATGAATAATAAGTGAACTGTTTTTGGGATGTTCGGTCGGACAATAACGATAATTAGGTTTATATTCTATAACTCTCATGCAAAATTTATGCCAAAGGCTTCAGAATGAAGTAATTCAATAGCAAATTTGTAAAATATTTATATATATAATAAGATATATGTATAATTTATTTATACATAACGAATTCCACTCTTCTGTTTTTTGCCTTTTTTTCTTCGGTTGAATTGTCATTAAGTGGTTGACTTCGACCCAACCCGATAGCTTCGATGCGATTGGGGTCTATTCCTCCTTTTTTAACCAAATAATTTTTAATGGCATTGGCTCGTTCTGTGGAGAGCTTTATGAGACTTTTTTCTTCACCTACATTGTCCGTATGTCCAAAGATTTTCATTTTAATATCTTGTCTTCTGATTAGGACGGACATGATTTGGTTGAGTGCATCATAGGAATCGTCCTTGATAATGGAGGTAGATTGGATAAAATAGATATTGCTTGCTGTAAATTTTTCTTCTTTAGAAATTGGATCAAGGAAAATATTGATATCAGCAACGGACTGTTCATTGTTGAAATAATCAGATAAGTTGAGTTGGATTGTTTCGTCTGTAAATCCTGATCTTGCAGCAGTTATCTTGATGGATGAGCCTTTTATAAAAGTAAAATAAGCCAAACCTTCGCTTGTTTTGAGCTCACCTTTAAGTTGGGTGCTATCAGTAAGTTGATATTTGATGTCGGAATCCAAGGCCTTTCCGGTTAGCGAGTTAAAGACGTGTATTACCAATGTTTTATTCCTATTGGATTCAACGACAGGATGAAACAATGTTCTAAAGATGTCGCTTGACCCATCGCGCCTTGATGTGAAGTAAATATATCCGGTAGCTTCGTTGACATAAGGTTGAGAATCATCATAAACAGAGTTGATGGGTGGAGGTAATAAGGTTGGTTCACTCCATTGAGACCAAGTATTGTCTAATCTTTTGGAAACATAAATGTCTGAACCGCCATATCCATCCGGCCTATTGGAAGAAAAGTATAAAAAAAGTCCGTCTCTGGAGATATAAGGTGTCGATTCTTGGTAAATGGTATTAATAACTGAACCTATAGATTCAGGCTTTGAATAAGTGTTGTCTGAGATGCGATGACTGACATACAAGTCGTTGGCACCTTTGCTATCTTCTCTCTTTATTGCCATAATGATAATACTTCCATCTTCACTCATATTGAGATTGACTTCGTCGCTGAGATTGTGGTAGTCATATATTAATAGTGGTGTAGGAAAAGACCAGTTCCCGTTTCCAATTAGTTTGGTGGTAGAAAATCCTTTGTACATGCTGCCATCCTGATAATATTCATTGATAATGACCAGTTCATTTAGTTCAGGGGTCAAGGAGCAAACGCTATTTGGGAGTGCGCTATTGAGGGGGTAATCCGGATGGTCGATCTTGTTAAAATCACCATTAGACCATGATGCAATCCAAATATCTTGATTAAATCTGCTTTTAGAAGCATCAGATACCGGTTTATTGGTCAGTGATTGAAAGATGGAGTTGAGTTCTTTTTGGTATTGAGCATAAGAAAGAGTTAGGCTTAAATCGTTATAATTGTCTATAAGGGTTCGGTTAAAATCCGGATAACCTACTCTGGTAAAATAGATGGTTTTTCCGTCTTTGCTGATGACTGGGTTTATTTCATCATATTTTACCGTATTGATTTTATTGTTTAATTTTTCCAGAGGATGCATCTGATAATGATTATTGTTGACCCAAGGGAACAATAAACTTTGAAGCAAGAAGCATAGGTTTAACAACATTATTTTATTTTTAAACGGAATTTAAACTTTGGTAAAATAATATTTTGCAAACATACGATTTTTTATAATATATTCAAACGGAGCTTGGGTAATAATCAGCAATTAGGAAAGATAATTCGATTCGTTTTTTGTAATCATTTTGCCACTGAAAATACGGATTTACAAAGCAAGTAACTATTTGATGCAATAGGTTGACTAAGGAGCAAATAATATTTAGAATATCGGTATAATGCCTTACATCAAGCGTCTAAGTCGTAATTTTACATAATCCATAAAAAAGTTAAATATTATTTTACAAAATAAAGAGATTTTATAATTATTTAAATAAATCAATATATCGTTGGATAATATTTAATATTGTATCTAAGATAGGCTTAATAATATTCAATATATATGTTAAATATTACCTATGTATCACGTATATTATATGGCGGATTTAGTTTTGTAAAAAATAAATAATAAGGGATACAAAAAAATACAGGGTATATTGCTACCTTTGCCCTTCTAAATATTTTCTACTACTATGCATTATTTTAGCTCAGGCCAAATACCGCCAAAGAGACATACTCAATTCAGAAAGCCGGATGGTAATTTATACTATGAAGAACTATTTTCTACAGAAGGTTTTCATGATAAATACTCTATTTTATATCACATCAATCATCCCACCCGTATTATACAAGTTGGTGCTCCCATAGATGTTTCGCCTCAAAAAGCAGAAACAGAGGACTTAAAGCCACGAAGCCTGTACGGATTTAGAATTCAACCGGAGGATGACTATATTCGTTCTCGTAAAGTTGTGTTATTCAACAGTGATATCCACATGTCGCTAGCTGCCCCAACCAAGGGTACGGATGATTATTTTTTTAAAAATGCCGATTGTGATGAAGTTGTCTTCATACATCAAGGGAGTGGTGTTATGAGGTCGGCTTATGGTGTTTTACCTTTCAAATACGGTGATTATATCGTCATTCCGCGAGGTACAGTATATCAAATGAACTTTGATACAACCGATAATCGTTTGCTAATAATAGAGTCACGGTCTCCAATAACAACGCCACGTCACTATAGGAGTGAATACGGTCAACTTTTGGAGCATTCGCCATTCTGTGAACGAGATATCATAAAGCCTACCTTTGTCGATCCAATCGATGAAAGAGGAGATTTTAAATTTTTTATAAAAAAGAAGGATAAGTTATATCCCTATGAGTATATGGATCATCCTTTCGACCTGATTGGGTGGGATGGTTTTCACTATCCATATATTTTCTCTATTCACAATTTTGAACCAATAACAGGGAGAGTTCACCAGCCGCCTCCTGTTCATTTGACCTTTGTTACCAAAACAGCCGTAATATGTAGCTTTGTGCCAAGATTGTACGACTATCATCCGTTAGCTATTCCGGCACCTTATTTCCACAGCAATATCGACAGTGATGAGGTGTTGTATTATGTTGATGGGGAATTTATGAGTCGTAAGCACGTCGAACGTGGACAAATTACGCTTCACCCGGGTGGAATACCTCATGGGCCGCATCCCGGTGCAATCGAAAAAAGTATTGGCGCCAAAAGTACCGAAGAGCTTGCTGTGATGCTGGATACCTTTGCTCCCCTCTACCTCACCAATGATGGACTGGGTATTGAAGATGCAGAGTATTATCGAAGTTGGCTTTCCTAAGAAATAAGACAAATATCAAATTAAATTAACAAAAATATATTCATGGATACACAAATAAAAGAAAGTAAAGAGATACAAAAAGACCTTCTTCCATTAAATGGAACAGATTTTGTCGAGTTTTATGTAGGCAATGCCAAGCAGGCGGCAATGTATTATATGGCTGCTTTTGGGTTTAAGTTGGTGGCTTACAAAGGACCTGAAACCGGTAGTCGCGAAGTAATCTCTTATGTCATGCAGCAAGGTAAAATCCGTTTTGTCCTTACCTCTGCACTTCAACCGGAGCATGAAATATGTCAACACGTTGCATTTCATGGGGATGGTGTGAAGACTCTTGCACTTTGGGTAGATGATGCTGTAGCTTCATGGGAACTTACAACCAAGAGAGGAGCTGAGTCCGCATTTGAGCCCATCACAATTGAAGATGAATACGGCAAAATAGTGATGGCAGGGATAAAAACCTATGGCGAAACCATCCATACTTTCGTCCAGAGAAGTGAATATTCAGGCGCTTTCATGCCGGGTTATAAAGCCTGGAAGTCAGAAAGAGAAGTTCAACCGCTCGGATTTGAATATGTAGATCATTGTGTGGGCAATGTTGAATTAGGTCAAATGAACTATTGGGTCAAGTTTTATCAAGAAGTAATGGGATTTAAGTTGCTTATCACCTTTGATGACAATGATATCTCGACAGAATATACTGCGCTGATGAGCAAAGTCGTATCCAATGGCAATGGCTACGTGAAGTTCCCTATCAATGAGCCTGCTCAAGGTAAAAAGAAATCGCAGATTGAGGAATACCTTGATTTTTACAAAACATCGGGCGTTCAGCATATTGCTATTGCAACCAATGATATCCTTGCCACGGTAGATGGACTCCGGAAAAATGGGGTGGAGTTTTTGGAGGTGCCCAATACTTATTATGAAGATTTGTTTGAAAGGTTAGGTGAGATTGACGAGCCAATAGATGAGCTCAAAAGGTTGAATATACTGGTTGATAGAGATGATGAAGGTTATCTGTTACAAATATTTACAAAACCTATACTCGATCGACCTACAGTATTCTTTGAAATCATACAACGCAAAGGCGCCGTTTCATTTGGAAAGGGCAATTTCAAAGCGTTGTTTGAAGCAATTGAAAGAGAGCAGGCTATTCGTGGAACACTTTAACCCAAATTTCTCTTAAAGGCAATATATTTCTTAAAGAAACAATTGTACCTTTAATTTGAATTCAGGTTTAATGGGTGTTGCCGCCGATATTGGCACTATTTTACAAAAATGATGTGTAAAATTTTACTCAAAAAATTAAAAGGGCAAGCATCTGATGTTTGCCCTTTTTCGCCCAAATTGATTTTGTTGGCAAAAATAATGTCTTTAGCCCCAATTCAGCTTTATACAAATGCGGAATCGATATGCAATTCGTGGTCAGCGCTCCTCTGATTCGTAAAACTTCGATATCTGAACTCGGTTTTAATTTTTCATGATTACCAATATTTCTGAATAGGAAAGGGTATTCTGAGTTTAGAATAATGAGAATATTTATTTGATCAAGTTATAAAACGTTTAGTAGTTATCTTCATAATTATTCTTTTATTCCTTAAAATCCTTATATTAACACATGGAATAAAAAAATATGAGTAAAAAAAATTTGGTAATAAATTTATAAAAGATATATTTGTTGCTGCTAAAGTGTGCAATTTCAGCAACTTTTGTTCTTTTTATAAGATTTGATTTCTCAGATATTTCAAAAGGGAATAATTTGGGAATGGCGAAATAGATTTTTATTATCCTAAGTATATACGGATGTGAACATTCTTCGCAAGAGTCCAAAAAGATAGGTGTGCTGAAATAGTTGTCATTAAATAGACAGAACGCTTTTTGCTAAGCTTCATTCAATCTTATTAAAAGAATTTAAATTATTGAAATATGATCAAGAACATTTCTACATTTTTTCCTCTTAATAAACCATATATCAAGCTTTTGAGCTTTGTATTGTTGTTAAGTGTATGGGCTATATCTGCTCAATCCGCATTTGCCAATGAAGGCAATGGTAAGGGCGTTTTGGTACAAAAAGAACAAAATCTCGACGCCAGCCAGTGGTGTATTTGTCCGCCTTCATGGATTAACGTAAGTTGTAGCCAATTGGATCCGGGGTTGAACTATGGCAATCCAACCATTGCTTATGGATGTAATTGCGGCTCCATCATTTATGGGCCATACATTCAGGACAACAGAGTTGGATGTGGCTCAGGTACTATTATCAAAACGTGGAACATTTGGACGGTTTATGGAGACTATACATGTGTTCAGACTATAAATGTCACAGGCGGATACAATGGATACCCTGTGATTCAATGGCCGCCGGATTACACTGTTACCGGATGTGGTGCCGCCACCGATCCGGAGTTGCTTCCTCCGCCATATAATAAGCCTACATGGTGGGCACCAGAGTGTTCTCAGTTGATGTACACTTGGTATGATGAGGTGTTTTATACAGAGAATATTCAAGGTATTTGTAAGAAGATTCTTAGACACTGGAAAGTCATAGATTGGTGTATATATAATGTGGATTGTCCATGGCTTGGCGGCTATTGGACTTGTACACAATTAATTATGGTCAAAGATACTTATCCACCGACTATAAATTGTCCGGGCGATGTCGTCGTAGATGCCGGACCTAACTGTTCAGGCTCTTATGTCCATATCCCTCCCGCCACTTCAGGTGACCCGTGTGGCAGTGTTGTGATAACCAATAATTCACATTATTGTGTTTATGGAGGGGCTGATGCAAGTGGATATTATCCTCCAGGTACCACAAAGGTTACCTTTACAGCGAGAGATGCTTGTGGAAATAAAACTTCTTGTTCGATTAATGTTACTGTAACAGATAAAAAGAAGCCTTCACCTGTGGTATATTATGGACTAAGCACTACTTTGATGTGTGTCAATCCACAACCAATGATTGAAATTCAGGCAAGATGGTTCGACGCAGGATCATTTGATAACTGTACACCTAATAGCCGTTTGAAGTTTGATGTATATCCTAAAGTATTTACATGTGCAGATCGTGGATACAATGATGTTACCGTCACTGTTACAGATGAAGCAGGCAATAAAGAAACTGTAAAGACTTACATCATTGTTGATGACAATGTCGGATGTTGTGGTCCTGATACGACCAATCCACCGAATTTGGTATGTCCTGGTGATATTACCGTAGATGCAACATCGGCGGATTGCTCGGGCGCATTTGTTGATTTAGCTAAAGCAACAGCAACAAGTGATTGTAATGGTCCGGTTAAAATAACAAATAATTCGCCTTATGCGACGTCCAATGGTGCTAATGCAAGTGGAACTTATCCTGTGGGTGTTACAGTAGTTACATTTACTGCGATAGATTATTGCAACAAAAAGACAACCTGCAAAACGACAATACGAGTTAAGGATGGCAAGAAGCCTTCTCCGGTTGTGTTCTATGGCTTGGCTGTAGCTCTTGCCGAAGATACACTCAATGGCGGTGGTACCATTACTTTAGTTCCGGAATGGTTTGATGCCGGTTCTTTTGATAACTGTACAGCCAATGGTGATTTGGTCTTCTCTGTAGAACCATCAACATTTAATTGTGATAGTCTGGGTCAGCGTAATGTACGTGTAACGGTAACAGACGAGTCAGGAAATACAGAATATGTCAATACCTATGTTATCATTCAGGATCCTGATGGTGTCTGTGTGACCGATTTTACAGCCAATGTTGCCGGACTTATCCGCACAGAAGATGGAGAGAAAATCTCTTCAGTAGATATGTATGCTTTGACAACAGACACTACTTATCAGAAGAAAGTTGACGGAGACTATGTTTTACTTAACCTTAAAGGTGGTGAGAAATATGAGATAGCGCCTAAAAAAGCGGATGACTTTAGCAATGGCGTATCAACACGAGATTTAATTATTCTCAAAAACCATATTTTGGGTAAAACACTTATCCAAAGTCCTTATAAGCTATTAGCAGCAGATGTAAATAACGATAAGATCATCAATACTGCGGATTTAATCATGCTTCGTAAATTGGTATTGGGAACAATCGACAGCTTACCTGGCAATTATAGCTGGAAATTTGTTGATGGAGACTATATCTTTGATCCATTCAAGCCTGCTCTAACACAAGATTATCCGACTTCTGTTAAAATATCCAAGTTGAAGGATAGTAAAGATGGCGTTTCATTTATCGGTGCTAAGATGGGTGACCTTAATGGCTCAGTGTTGGCAAGCATGACATCCGGAGGTATCAAAGTGAGAAATGAAGGTAACATCAAATTCTATGCATTGGCGTCTGAGTCTGGTCGTAATGTAAAGGTTGACTTTACACCGGAGATGATGGTTAATACGGATGGGATGCAGATGGAAATTAATTTCGATCCGACAATAGTAGCATTTAAGGGCATTGTTCCAACAATGCTTACAGGATTCGCTTCGGCAGCCAACTTGAATACCAAAGAATTGGCAAATGGTATTTTAAAGTTGAGCTGGACAGGAAATGAAGCTGTATCAATAGATCCAAGTCAAGTTATGTTTTCTATCGTGTTTGAACGCTTGACTGAGACTGGGGATGTTAAACTGAAATTGAATCATTTTGATATGAGTCCGGAACTATATGATCAGTTTGAGAATACCTATAATATTGAATTGATAAATGAGAAGGTTGAAACGAACGACGGATTTGCCCTCTTCCAGAATAGACCGAATCCATTACAATCATATACAACGATAGGATTTAACCTTCCGGAAGCATCTGATATTGAGTTGAATATTTACAACATCGATGGAGAATTGGTAAAACAAATTAGCGGTAACTATCCTAAAGGGACCAACAATATCCAAGTTGATTGGAATAAAGCCAAAGGTATTTACTATTATTCATTGAAGGCTGGAAATCATACAGCAACCAAGAAGATGATAGTTGTTGATTAATTCAAATAAATAAATGAATATAAAAAGGCTTGGCATGAGATTGTCAAGCCTTTTTTATTGGAATCGAGTTCTGATTAGACCCGTATTCTGCTTTATAGGTTTTGCAAAACCTTTACTGTTGAATTCGGGTATCAGATTGCTTATTTTAATGAGGAGATTAATTTTACAAAATTTTTATACTATAAATTTTATAGATTTACACAATATTGATGTTGCGAATGAATGAAAAATTGAAAACAAGTACTATGCCCACTTTCTTTGAAAGTGAAGAAATGACAGCATTGGAAGCAATTTCTGAAGCCCAGAAAATAGCGTTTGGGCCTATCGTTTTTCAAGCTGTCAGGCTATTGAGGGATAAAGGCATTCTATCATTCCTTGTGAAAAATAGGGAAGTAGGTTCTACAGAATCTGAAATCGCTCAAGCTACCGGGGTATCCGAATATGGAGTTCGTGTTTTATTGGAGTCAGGTCTTGGAGCGAAGGTGTGTCATAGGCGTGACGGCAGATATTTTATTTCTAAAGTGGGATTATTTTTTCTCAATGATAAGATGACAAAAGTCAACATGGACTTTGTGCAAGATGTATGTTACAAGGCTATGTGGCACTTAGAAGACTCTATTGATAAAGGAAGTCCTGAAGGTTTGAAGGAGTTGGGGCCATGGGAGACTATTTATCAAGGATTGAGCATATTACCTGAACCTGCTTTGACGTCTTGGTTTAACTTTGATCACTTTTATTCAGATCAGGTGTTCAACAATATTATGCCAATTATTTTTGAAAATGCACCCCAACAGATATTTGATATCGGAGGAAATACCGGTAAATTTTCTATAGCTTGCTGTGACTATAACAAGGATGTAAAGGTTACGATCTGTGATTTAGCAGTTCAGTTGGAACATGCTCAGGATTATTTGGGTCAATTGGGATATGGAGAAAGGGTCAAACGACACCAAATGAATGTACTAGAATCCAATCTGAAGTTTCCGGATACAGCGGATGTGATTATGATGAGCCAGTTTTTAGATTGTTTTTCTGAAGCAGAAATTATACATATACTAAAAGAAGTTCAGGGAGGGCTTAATCCGGATGGATCAATCTTTATTTTAGAAACCTATTGGGATCGTCAAAAATTTGAAATATCTGCGTTCTGTCTTCAGCAGACAAGCCTATACTTTACTGCCATAGCCAATGGAAACAGCAAGATGTATCATTCGGATCAAATGAAGCGGTGTATTGAAGCTGCCGGTCTTAAGGTGGAACTTGAGGTAGATGGATTAGGAATTAGCCATACTTTATTTAAGTGTAAATTAAATAGTTAGAACTATGAGAGTAGAAAATACTACTGTCCTTATTATTGGTGCCGGTCCGGCAGGAAGCGTTGCCGCCGGGATTTTGAAACAGCATGATATACCCACTATTGTGGTTGAAAAGGAGAAGTTTCCAAGGTTTGTAATCGGGGAGAGCCTGTTGCCACGGTGTATGGAGGCATTTCAAGAAGCTGGATTTATGGATGATCTTGAGCAGCAGGGCTTTCAAGAAAAAAATGGGGCTTTTTTTATCAGGGATCATGATATCTGTGATTTTAGCTTCGAAACACAATTTACAAAAGGATGGAATAAGACTTGGCAAATGCAGAGAGCCAGATTTGATAAATGTCTTACTGACAACTTAGAGAAAAGGGGTGTTGATCTTAGATTCCAGCACACAGTCCAATCCATAACATTTGAAGGGAGTGATTCGACGACAACAATTATCAATGAGGAAGGAGAGGAATTTCAAATAAAGGCAAGATTTATAATGGATGCAAGTGGTTATGGAAGAGTTATACCGCGGTTGTTTCAATTGGATAGACCTTCCGAGTTGCCACCTCGAAAAACTTTGCTTGTCCATTTAAAGGATCCCAATAGACAGCAATATCAGCAACCTGATCGTATTCATGTTATAGTTCAACAGTTGCAGACTTGGATTTGGCTTATTCCTTTTTCCGATGGTACAACATCAGTTGGCTTTGTGAGCAATCCTGATTACTTTGAAGGTCTTCACGGAAGCACGGAAGAACAGATGCGCACTTTAATAGAACGTGAACCAATGATAAGAGAAAGGTTTGCGGATGTGGAATTCTTATTTGAACCTCGGTTTTTATCAGGATGGAGTGTTACAACAGAAAAATTTTATGGGGATGGGTATGTCTTAACCGGCAACGTAACTGAGTTTTTGGATCCTGTATTTTCCAGCGGGGTTACTCTGGCTGCTGTATCATCTTCTTTGGCTGCTAATTTGGTAGTAAAAATGATGAATGGCGGAGAGGTAGATTGGGATATGGACTATATGGTGCCCATGGAAGAAGGTGTAGATGTGTTTAGGACTTATGTCAATGCATGGTATAATGGTGATTTACAGAAAATATTTTTTTCCAATCGTATTGAGGAGTCTATCAAAGCCCAGATATGTAGTGTGTTGGCGGGTTATGTATGGGATTATTCCAATCCATTTGTAAGGAAGCACAAGGAAAGGGTAGAAGGATTAGCACAGATGATTGAATAGTGGACATAAAAAAGGGTTATGATTTGTATTCATAACCCTTTTTAAGTATTAATTACCTAAATAATGTTTCAATAATTTACTTCGGTTGACAGAGCGGAGTTTGTTTATCGCTTTATCTTTTATTTGACGAACTCTTTCGCGAGTCAGTCCAAACTTATCACCTATATCTTCTAATGACATAGGATGGTCGATTCCTATTCCGTAATATAGCTTGATGACGTCACATTGTCGATCGGTCAGCGTACTTAAAGAGCGTTCTATTTCCCGTCGAAGAGACTCAACGTATTCCAATGAAGCGTCGGTGTTGGGAGTGGAGTTGTTTTCCAGAACGTCCATCAGAGAGTTATCTTCGCCGTCCACAAAGGGTGCGTCCATAGAGACGTGACGAGCAGCGACACCAAGTGTCGTTTCAACTTCTTCGGTCGGTATCTCAAGTATGCCTGCTAATTCTTCAGCGGAAGGTTCTCTTTCATATTGTTGTTCCAATTCAGAAAAAGCACGGTTTATTTTGTTCAACGAACCTACTTTGTTGAGGGGAAGTCGTACAATACGAGATTGTTCTGCCAATGCTTGTAGAATGGATTGACGAATCCACCATACGGCGTAAGAAATAAATTTAAAACCTCTTGTTTCGTCGAATCGTTGGGCGGCCTTGATCAAACCTAAGTTACCTTCATTGATTAAGTCACTCAATGAAAGGCCTTGATTTTGATATTGCTTTGCTACCGATACAACAAAACGTAAGTTACCTTTTGTCAAACGCTCAAGTGCTTCCTGGTCACCTTGTTTGATGCGCTTTGCCAGTTCCACCTCTTCTTCAGGAGTTAACAAGTCCACTTTTCCAATTTCTTGTAAATATTTTTCAAGCGATTGGCTTTCTCTGTTGGTGATGGACTTTGTTATTTTTAGCTGCCTCATTAAAAATTTGTTTTAAAAATGGATGCGAAGATAGAAAATGTTATAGAATAACAACGTAAACATCCTAAGAATCATAAATGTTTATTTTGTATAAAAAGTTCCAATAACGATAATATCTTGCTGCAAATTGTTGTCTGATATCTACAACACATTTTTACTGAGAAAGTTAATTATTTGTTACAATAATTTTTAATTGGTTCAAAAGTCAATCATGTTGGACTGTGAAAGGGGTTATAAGCACTTATTATTGAAATTGATGTTGGATGAATACAGAACGTGTAAAAGAGAAATAAGGAATATTAAATGCGCTAAAAAGAATAATAAAGCAAAGAAAAATAATATTTTAGACGAAAAAGTCTTATGTATATCGAAATAATAATTATTTTACCCTCGAAATCAAAAATCAGGTGAATAGATTGCAATTTTACACCGGTTTATTTGTTTCAGTTAAGAAATAAAAGAATGAAAAAAACTCAATTTGAAATAGAATATTTATTTAAGGCGTCGCCAACGATTATTTATACTTTTATAACGACGCCGACTTGTCTTATCCGATGGTTTTGTGAAGAAGCCGATGTTGATAATGACTTATTTACCTTTAAGTGGAAGGATTCAGAGGAGACGGCTATATTGGTTGATGATTATGAAGACGAGTTGTTGCGTTTCCGATGGGAAGATGCTGTGGCAGATAATGAGTTTTTGGAATTTCATATTGAGACATCACCTGTTACAGAAGAGACCATATTGAGAATCATCGGATGGGCTGAGCCTTCTGAGCATCAATATCAAGTGGATTTTTGGAATAATCAAATGAAAGCATTAAAGAAAGCAATGGGGGAGAATTAGGCGCTGGTCACCCGATAACCATTAATTGATCAACTAAACGAAACGTACTATGTCTGCCGAACAACAGAGCTTCAGGCAATCACTTAAATTGACTGATGCAACCATGTTGGTCGCAGGGTCTATGATTGGGTCAGGAATATTTATTGTTAGTGCGGACACAAGTCGAATGCTCGGCAGCAGTGGCTGGATGCTCACAGCGTGGATTATTGCTGGCGTATTGACACTTATCGCCGCCTTGAGCTATGGAGAATTGGCGGGTATGTTTCCACGGGCCGGTGGGCAATATATATATTTGAAAGAGGCATATAATCCATTGATAGCGTTTTTGTATGGATGGACAATGTTTACGGTTATACAAGCAGGGACGATTGCTGCCGTTGCGGTGGCATTTGCCAAGTTTACATCCTATTTTATACCATGGTTTGGAGAGGGGAATATTCTTTTTAGCCTCGGTGCTTGGCAATTTAAGGGTTCTCAAGTTCTTGCTATTGTGAGCATTCTTGTTTTATCTGGAATCAATCTGAGAGGTATAAACTTGGGCAAGTTGGTTCAGACCACATTTACCATTGCTAAGTTGGCGAGTATATTTGGATTGATAATACTTGGATTGACATTGGGGTATAATGCAGATGTGGTAGCCCAAAATTTAACGGATATTTGGCACGCACAGCGATGGACGGGCAATGGATTTGAGGCGATATCGGGACAGGCATTGGTAATTGCTCTAGGTGGAGCAATGGTAGGGACATTGTTTTCTAGTGATGCATGGAATAATGTGACATTTATTGCCGGAGAGATAAAGAACCCGGCATCTAATATTCCCAAAAGCTTGTTTTTTGGGACGTTGATTGTTACTGTATTGTATCTATTGACCAATTTAACCTATCTTTCGTTACTGCCATTGCATGGTCATCCCGGTGCAACAGATGCATTGTCGGGCGGAATCGCATTTGCCATCAATGACAGGGTTGGTACAGCGGCGGCATCGCTCATATTTGGTGGAGCAGCAGCGGCCATCATGAGTATATTGATCATGGTATCTACATTTGGTTGTAATAATGGTTTAATATTGGCCGGTAGCAGATTGTATTACGCTATGGCAAAAGATAGGTTGTTCTTTCCTAAGGCAGGAGATTTAAACCAAAATGCAGTGCCTGGTTTTGGGATAAAAGCACAAGCTATATGGGCTTCAGCGCTTTGTCTTACCGGAACTTATGGCGACTTGCTTGATTATTGCATATTTGCAGCTCTTTTGTTTTATATATTGACCATAGTAGGGATTTTTATATTGCGTAAGAAGCAACCGGAGACCAATAGACCATATAAGGCTTTTGGATATCCCTTTGTACCTGCATTGTATATCGTATGTGCCAGCATAATAGCTATAATATTGTTGGTTGATAAGACAGAAAATACCTTGCCGGGATTGGTTATTGTACTTTTGGGTATCCCGGTATATTATGTAATTAGAAAAAGGTTGAGTAAGGCCGTGGTTTAATTGATTTGTGCGAGCGAACGGAGGATAATTGTGATACCTCTGAGGATAATTGCGATGCTTATTTAGTGCGTACAAAAAAATAAGTCTTAGTATTGCGGCACTAAGACTTAAATCTAAACGAAATCCAAATCCAAATTTTATCCAAAACTAAATATCAATATATATTTCCTATTAGTTCGATTGTTAGGTGGGAAGTCAAAGATGAAGGTCGTAAATCGGCCGATTTACGACCTTCTCTTAACAATTATAATCCCATGAACATATCCAAATTTAAACGCACATGATTCTTTTACCATCGGTTTAGATTCTTCGTTACTTCCAAAAGAAATGATTTATTTCTTCTTTCTGTAAATATTCAATACAAATATCGGTCAATAGTATAGCGTGAAAAAATACATTATTTCTTGATTGTTATATATAAATAAATATAATATGAATAAGTATAAATTTGTAAAATAAAGATAATCAAGGAATTGTAAAATTTATAATAAATATTATTATTGTGATTGTGAAGATTTAGATTGTTTGTGTGATTACTAAGACATAAATTTTAATGAATAATTTTTTACCATAAAATTTGGGTACAAAGACTTTTATGTCTGTTTAGCTTACTGGTGCAGCACTTTCAGCGGCCAAATCCGCACGTAAAATCTTTTTTATTTATGAAGCATTAACATATTATTAAGCTATTGGGTGCTAAGAGCATCATATTATTTCCATTTTGATACATGAAAATGGATTAGAAGTAAACCAATTCAAATTTTTCTTGTTCTACATGCATTGTTTTAATCAAATAAAATATAAATAAATTAATGTATCCAATACAACTTACTCAACCTATGGCCGATGAGTTGAAATCAATCGGTTTTCAGTCTATTCAGAACCCAGAAGATGTTAAGCAAGCATTAGAGAATGCTGAGGGGACAACATTATTAGTTGTTAATTCAGTATGTGGATGTGCTGCGGCAAATGCTCGACCAGGTGTAAGGATGGCGCTTGATCAAGGTAAAAAGCCAAATCATCTTGTTACTGTTTTTGCAGGGGTAGATACCGAAGCTACGAAGATGGCGCGAAATTATTTGGCACCATATCCTCCTTCTTCACCATCAATAGCTTTATTTAAAGATGGTAAATTGGTTCACTTTTTGGAAAGGCACAATATAGAAGGTAAGAGTGCACATATTATTGCTAATAACTTAATAGATGCATTCGAAACATTTTGTTAGATGAAAAATTTTATGGCGTTGATGATACTGGCACTGTTGGTCTCGGTCTTTTGCGCCTGTAATCAAGATGAAGATAAACTGCTGCTTACTGCCAATAAATTATTCTGTAAGCGGCAGTTACTCACTGATAGTTCACGTGTTTTATGGGAGGATATTGCCCGCCATATACGGATCAACTTAGATAAAGATGTGGATTCGCTTACCAGGAAACATATTTTATCGATGAATAGTGTCCCTATGTTGGAGTCATTTGAGGATTTTCAAAAGTTACCCGATTCAGTCAAGGAGCGAGTGCACAAGGCTGGAGAAATAGATAAAAGATTGGTAGATGAAATAGCCGAAGTTAGTTTTAGTCTAGACTCATTGGAGGTTAAAAAACTAAAATTCCTCAAAAAGGTCGGCATAAATAGCCTACGTGGGAAAAATTTTTTGAATCAATACAATGAATATATCGCTTCACCTTGTACCTTTACTTCAACAAATTAGTTATGAAGTTATCAATTGTTTCGGCCGGATTTTTCAAATTAGATGGTGGTGCCATGTTTGGTATCGTTCCAAAGGTTATGTGGAACAAAATGAATCCAGCTGATGAAGACAATATGTGTACGTGGACTATGCGAAGCTTACTTATCGAGACGCCATCCCGTAAAATATTGATAGATACCGGAATAGGACACAAGCAGGGAGAGAAGTTCAGGTCTCATTTCCACCCTTCCGGTAAGGATGTCCTGCAAAGTCTTGCTGAGATGGGTCTTCAGTCAGGCGACATTACAGATGTTTTTTTGACGCACCTTCATTTCGATCATTGTGGTGATGCTGTTAAAATCGATGATAAAGGAGCTTTAGTACCCACCTTTGAAAATGCAACATTCTGGTTGAATAAAAATCACTGGGAGTGGGCATTAGAAGCCAATCCGCGAGAGAAGGCTTCTTTCTTGCCGGAAAATTATGTACCATTGATGGAAGCCGGTGTTTTACGCCTTATTGAACCTTCATCAAGCCGCTATACAGAATGGTTGGAAGGGATTCGCTTGATTGAGTGTAACGGACATACGAAGGGGCTGATGATGCTTGACATTCCATATAAGGATGGACGGTTGATATATCTGACTGATCTCATTCCATCTGTACATCATGTTCCTCTTCCTTACATCATGGCGTATGACTTATGGCCATGGGATACATTAGAGGAAAAGACTGAAACATTGGAATTGGCAGTCCGAGAGAATCATGTATTATTCTTTCAACATGATCCTGTCAATGCCGTAGCGAGGGTTCAAAAAAATGAAAAAGGCAGAATCGTAGCCTACGACATTTCTACTGAATTATATTGATGGGCGGCTCCGGTACTGTACAGAGTGTCTATAAGCACAAAGAGTTTCGAATTTATTTGACGACGCGATTTTTGATGACATTTGCGGTTCAGATGCAGAATGTTATCACAGGTTGGTATTTGTATAAATTAACGGAAGATCCATTGATATTGGGTATAGTGGGATTAGCTGAGGCATTACCTGCACTTGCATCCGCTTTATTTGCGGGAGATTTAGTCGATAAATTTGATAAGCGGAAGGTGATGATGGCATCATTTTCTTTATACTTTTTGTGTGGACTATGTTTTACGTTTCTTGCCAGTGATTATGCATCGTCCTATTCAACTGATTTTGTAGTTTTTGGGTTTTATGGAACTTCCATGTTGTTGGGATTAGCGAGGGCATTTGCCACGCCTGCATCTTTTTCCATTTTGTCGTATTTGTTTCCGGTTAATATGCTTGCTAAAGCTGCGCCTGTCAGCAGTACAGCCTGGCAGATTGGAGCTATTCTCGGACCGGCGATGGGTGGATTTATGTACGCATGGACAGATGCACCTACTTCTTCTGCTATTGTTTGTGCCTTTATGTTTGCGAGTATTGTTTTCAGTAGTCGGCTCAAACCAAAACCGGCGTATTCGAGTGATAGTCAGAATAAACAAAGCATGTTTAAGCGAATAGGAGAGGGATTGAAGTATGTTTTTCAACATAAAATTATATTGTCGGCAATGACATTGGATTTATTTGCCGTACTCTTTGGCGGTGCAACGGCAATTTTACCTGCTTTCGCTAGTGAGGTTCTTCATGTGGGAGCAGTAGAACTTGGGTGGCTGAGAGCAGCGCCGTCTGCGGGTTCAGCAATATTGTTGTTCTTATTGTCCATCAAACCACCCGAGACCAATACGGGTCGAAAATTATTGTGGGCAGTGGCAGCATTTGGTATATGCATGATAGGGTTCAGTCAATCCACTCACTTGTGGGTATCCTTGATTTTTTTATTTGCCAGTGGAGCCTTTGATGCGGTCAGTGTTGTGATACGAAGTACGATTTTGCAGATATATACACCTGATGATATGCGTGGTAGAGTGAGCGCTGTCAATACGATGTTTGTCGGGTCATCCAATGAGATTGGAGCATTCGAGTCAGGTACAGCAGCACGCATATTTGGGACTGCTCCATCCGTCCTGATAGGTGGTTCGTTGACTATTTTAGTTGTTATAATGGTTACAAAATTTGCCCCCATTTTGAGGAAGTTAGAACTGAAAACACTTCGTTTGTAAATTTTTATCAATTCTTTCGCTTATTGTCCCAACTTTTCATTTAATTTGTAACATCATTTAATGGCTAAACATCTACTTTTCATATAAAATAAGTTATGATTACCGAATTTCCTTATTTCCCGACAGGTGAATTGTCCTTGCATTAAAAGGATAAGGAGAATATGGGAATAAAGCTTCAAGATGTTTATAAAAATATAAAGGTAATGAAAATTAATACGTATAAGTCGTGCCCCAAAGGTTTTGACTCATTAATGGTGCTTATTGCTGATCTGAAAGATTTGAAGCAAGCATTAGCCAAAACCGGAATAGCTGTAAAATTATCTCTACTGAAAGATCATCTCAAGGAAAATGGAGATTTTATCACTACACTGGATGAAAAAAGGGGTAAAGTCATGTTTGTTCGTTTGAATTCACAAAAATGCCCTGCTGAACATAGCAAGATCATCCGACAATTGATCATTAAAAATCGCAATTTATTTGGGTCAAAGTTGAACATCCTTTTGCCGGAGGGCAGCGAAGCAGAAGAGAAATGGATAAGAATAGCAACACAGGCTTGTATGTTATCTTCTAACAACATTGGCATGTACAAGTATAAGCAGAATAATCTTCCTCGTATAGAAGAAGTCGCTATTACGGCATGCAGTGACAATGTACCTAATCAGGCTTTGGTTGATGAAGAGATAATCATCGCCAATTGTCAGTTGGAGATGATGGAACTGATAAATACGCCATCCAATATTAAGACGCCTAAATACATTGCAGAGTACGCACAAAAGTTGGGAAATAGTTATGGGTTTAAGGTTGATGTACAGACTGAAAAGGAAATAAAGAAACATCAATTATCTGCTTTACTGTCAGTGAATGATGGAAGTGGTCATCCGCCTCGATTTGTTGTGTGCCATTATAAGCCCAAAAACGCCGTTAAGGTGAAGACGTTGGGCTTGGTGGGCAAAGGTGTCACTTTTGATACCGGCGGCATCAGTATCAAGTCTTCGACCAATATGCACTTTATGAAGAGTGATATGTCAGGTGGCGCCTTGGTTTTAGCCTTTACTACTTTATGTGCGCGATTAAATCTTCCCATTGAAGTAATTACAACTATTCCTTTGACAGAAAATATGGTAGATGGTAAATCCACCAAGCCGGGTGACGTCATCGGCAGCTATATTGGTAAAACCATTGAAGTTATTGATACGGACGCAGAAGGAAGACTTATACTGGCCGACGGCTTGGGTTATCTGACTAAAAATTATAAAACCGATGTGTTAATTAATTTTGCTACGCTCACTGGGTCTGTCATCCAGACGCTGGGCTATCAGGTAGCCGGCTTATTTTCCAACAATGACACACTCGCTTCTAACTTGTATGATGCGGGACAGAAAAGCAATGAAAAATGTTGGCGACTACCTATTTGGGATCATTATGCCGATGATTTAAAATCGGATATTGCAGATGTTAAAAATTATAGTGGCAAGCCTGTTGCAGGAGCGATAACTGCGGCATTGTTTTTAAAAGAATTTATTTTAGATCACCCGAATTGGGCACATGTTGATATCGCCGGGGTGTCATTTACTGATAATGAATATGGTTCTATGAGAAATGCAACGGGTTACGGTGTCAATCTCTTGTTAGAATATGTAAGGCAGTTTCTCATCGATTAAATAGAAATATTTAGTGAGCAGGCGTACAACATTCAGAATACTATTTAACATAGTGCTGCCAATGCTGCCTTATTTGTTGAGGAGTCAGCCATTGCCGCCCCAGCCGGTATATCCGATTCCTACTGAAGCCCAGTTGGCATGGCACCGGATGGAGATGAATGCATTTATTCATTTTACAACCAATACATTTACGGATAAAGAATGGGGTTATGGAGATGAGTCGCACCTCATATTTAATCCCACTGCTGCCGATCCGGATCAATGGATGCGGATTTTAAAAGAAAATGGTTTTAAGGGAATCATCCTGACTGCTAAGCATCATGATGGATTCTGCCTTTGGCCGAGCAAGTATTCCAATCATACCATTGCCCAAAGTCCATATTCCAAGGGTAAAGGGGACATCGTAGGAGAGACTTCATTGGCGGCACAAAGGCATAACTTGAGATTCGGTATTTATCTCTCTCCATGGGACAGAAATCGTGCCGACTATGGTTTGCCGGAATATATCACGTATTATCGGAATCAGCTGAGAGAGCTATTGACTGGATATGGACCAGTGTTTGAAATGTGGTTTGATGGGGCTAATGGAGGTATGGGTTATTATGGTGGAAAAAATGTAGAAATTGTGGTTGACAAAAAGAATTATTATGATTGGCCAACAACGTTAAAGATAGCTCATTCGATTCAGCCTGATATACTTTTTTTTAGTGATGCCGGACCGGATATTCGATGGTTGGGCAATGAGAAAGCGATTGCAGGTGAAACAAATTGGAATACAATCAATGCGGATACACTATATGCCGGAAAGGAGGGAATTGGGGAAATTCTGACTTCGGGTGCTGAAGATGGCAGGCAGTGGATACCGGCAGAGGCAGATGTATCAATCAGACCGGGATGGTTCTATCACCCAAATCAAGACTCATTGGTCAAAACACCAGAGCAATTGTTTGACATTTACCTGACTTCAGTGGGTAGAGGTGCGGTATTGTTGTTGAATATTCCACCGGATAGGCGAGGGTTGATTGCCGATCCTGATATAGAATCACTCAGAGGTTTTACCCAACTGTTAAAACAAAGGCTGGGCAAGGATTTAGTACGAGGTGCGACTGTTTCTGCCAGCAACTATAGGGGTAATCATCAGGAGTATGCTGCACAACAGGTGATTGACGGTAAGCAGGATACTTATTGGTGTACCGATGATGATGTAATTCAATCGGAGATAGTGATTCAGTTGAATGAGGATAAGGTGTTGAATTTTATATCATTGGGCGAGTATATACGTTTGGGGCAAAGGATTCGTGCGTTTGAGGTAGATATAAAGGATAAAGGTAATTGGGTTACGGTAGTTCATGGCACAACTATAGGTTACAAAAGGATTTTAGCGCTGAATGGCTGTATTACAAGGGCAATAAGGATACGCATTTTGGATGCAAAAGCTTGTCCTATCATACACACCATTGAAGTGTTTTGATAAAAGTTTACTCTTCTTCCAATTCGAGTTTTTTCTTATTTTCTTTTTCTGCTTGAATACGCCAGTCTGAGGTGTTTTTATTGAGAAATTCATTGACATCGTCAATATTGTAGCGATGTTCTATTTCACCAAACTCATTGATATGAATATCAAAGTTTTCGAAGTTTTTTCCGGGAGTATTTTTCTTTCTGGTCATAACTTTTTACTATTAAAATGAGTAAATGCATTTTGCATACGGCTAAGAGACCTTTCTTTTCCGAGTATTTCCATCACTGGAAAGAGTTCCGGTCCTTTGGTCATGCCGGTCAATGCAACTCTTAGGGCCGGGAAGATAGCGCCATGATTGATTTCTTTTAGGAGGATAAATTGTTCGACCTCAGACTCTATAGTATGACGATCATAGGTTTGAATATTTTGAATTACATTTATTAATTCCGAAAAGAGCAGGGCGGAATTATCGTTCCATTTTTTAATAATTTTATCCGAATCCCATTGATTGGGTTCATTGAAAAGAAAATATGCCGAAGGGACAAAGTCATTGAGGTTGTCCACTCTTTCTTGGAAGAGCCTAACAATCTCTATTAATGCTTCTTTGGTTGTGTTGTAACCCGCATTTCTAAAGGGTTGGTCGATAAGTAATGCTAAGTCAGCAGGATTGCTTGATATAATATAATGTTGGTTAAACCAGCGTGCTTTGTCTATGTCAAAGCGGCTTCCTGATTTGCCTATTTTCTCTATAGAAAAATGTTGAATCATCTCATTTCTGTCCATCAACTCTATGTTGTCTCCGGGGCTCCATCCTAATAGAGCCAAGAAGTTAAGTACAGCATCGGGAAGATATCCCGCCTCTCTGAAGCCGTTGAAATGCCCCAAAGTGTCATGATCCCATGTGATAGGAAATACCGGAATACCCAATTTATCGCCATCTCTTTTGCTGAGTTTTCCATTGCCAGATGGCTTGAGTATAAGAGGCAGGTGGGCGAATGAAGGCATGTTGTCCTGCCAGCCGAATGCGCGATATAAAAGGATATGATGAGCGGTGCTGGATAGCCATTCCTCGCCACGGATGACGTGAGAGATTTCCATCAACCGATCATCTACTACATTGGCCAAGTGGTATGTCGGGAAGCCATCACTCTTCATGAGGATCTTATCATCCAATTCATTGCTGCTAAAATGTACATCGCCGCGTATCAGGTCGTTGAAAGCAATGGTCTCATCAGGATTTACCAATAATCTTATAACATAATGTACGCCATTGGCAAGGTTGTACTGAACTTCTTCGGACGACATGTTGAGGCTATTTTTCATGGACATCCTATTGGCGGCACTGTATAAAAATGCACCGCCCGCTTCTTCAGCAGCCTTTCTAGCTGCATCTAAGGAGTCTGGTGTATCGAAAGCATAATAAGCCTTTCCGGATGCAATGAGCTGAGATGCATGTTCTCGATATATATCTAAACGTTCACTTTGTCGGTATGGTCCGTGATTGCCCGGTGAGACAGGGCTTTCATCGGGTGTTAAATTCAACCATTTGAGAGAGTCCATAATATATTGTTCTGCTCCTTCAACCAATCGGTTTTGATCCGTATCTTCTATTCTAAGGATAAAGGTTCCTTTGTTTTTACGGGCAAATAATAGGTTATATAGTGCAGTTCTGACACCGCCTATGTGTAGAGCGCCAGTTGGGCTTGGTGCAAATCTTACTCTAACGGACATTTTTCTCGTATTTTTTTGCAAAAGTAAAGAAAACCCACGAAGGGAACACAATTATTCAGAAAATGGGATTTGTCAAGTCAATAAAGATGTTGTGTTTTGAATGTTGAGTGAAAGATACGTTGTTGTACCATTTACATAATTATATACTCTACGAAGTTATTAGATATAAAAAGGTAAATTTTGAGTATTGACTAATCACTTCGGATTGAATTTCTAAAGAAAAGCAAAAAAAATTATATCTTCGATGAAAGAATTAAAAACAAGAAACGGATGAAGCCAACTACAGCCTGGACGTTTTATGACTGGGCGAATTCAGCCTACGCTCTCGTTATTACAGCAGCCATCTTTCCAAGTTACTTTCTCGAAGTAACGGACAAAACCATTGAAGTTGGTCACATCGTGATGAGTAACAGTTCGTTATATGCGTATATTATCACGACTGCCTACCTGATTGTAGCGATAGGGAGTCCATTTATTTCGGGTTTTGCCGATAGTGCCAACAATAAGAAGATGATGTTATTCCTATTTACATTGTTAGGGTCGATACACTGTTGTTTGTTGTATTTTTTTGATGGTATGGATCATTTAGGCATAGGTGTAATGGCATTTATGATGGCTTTGATAGGATTTATTGGAAGTAATGTGTTTTATAATGCTTTTTTACCGGAGATAACCACGGAGGATAAGTTTGATTCGTTGTCTGCACGCGGGTTTTCAATGGGATATATTGGTAGTGTACTTCTTTTGATTGGCAATTTGGCAGTAATTAAGTCACCTGAGACCTTTGGTCTTGCTACAACACAGGATGCGGTTAGAATCAGTTTTATTACTGTCGGGATATGGTGGATTGGATTTGCAATCATTCCATTATATTATCTGCCGGGAGTATTTCGCTTGCAATTGAGGCGGGAAAAGGTAGTGGAAGGGATGTACATATTAAGAGATGTATGGAAAAAATTAAAACAAATGCCCAATGTAAAGCGATTTCTTACAGCTTTTTTATCGTATAATGCGGGTGTGCAGACAGTGATGCTTCTTGCGGCTGTATTTGCCAAGAAGGAGTTAGGGTTTGAAACATCTGAACTAATAATGCTTATATTAATATTACAGTTGGTCGCCATTCTTGGTGCCATGTTTTTCTCTAAGTTATCTTCGTGGAGGACCAACAAATTTTCGCTTTTAGTTATGCTTGTTATTTGGATCGGGATATGTATAGTTGGCTTTGTGGTAGTGAGTAAGTTTCAGTTTTATTGCCTTGCCGGCTTTGTTGGCTTAGTCATGGGAGGTATTCAGAGCCTTTCTCGTTCGACGTATTCGAAGATGATATATCAGTATGAAGGAGAGGAGACGAGCTTTTTTAGTTTTTATGACGTTGTTGAGAAGGTGTCGATTTTGTTTGGAACATTTGCCTTCGGCTTTATAGAACAAATTACAGGAAGCATGCGCAACAGTATAATAGCCTTAGGAATTTTCTTTGTCGTGGGATTGTTTTTACTTAATTCAGCGGATTTGAAGATTAGTAAAAAAGTTCAATTGAAGAATTTGGTGTAAATCAATTTGCTTACAAGTGAATGTACGTTATTTGCTTATGAGTAGCGTTTGAGTTAAACCCGAATTCAGTAGTATAGGTTTTAAAAAACCGTATAGTGCTGATTATGAGGGTAATCCCGATGTACGAATCGTTTCAATGGTTTACAGAAACCATTGATTACGAGTCGTAAATCGATTCCGTATTTGTCTAATGCGGAATTTGGGTTAAAATAGCATTTATTTTGCTGAATTTGGTTTTAGTTTAGAATTAGTTATTGTAGTACATTTGAAGAAAAAATCAAGCCATGAATTTTTTAAAAAAGCAGAGTGAAATAGTCGTTTTTCTTTTATTGACCGCATTTTTATGGTTTCCTATTGATATAGCAGCGCAAAATGTGGGTATGCCGACGTCTATGGATAGTTTGGCGGGGTCAAATCATTCCGGCCGGAATTGGTGGGATGTCATGCATTATACACTTCGTGTTGTTCCGGATATTGAAAATAAATCTCTTCAGGGTCAAGTTAGAATAAAGTATAAAGTTACTTCTGAAGGGAAGCAGATGATGATTGACTTGCAAAGGCCATTGGTTATATCAAAAATAGTAAGTGGCAAAGAAAATGTTCCTTATGAACAAAAGGGAAGGTTTTGTTTTATTGGAAAAAATGGAAAAGGGAGAGTCGGACAGTTGGATTCTATAGATATATACTATTCTGGCAAGCCCAAAATTGCTGTCAGACCGCCGTGGGATGGCGGAATAGATTGGAATCAAGATGAAAAGGGTCGTCCATGGGTGAGCACAGCCTGTCAGGGTATCGGAGCAAGTATTTGGTGGCCTTGTAAAGATATTCAAAGTGACGAGCCCGACAATGGGGTGGATATGTATTACACCATACCGGATGAATTGTCCGCAATAGCCAACGGTAAGCTTATCGACAAAAAACCGGGCGGAAAAGGTCTGACCACATGGCATTGGCGCGTAACACAGCCCATCAGCAATTATAATGTATCCATGAACATAGGGTATTATTCCGACATTTTCCAAGATTTTACAGGCCAAAAGGGGAATCTGAAAGTTGAATTCTATGTTTTGGATTACAATGTGGACAAAGGGAAGAAGCTTTTTCCTGAAATAATCTCTATGTTGCAATGCTTTGAGGAGAAAGTCGGTCCATATCCCTTTTATGAAGATGGTTATAAAATGATAGAAACGGCTCACTTAGGTATGGAACATCAAAGCGGGATAGCCTATGGAAATAAGTTTTTACGCGGATATAAAGGTAGTGACCGAAGCGAAACGGGTGTTGGTCTTGGATGGGACTTTATATTGATTCACGAATCAGGACATGAATGGTTTGGCAATAGCATTACTTCAGCCGATATCAATGATGGATGGATACATGAAGGATTTACAACATACATGGAAACGATTTATACAGAATGTTTGTCCGGATTGGATGCAGCACAAAAGTATGTCATAGGTCAACGTCACATCATATCCAATAAGATACCTTTGATCAACCAATATGGAGTCAATTTTGATGCACCGGGTGATATTTATGATAAAGGAGCAAGTCTGATACATACCATCCGGACTATTATGGATGATGATCGAAAATTCTATCAAGTCCTGCAGGCTATGGCTAAGAAATATTATCATTCAACCGTTACATCTGAGGAAGTAGAAAATTTCTGGATACAGCAGACCGGACTTCCTTTGAAACCAATCTTTGACCAATATCTTCGCACAACTCAAATTCCTACTTTGGAATATACCGATAATGGAACAAGCATGACGCTGCGGTGGACCAATGTCATACCCGACTTTGAAATGCCTTGTTTACTGTTGTTGAAAGATGGAGGCAGAAAGTGGGTCAAGGTGACGGAACATCCGGTGTCTATTAAGCTGGACACTGCTTTTGACCGATGGGATCCCAATATGTATTGTCATTATAAAGAAATAAAGTGATTCTTGAAAAAAGGAAAAGTAAAATGGCTAAACGATATGTTAATGAGGGTAAAAAAAAGAAATAGGATGTTATCTTTGTGTTGTTAGAACAATAAGTAATTCTAATACAAAAAAACGTTCAAAAAAAAATTGAAAAAAGTTTCAAAAAAATTTGAAAAAAAGAAAACAATTTATATATTTGCAACGTTATAGTTTTTGAAGTTTCTTATAAAGATACAGAAACATTTTTAAAGAAATTTGAAAGGTTATTCCGGCAGGAAGTAAAACATGCCATTCATACGGGGTGATTTGAAGTTTTCATAATTGGGCCCTGTATTCATCTCTGAATGCAGGTTTTTTTTACCTTTAATGAATGTTCCGGCAGGAAGTAAAACATGCCATTCATACGGGGTGATTTGAAGTTTTCATAATTGGGCCCTGTATTCATCTCTGAATGCAGGGTTTTTTTACCTTTGATGAATGTTCCGGCAGGAAGTAAAACATGCCATAATCGTGGGGTGATTTGAAGTTTTCATAATTGGGCCCTGTATTCATCTCTGAATGCAGGGTTTTTTTGTGCCTATTTCAGAACTCTTAAAACTCAATCATTCGTCGCATTATATGACACCGATTTTGGCTCTTTTTCATTATGTTCTACTAATGTTTTTGGGAAATGTCGCCCGAAATTTTTTTATTAATGCTTCAATCTCTTTGTCAGAAATTTAAATAAACTTAATTTTACTATTCATCAAAGATTATATTCCTTTGAAAAATTTATTTACAAGAGTCTGCGGAAACTTTAATCCATTGTTGTTGGTACTGATAATTTGCTTTTTTACGGTATCCGGAATGACACAGACATCTCATGTGCGTGAAGTTACTTTTAGTGAAGAAACATTTCCGATAGTTTTAAAAGACGTTGTTGGTTTTGATGCAATCGTCATTCGGTGTAAGGAAGGCTTTGACCGAGGTTTGATGTTAAATGATCTCGATGGAAATATCTATTATTTGACAAAAGATGAGCACGCAGATATCGATTTCCAAAGCAATATGATTGTATTTTCTCAAAGGCAACACGAAGTATATTTGTCAAGTATATTTGCCGGAAATATGGTTGGGAGTGCTTATTTTATTCAAGTACCGGATTTGAAAGTCGAAAATCGCCTTGGACAACGTTCTGCTGATTGTGATGAACCATCTATTGTTCCGCAGAGTGTATGGAGAGCAGGATTAAATCCGCCCACACCCGGACGTAAAGCGACACCAACCCGACATTGCATAGTTCACCACTCTGCTTCCTCCAATGCGGATACCAATTCGATAAAGCTTGTTCGTTCTTTTTATATTTTACATACGGAGGTAAATGGATGGGATGACATAGGATACAATTACCTCATCGGATATAATGGGACTGTATTTGCAGGTCGGGATCCTGAGAAGCCTGGAATTGAACAAGATAATGTGTTTGGAGCTCATTTTTGTGGTAAAAACTCCTATACAATGGGTATTTGTGTTATTGGTGATTTTCAAGAAGAAGCTCCAGATCCACGTGCTGTGGCTGCTTTGGAGCATTTACTGTCGTGGAAGATGTTTAAGGATAAGTTGAATCCATTGGACTCGCTTCACCATCCGGATACAGTCAGCGGACCATTGTTGCCCGTGTTAGCAGGTCATAGAAATGGGTGTTCGACAGAATGTCCGGGGCAGTTTTTGTTTGATTTGATTCCTCAACTGAGGATGGATGTTCACCAAGATTTGATTGACTGCAATAAGTTGAATAGAACTTCAAGCGGGATAGAAGCGGGGTTGATTTATCCAAATCCCTGCACAGACGAAGTCACGTTAGAAGGCTTTGACCAGATGCGTTACTCTATCTTGGATTTGAACGGTTTGGTCAGAATAACCGGTATTGCTCATGAGAAGACAAAGGTATCTTTGAGTGCTCTCTCCTCAGGCGTATATATCATTCAACTGCATGATTCTGATAAGGTTAGGTGTAGTAAGATTATTGTTGGAAATTAAGGAAAGCATTCATCCAAAATGTCGCATTTAACCAATGCTGAATCGATTTACATAATCAATATGCTACACGGTTTTTCAAAACCTTTACTGCCGAATTCAGATTGAATGTAGTGCGTTAAAATAACAAAGAAAAGAGCATTTGTTCGTTAAAAATTAAAAAATAGGACACTAACAAGCTACAAATTTTTAATTTTGAATCAATATGATAGAATTAATTAAAAAGCGTATTAAGACCACCCTTGTCATCATGCTTTGGTGTGGAATAGTTATTTCAGGATTTTCTCAGACAAGTTATTGGCAGCAGAAAGTCGATGTCACCATTGATGTTAGGTTGGATGATTCACTACATTTTTTACACGGTGATGAAAAAATTGTATATGCCAACAATAGTCCTGACGAACTGACTTATATTTATTTTCACCTCTACCCCAATGCATATAAAAATGTAAGGACTGCCTTTGCCAATCAAATGGTAGAGAATGGGTCAGTGAAATTTTTGTATTCTGATAAATATCAACGCGGTTATATTGATAGTCTTGATTTTAAGGTATTGTATGATGAAGGACAAATGTCTGCTAAAGTTGAGGCGACGAAGGATGTAGATATAGTTAAACTCATTTTACCCAAACCACTTCAATCAGGAGGTAAGATTACAATTACGACTCCGTTTCGAGTTAAAATACCCCACGTATTTTCAAGACTCGGGCATGTTAAACAAAGCTATCAGATTACCCAATGGTTTCCCAAGCCCGCCGTATATGATGCCGGTGGGTGGCATCAGATGCCATATCTTAATCAAGGTGAGTTTTATAGTGATTACGGAGACTATGAAGTAAGGATCAATCTACCTTCAAATTATGTTGTCATGGGAACCGGAAATATCATGGAAGAGAGTGAGAACCAATGGATGTTAGAAAAATCAAAGGAAAAAATCCAGGTTGATCAGGTAGAAGGAAAGACACCTAAGAGCAATAAAACAAGGAAGACGATTACCTTTAAAGAGAGCAATATCCATGATTTCGCCTGGTTTGCCGATAAAAGATGGGCATTGCGCATTGATACGTTGGACCAACCCAATCACTCGGGGAAGGTGATAGCTTTCTCTGCCTACTATCCATGGCATAATTTGGGATGGAGTACATCATTGGATGCTGTCAAAAAGACCATTGATGGGTACGGTAGCAAAGTAGGTTTATATCCATATAATACGGTCAAAGTTGTTGAGGGATTTTTGGAAGCAGGAGGAGGGATGGAATACCCAACTGTTACCGTCATTCAGGAGTCCAATTCTCCTTCTACTGTCGAAAGAGTCATTGTCCATGAAGTAGGTCACAATTGGTTTTATGGAATATTAGGATCCAATGAGCGAAAACATCCGTGGATGGATGAAGGAATCAACAGTTTTTATGAAGGTAAATTTGCTACTTCTATAAAACTTCCTTTTATCGGTAACACTCAAGTGGAGAATTTGGCATATTATACCCTTGGGGCAGCTTACAAACTGAGTCCTGCTACCTTAAGCAGTGAAGAATTTCACAAAGTAAATTATGGTATTGATGTTTATATGAAGGTTCCGTTATACCTCAGATACCTTGAGGCCTATATGGGCGAAGCTTCATTTGACAAGGCGATGCAGGCATATTTTCAAAAATGGAGGTTTAAACATCCTCAACCAAAAGATTTTGAACAAGTGTTTAAAGAGAATGCGCCAACCGATATAGACTGGTTCTTTACAATGCTTCAGTCTGATGAAATGGTCAGCTTTACGGTATCAAAACCCGAAGTCAAAGGCTTAGAAACGCATATTCAGGTAACTAACAACTGTTCGTTTGCTTTGCCTGTAGCGATAAATGGAGTGGATAAAGAAGGGAAAGTAGTAAATAAATGGACGGAGCCCTTTTCGGGGACTAAGCTCATCACATTGAATAATATGAATTCGGCGGAACCTTTGATGTTGGACAGTTCGATTCCCAATGGCAATGTAAAATATGGTTCATCTGAGCGTAAAGTGGCATTGAAGCCATTTGCCGGGATAAATACTGGATTGAAAAAGACGGCTTGGATATCACCATCCATAGGGTACAATGCCTATGATGGATTTATGGCAGGAATTCTCTTACACAATGTGACTTTGCCACAAAATCGATTCAGGTATATTGTGAATCCGATGTACGGCTTTAGGCGTAAAGGCATTTCGGGAAGCGCTATTCTCAATTTTTCCCAGCAGTTGAATGGAAAGACCTTGGACTATATCGATTACTTTATGTATTTCAAGCGTTATGGATATCAAAGGACATTTTTGGAAGATTTTCCCCGACAATACATGGGATATACCAAGTTTTCACCGGAAGTGGTCTTTCATTTCAAAAAGCCATCCTTGCGAAGCCCAATAAAATCGACTTTGTCCGTCAAAGGGTATTTTATTTCCGAGCAACAATTGATTTATGATACTATGCCCGAAGTCGATCCTCATTATGGTGAAAATATCAATAATATCTATGGAAAAGTGAATTATACCTATGCCTCGAGTCGGGCTATTAATCCATTCAATTATGAATTGGAAGGCCAGATGGGTTCGACTTTTGCAAAGCTATCGGTAGAAGGCATCTGGAAGTTCAATTATTCGATTCCCAAGAAAGGGTTTCATGTGCGTGCTTATGCGGGTAAATTTTTTAAGTTTTCAAATAATTTTACAGATACATACCGATACCGATTGGCCAATTCCTTTTCAGGAAGCAATGATTATTTGTATGATTATACATATATTGGTCGGAATGAGCCGGATGGGTTGTGGTCCCGACAAACAAGTATGCGGGAAGGTGGATTTAAATTCAATACTCCTTTATACAGCAATCAGCCCGGCCTCAATGATGATTATTTGATTTCGCTTAATTTGAAAACGGATGTTCCGGTTAAATGGCTGCCACTTAGATTGTGCTTTGATGTATCAAAATATGGCGGCAGACGATTGGAAGGGGCGAGTAACTTGCTGTTTGTTGCGGGAGCAGAGATATTTATATTTGATTATTTGAAAATATATATACCGCTCATTATGAGTAAAGAATACCAGAATTACAAAAAATTTATCCTAGGTGATTCATTTTTAAAATCAATTACCTTTTCACATAATTTAAATTCAATCAATTGGGTGCGTTTGCCCAATACATTTATAGGAATAGAATAAAATAATAAGAACATGACGGACGAGCAATATATTCAAGAGTTTATCACCAATGGACTTTACGAAGACACCAGAGGTTTTGACCATACATCGTTGGCTTGTATTCCGGCGGAAGATACGAGCGAAGCTTATCTTCTAATCAAGGATAATGGCGTATTGGCTGGAATTCATCTTGCTGAGAAGATATTGAAGTATGTAGATTCCGGGGCAGAAGTAGAAATATTAAAAAACGATGGAGAGGAGGTTGCTTTTGGTGATATTGCGATGAGAGTTAAGGCCAATACCCAAGCGTTGTTGAAGGCGGAGCGACTGATGTTGAATATCATGCAGCGGATGTGTGGCATTGCTACTTTGAGTCGTCGATTTTCATTTGAGGTGAAGGATCTGCCCGTCAAGATATTGGATACGCGGAAGACAACACCATTAATTCGGTTTTTTGAAAAGTGGGCGGTGCGTATTGGTGGTTGTTACAACTATCGGGATGGATTATATGATTGGATTATGATCAAGGATAATCACGTTGATGCGGCGGGAAGCATCAAAGCAGCAATTGAGCGTGTACATGGTTATTTAAAGGAAAATAAGCTTGATCTGGGAATAACAGTAGAAGTGCGGGATATGACGGAAATAAGGCAGGTGCTTGAAGTAGGAGGCATTACTCGGATTATGTTTGATAATTTTGAATTATCGGAATTGGCTAAAGCGGTAGAGCTGGTGGATAGACGCTTTGAGACTGAGGCTTCCGGTGGAGTACGGCTCAATACAGTCAAGAGCATTGCATTGACGGGAGTAGATTATATTTCGGTGGGCGGCTTGACACACTCTTCTACAAGTATGGATATTAGCTTTAAAATAAAGAAGGGTAGTTAGAGATTAACCCCGAAATTCTATTAAATCAGAATCAGCAACCGGAGTTTTTCAAAACCAAAAAACGCCGATGATAAGGAGCCTTCCTATGTGTGGATTGTTTCAGTTATGAGGAAAATCATTGATTACAAGCTGTTTATATATACCATGTTTTTTTATGTTGATTTGGGTTGCATACAAATATTACGGTTACATTTGTCTGATAATTATTATATTTGACATAATATTGAGTGGATATCAGATTACATAGGATATTTTTTTCGTATGATTTCCTTGTTAAAGTGCGAGAAAGTAGAGCGTTTTCAAATTGTTTAAAAGGTATGAACTACATTGCCATCAAATATGTCTGTTAAAGAGCAAAAAGAATTAAAAGCGTTAACGAAGGAAGTCGCAGCCCTTGGTTACCGAATCATTTATGAAAAGGGCAACTTTCAGTCCGGTTATTGTATGGTTTTGGATAAAAAAGTTATCGTGGTGAATAAATTTATTTCCGATAAAATTAAGACAATAATCTTGAAAGAGTTGATACAGCAGATATCCATGGAAGTAAATGATGTAGAAATGAGTGAAATTAAACTTACGGATGAATAATCGCAAAGGCGTCGTGACCATCGTCGGATCAGGGACATCTCAGGGTGTACCGGTTATTTCTTGCCACTGCGAAGTTTGCCAATCGGAAGATCCACACGACAATAGGTTGAGATCTTCTGCCTATGTATTGTTTGAACAAGGCGCTATGATGATTGATATAGGTCCCGACTTTAGAATGCAGTGTCTGGAACAAAGGATAGATCGTCTGGATGGAATCTTCATCACGCACGAGCACATCGATCACGTCAACGGGCTGGATGATGTTCGTCCTTTCAACTACTTTCAGGATCAAGTAATGCCCATTTTTGGCGAAGAACGGGTATTAAAGGAAGTAAAGCGACGCAATAAATACATCTTTGAGCCTATCGGATACGCAGGATTGCCACTCATTGAGTTGAAAGAGGTAAAGCCACAGGTAGTTGTTGATTTTAAGGGGTTGGACGTCATGCCATTGCGCGTCATGCACGGTGAATTGCCAATTTTGGGCTATGGTTTTGGCGACTTTGCCTATATCACGGACGCCAAGTATATGGACAATGAGACGGTGGCTGTACTCAGAGAAAAGGAGGCCATTGTATTGAATGCTTTGCACCACAGGCAGCATCACACACATTTTAACCTGGAAGAAGCCCTCGATTTTATTGCAGAGAATAAGTTAAAAAAGGTGTATTTAACACATATAAGTCATCAGATGGGACTTTATGCAAAGGTGAATCCAACTTTGCCACCTGGCGTTCTCCTCGCTTACGACGGCCTAAAGATTGCTTTTACATACTAATTGAGTGGTGAATGTTGAATGGTATTTACGGGGCTTTGGGGATGATTTACTTTGGATAATTTTGTCCCAAATTCTGCATTAGCCAAATGAAGAATAGATTTACGACATTGGTCTATTAACACATAAATGCTGTGCACGAATTTTTGAATTAACAAATAGATAACACTTTGAGATATTTTATTGAAATCGGCAACAATCTATTATTTTATCTATACATAGACAGATAGATATGTATGTCAACAAAAGGTATTTGTGAGCTATCAACATTTTTATTACCTTAGCATGGATTTAGGTTTAACCCTCATAATCAGCACTCTTCGGTTTTTGTGAACCTAGATTGCTGAATTCGGGTATAATCTATAGGCTTTCTCAAAGAATTAAAGGTATATTATCAACCCATTTATGAGTGATTTTTTTAAGAAAATGAAATCGGTTTTTGTCGTGACATCTGAAGAAGGTGAGTCCGAAAAGTTGAGTAATGAATCAGATTCAGGAAAGCAAAATGACAATCCTGAGCCGACAAATCCGCCAACAACAATTTCAACAAGTCAATATACCGGAGAAAAAGTCATCGGTAAGCAATCAGATCAGTTTTATGAAATATTGTTTGGCGCAATGGAACGAAATAATCAATCCGGCTTTGACTATATTGAATTTAAAAAAGCTTTGACAGGATTGGATAGCCTGCCTATGGATGAAAAAACAAAGTTCCTCAGTGCTTATGCCGGAGCTTCCGCCAGTGGTGCAACCGCTACGTCCTTAATCAATAGCGCCTCCGTATATATCGAAGTACTTTCAACAGAATCGGATAAGTTTAAAACAGCTGTAGAAGATCAACGCAATAAACAAATTACCAATCGAGAAAATGAAATCAACCAGTTGAATAACCTTATTTCCGGTAAGAAAGCCCAGATGACAAAGCTTCAAGCCGAGATAGACGAACACAATAAGATGCTCTCTACCTTACAATCGGACATTGATACTTCCCGTCAAAAAATCGATTTAACTATAGCCGACTTTAATACGACTTATGATGGCTTGGTACAAAAGATCAGAAGCGATATAGATAGAATTAAAACATATATAACGAATTAAAATATAAGCAATTGATGGAACAACAGAATTTGACTTCCAAGACATTTTGGCAACGACCCGAAGGCAAAACCGGAGCTATAATAGGGGCTGGGCTATTGATCGGTGGGGCATATTTATTTTATAAAATATTGCCGGCATTAATTGGGTTTGCTTCCAGTATGTTGAACTTAGCAATTATTCTTATTGTATTGGGAGCTTTGCTTTACATGGTGATGGATCCGAAGATGAGGAATCTGGTATGGTATATGTATAAAAGTGTGATGCGATGGATTACCGGGATGTTTGTACAGATAGATCCAATAGGCATCTTAAAGTCTTATGTTGAAGATTTGAAGAATAATTTGGTAAAGATGGATCAGCAGATTTCAAAGCTGCGGGGTCAGATGCATAAATTGAAGGAAATTATACTCAATAATAAAAAGCAAATAGAATCCAACCTAAGTCTTGCCAGTGAAGCTAAAGAGCGAAACAAGGAATCTGTCATGATATTGAAGTCAAGGCAGGCAGGACGCCTTACCGATTCTAACATGAAGTTGGAAGACTTGTATAAGAAGATGGAAATCCTGTATCGGGTATTATCCAAGATGTACGAAAATAGTGAGGTGATGAAGGAAGATATAGAGGATCAAATCAAAGTCAAAGAACAAGAAAGGTCAGCTATCCATGCGAGTCACAGCGCCATGAAGTCGGCGATGGCTATCATATCGGGTGACAAAGACCAGAGGGCTATGTTTGATCAGGCTTTGGAAGCCATTGCAGATGACGTAAGCGCCAAGATGGGCGAGATGGAACGATTTATGGAGGTGTCATCCAGCTTTATGGACAGTGTGGACTTACAGAATGGCGTTTTTGAAGAAGAGGGGATGAAGATGCTCGAAAAATGGGAAAAAGAAGGAGCTTCATTGCTCCTTGGAAATGAGAAATCATCCATCATCAGCAAGGCAAACAATGACGGTGAAGTCCTTGATCTAAACGCTCCGGTGGCACGCCCCGTAAAAGAAGAAAGTTATCGGAATCAATATGATTCTTTTTTTGAATAAATACATTATTATCATTTAAACAACAGTAAAAATGGCAACACGACTAACTCCCTTCTCACGGTTACTTATTGTAGTCGGTATCCTTGCGGGTATCGTTTTTGGTGGTAAGTACCTGATTGAAAATAGTTCATTAGGCAATAAGCTAAAATCAGATGATCCCAAAGTGGAAAAGGTGGAACAAGGTAAAACTTTACCCATAGATGACGATGTATTGAATGTTCAGATATTTACTTTCGGAAACGCAGCGCCGGGCCTATACTTCAACAATGGTACCGAACCCAATGAAAATTCTCGATTTTACAAAGATTATGGGCTAAAGGTTAAGTTCCATGTGATTGATGATTTTGATGCTTCACGACAGGCATTCAAAGGAGACAAAGTCCAGCTGTTCAATAATGAGACAAGTGCCATGGCGACAGAGATGCAAGGTCTAGCATCTTTTGATCCTCAGGTGGTGATGCAGATCGACTGGTCGAGGGGTGCTGATGCCGTTGTTGCTAAGCGTGGCATAACAAGTATCAATGATCTCAAAGGTAAAAAAGTTGCCGTAGCGCCTTCGACTCCTTCACAGACACTGCTCTTGTTTATGCTCGAAGCAGCCAATCTAAAAACAACCGATATACAAATGGTCGAAGTGCCCACTACTGCCGATGCAGAGACAGCCTTTAAGTCAGGCAAGGTCGATGCTGCTGTAGTATGGGATGCACAGGCTTCATTGCGTGAAGTTCCAGGCTCTAAGGTATTGCAGTCCACTGTGACAGCATCCAATATCATAGCCGATGTATTTATGGGCAAGAAGGCATGGGTCAACGCCAATAAGGATAAATTACGCAAGTTTTATGACGGCTGGATGAAGGCTGTAGCCGAGATTAATTCCGATCCTGCCGCCAAGGACAAAGCCGCCGCACTGATGTCTGCCAATCTTCAATTGAGTAAAAACGATGCCTTGGGGATGATAGATGCCCTTAGACTGACTAATCACGGCGATAACATCAATTACTTTGGCCTCAACCCTGACTATAAAGGCATAACAGGTGAAGCATTATACATTAAGATGGGAGATAAATTTCAAGCCTTGGGGTTTGCTCCTGCCAACCGCCCCAACTGGCGAGCCTTATCCAATTCTTATGCCGTATCTAATTCAGAACTCAATAATACCGGTATCAATGCCGGCGAAGGCAATGCCAAATTCACACCGGCTACAGCTGCTCAAAAATCAGCGCCTGCAATGGCTACCAAAACAATCAGTATAACCTTCCCAACCGGAAGTTATGCATTGGGAGAAAACGCTAAATCCCTCATCGATATTCAATTTGCCGATGTAGCCAAGGGGTTTGGTAATGCCAGAGTACGTATTGAAGGCAATACCGATAACGTGGGTAACAAGTTGAAGAATGTTGAACTGTCCAGAAAGAGAGCAGAAGCAGTGGCAAGTTATTTAGAAAAAACGTATAACATGGATTCCAACCGCTTCATCATCATCGGCAATGGACAAGATAAGCCTGTGCCGGGATGTGAAAGCAATAGTACGCCGGAATGCAAAGCCAAAAACAGAAGAACAGAGTTTCAGCTAATAGGAGAATGATGTCGATCTTCACATCTAAGGATACATTAGCTAATTAAAACTATGAGTTGAACCAAAGCTATGAATTTATTTGAACTAAGAGGTGTCTTGCCCACACGCACCAGAGTTGTTTTGGAAGTAGTCGGTATTTTGATACTATTGGGGCTATGGAGCTTGCTGACTGTAGGATCCAATCCAGTTGTGCCATCCGGAATATTGCCATCACCAGGGCGCGTTTTAGGCGCTATGGGTCAGGTCTTTGTCGAAAATGAGCTGATAGTCAACTTATGCCGGTCTATTGGTCTCAATGTGTGCGGTTACCTTGAAGCTATAATCATATCGATAATATTTGGCTTTGTCGTGGGCTTGCTGCCCTTATTCAATGGATTATTTGCCAAGCCAATAGATGCTTTTCGATTTGTGCCCTTGACGGGTGTTATCGGATTGTTTATCGTTTGGTTTGGATTGGGCGTGACGATGAAGGTGCACTTTTTGGCCTTTGGAATCCTGATATATATGCTTCCCGTCATAGTTACCCGTATCAATGAGGTGGAAGATGTTTATTTGAAGACCGCTTATACACTTGGAGCAAGTAAATGGCAGATTATTCGGACAGTGTATATTCCCCATGTCTTATCCAAATTTTCGGATGATATCAGGGTTTTGACAGCTATTTCGTGGACGTATATCATCATCATTGAAAGCATAGGTAATGAAGGTGGCTTGGGAGCTTTGATGTGGCGTACGGGCATAAGACAAGGCAATATAGCCAAGTTATTTGCTATGCTATTTATCATCATTATCATAGGTTTTATTCAGGACAAATTGTTTACGATGATGGATAGAAAGTTGTATCCATATAAATATTTGAAAGAGTCCTTGAAAACAGCCGGTGAATTGAAGAGTCAAACCTTATTTCAAAGGGTAAAAAGCAATATGTTGCCTATTCTCGGGTTGTTATCGGCCGCTGTCATGCTTGTATTGCTAATCAACGAATTTGTAGGTATTCTGGGTAAGAATGATATTCTTTCCTATGCCTTTGGAGCAACGTTCCCTGTAATTGCCATCTTAATGGGTGTTTTTTCTGTGTGGATAATTTTTGACTTTGTTCATCAGACTAAATCAAAGAAAATGACTCTTAAAAAAGCGTGAAATGGATAGTTTTGAATTAAAGCATTTCGAAAAAGAGCTCCTCGTCAAAATCGAACGAATACTGAATCATCGGGTGGTGAAAGCCATACATAATGCCGAATTGAGCCATCAACAACTTCAGTTTTTTGCACTCCAATATCATATTTATTGCAGCTATTTTCCTCGTTTTCTGTGTGCATGTGCAGCCAATATCCCTGACGATATAACTCGTTTACCCATCATTGAGAATATTTGGGAAGAACACGGTTCCGGCAAGCTCTCAGGTTCACATCGAGTGCTGTACGAGCGCTTTGCCCATTCTCTCGGCATTACCGACGAAGAACTTAAGCAGGTCAAGCCCATACCTTCGACCCTTATTAATGTGGAGTATTTGCTCAATATGTGTCAGGATGATAGTTTTATAAAAAGTCTTGGCGCATTGGGTCCGGGGACAGAGTTCTTTACATCCAAGGAATATGATTTGATATATCGAGGGCTTCAGAAAGTTGAAGGGCTGACAGAAGAGGATTTGGAGTTTTGGTCAGTACATATAACTTTGGATGATCACCATTATGACGATATGCTTATCTCTATACGCCCTTGGTTGAATACGGAAGAAAATATTCAACTGATGAAAGAAGGCGCCGAACGAGCCATTGACTTAGAGATATTATTCTGGGATGGATTGGAAGATTTTTTATTCAATAAATATTAATAAAATATAAATATATAAAAAACGATATTATGAGGATGTTAGCCCGAAATAAAGTAGAAAGAGCAAAGTAAAATATGTCAACATATATTTATCCGACCTTTGATCAACCCAAGAAAATCATTGACTTGAATGACATAAGCCAGTCGTACAACAATGGCAAGACCTATGTATTGAAGGATTTGAACTTTGCAGTGACAGAAAATCCGGGAAAAGGCAGGTTTATTGGGCTTTTGGGAGCATCGGGTTCCGGCAAGTCCACACTGTTGCGTTATATCGCCGGACTACAAAGCCCTACCTCCGGTAAAGTGCTTATCAATGGCAAGCCACCCGGCAATGATAATCGGGTGAGTGTGGTCTTTCAGGAATATAGTTCAATGCCTTGGTACACTGTATTAGAGAATGTTTCTTTGGCTCTTCTATATAAAGGTATTGGCAAGAAAGAAAGGGAGGAGAAGGCTATGGAGATGATAAAATTGGTTGGATTAGAAGGGCATGAGCACAAATATGCGCAGATACCCGGATTGTCAGGTGGCCAGTTACAAAGGGTGGCGATAGCGCGAAGCTTGCTTTCCAATTCAAATATCCTGTTGATGGATGAGCCTTTTGGAGCATTGGACATCAATACGAGACTGCAAATGCAGGATTTGCTCATTGAGATACAAGATAAGTTCAATATGTATGTTGTCTTTGTGACACACGATATTTCTGAGGCAGTATATTTGTCAGATAGTATTTATATGTTGAAGAGAGCTCCTGCTTTGGTAGCGGAAGAAGTGGAAATAACTTTGCCGGAACATAGGACACGGGATTTGAAGCGAGATAGCAAGTTCATTGATTTGGTGTACCAGGTGGAAGATATTATGGTGAAGCTATCAGAAGAAGGAAAATAAAAGGGATAAAATGTAGGGAAAAAGCCTTACTTCAGGAATTCATTTTTACCATTAGATTATAAAAAATTGCGAGGATGCGAATAATACTTTGGTTTTTGGTGTGTATGATGTTTTTGTCGTGTGGTGCGCCAAAGGTAGATTTATTGGTTTATAATGCTACAATATACACGGTAGATAGCACTTTTTCGATTCAAGAGGCTATGGCTGTTGATAAAGGAAAGATTATAGCCTTGGGTAAAAGTGTTGACCTGCAAAAACAATTTGACGCTAAAGACAAACTGGATGCACAAGGTAAGGTTATCTTGCCCGGATTGATTGATGCACATGCCCACTTTCTGGGATATGGTCAAAGCTTACAACGTGTCAACTTGGTAGGAACAAAGAGCTGGAGTGAAGTTGTCGATTGGACTAAAGAATTTGCTAAGAATCATGATGATACTTGGATTTTGGGAAGGGGATGGGATCAGAACGATTGGCAAGACAAGGCTTTCCCCACCAATGAGTTGCTCAATAAGCATTTTCCGGACAAGCCGGTCTTCATAACACGTATTGATGGGCACGCCGCTATCGCTAATGATAAGGCGCTCCAATTAGCGGGGGTCAAGCCGGGTGGCCGATTGGAAGGTGGTGAAATAGTAACGAAGAATGGTAAATTAACCGGTCTTCTGATAGATAATGCTGTTGACCTCATCAACAAGGTCGTACCTTCAGAAACTCCACAACAAGTTTGTGAGTCATTACTGGATGCCCAGAAGATGTGCTTTGCTGTCGGACTTACGACGATTGATGATTGTGGGTTGGATCATGAGGTGGTGACCTTGATTGATTCATTGCAGCGGGGTGGAACCTTGAAGATGCGGTTATATGTGATGTTGAGTGATGCCCCGAAAAACTATGATTTTTTGTTTAAAAAGGGACAAATAAAGACTGAAAGGCTGACAGTAAACGGATTTAAGGTTTATTCTGACGGTGCACTTGGTTCGAGGGGAGCATGTTTGATACATCCATATTCTGATCAAACAAATTGGAATGGCTTTCTATTGAGTTCAAAGGCTCATTTTGATTCGGTAGCCAATATTATTTACAAAAATAATTTTCAGATGTGCACCCACGCTATAGGAGATTCGAGCAATCGGGTTATTCTCAATATTTATGCCAAATATCTAAAGGGGAAGAACAACCGTAGATGGCGCATAGAGCATGCCCAAGTCGTCGATGGAGGCGATTTTCATTTGTTTGGAGACAATAGTGTTGTGCCATCTGTGCAGCCTACCCATGCGACATCGGATATGTATTGGGCAGGAGAACGATTGGGAAAGGCGAGGTTGAAAAATGCGTATGCATATAGGCAATTGATGCAGCAAAATGGCTGGTTGCCATTGGGTACTGATTTTCCGGTAGAGGATATCTCGCCCTTTAAAACGTTTTATGCGGCGACGATCCGTGAAGATTCCAAGGGGTGGCCTGATGGCGGATTTCAGATTGAAAACGCTCTGAGTCGAGAAGATGCTTTGCGAGGCATGACCATTTGGGCTGCACGTAGCAACTTTGAAGAGGACGAAAAAGGCAGTTTGGAGAAGGGTAAAGTCGCCGATTTTATTGTAATTGATCGAGATTTAATCAAAGTAGATAAGGGAGACATCCTAAGCACGAAGGTATTAAAAACCTTTGTCAATGGTGAAAAGGTTTATGATGCCGGAGTCAAGTGATACATGTCATTGACTAAGTCAGCACAGTTACGTTCAGTTGATAGATAAATCTTATATTGATACGTTATGATTTTAATTCGTCCTGGATGACGATGAATTTTTTGCTTGTTTCTTTTTGTTCCAGATATTTTCCAACAATAGCTGCTATGGTGGCGGGCTTTTCCCACTTGTTAAAGTCGGCATCCGGCATGTCCCGGCGATTTTGAGGAGTATCTATGGTAGAAGGCACTATGACAAAGGCTTCCACATGGCTGTGCATGCTATCGGCATTGATGATATTTGCCAATTGAAACAATAAAGACTTGGAAAGAGAATAAGCAACGACATTTTTCCCTTTGTGCGTGTCCAGCCCTTGGGATGATCCTACAAAGAACAGTTTGCCGCCTCCCTGCTGCTTCATGGCATCTAATATTGGAGCGGTCAGATGCCAGGCAGTTAAGAAGTTTAAACGATACTGTTGTTCGAGTTGGTCTGTTGTGGTGTTGCCGATATTCCCCATAGCGAATCCACCGGCAGTCATGATGACGGCGTCTATTCTGCCTAAGGTCTCGATACATTGAGCGACACAATCGGAAGAGGAAACTTCATCCATGAGATTGACCACGAGTTGGGTGTAATTAGCATTGGACAAGGGGATATCATGATGACGGTGGACTAAGCCAATTACTTTGTCGCCTCGAGAAAGAAAAAAGTCAATGATAGCAGAACCCAGATTGCCGGAAGCTCCACTTACGATGATATTCATTTGTGACATGTGATGAAAATCTTTTGACAAATATACTGTTTTGTTAGTCGATTGAACCCAAATTCCGCATTAGACAAATGCTGAATCGATTTACGACTAGTAATCAATGGTTTACAGAAACCATTGAAACGATTCGTACTTCGGGATTAACCCTCATAATCAGCACTATACTGTTTTTCAAAACCTATACTGCTGAATTCGGATTGAAAAATGAGTTGTGAAAATGAGTATTGGTCACTGGTAATTGTTTTGAACCTGTGAAAAATAAGGCTTTAATAAGAAATCATTGCCAAATGATATAGAGTAGGTAAACCGGATTCTGAAATTCATGTTAATTAAGAAGGTTGAAAGAGAAAAATGGGCATTTTAGTAAGAATATTTATTGGAAAGGCTATTTTTTTGAAAAAAATACTACATGATTAGAGCATTGATTATTTATGCCAGCTTGACCGGCAATACAGAAGAGATAGCGCATATATTGGCGGAAAGATTGGAATTGAAGGGTGTTGTAGTAGAAGTAAAGGAATGTAGCTATGCGCATCCGGAAGAGTTTACCGACGTGGATATCTGTGTTGTTGCGACCTATACGTATGGGTCGGATGGTGAGTTGCCGGATGAGATATATGACTTTTACGAAGGGTTAAAAGAATTGGATTTGTCGGGCAAGGTTTATGGTTGCCTTGGGTCAGGGGAAGCATTTTATGGTAATTTCTGTAAGTCTGTTGACGACTTTGATGATCGTTTTCAGTTGACAAAGGCGATACGGGGAGCAGATGTTGTCAAAATAGAGGAGAATGCCAAGGATGAAGACAGGTTGAATATAGATCGATTTGCGCAGCAGTTAGTAGAAATTAGCTGCCAATCAAACTGACGAGAATAACGCATCAAGGCTGAAACATGCCGATCTGGTATTATATCAAATTGATTTATAAGTTAGTCCAACTTTCATGAATCAAAATGCTCCTGATAGCTAACGGGATGATAGCCGTTTAGACCAATGCAATTGGACTATTATGAATATCCAATCGATATTAGAAACGAATCTTTTTGCCGGGGTTGCTGTTGTCTTTTGATTTACCGATGGTCCATTTGACACCGACGCCGAAGTTGTATATATTGGGGAATATATCTACTCTATAAAACTTCCCTAAGGGAAATGCTGCTGTAATATCCAATCCGAATTTAATACGATCCCCATACATTATGCCTGTCGAAATACTGGCATAATCGAAGTAAGATTCATTTTCCAATCCGAATAAGCCAACAAACTGACCTATATACCTCGGTGTCAAATAAATGCCAAGGTTAGGAAGTGGATGGACAGAGGCATGTAACGGAATCTGAAAGTCGTAAAAGTAGAAGAAAAAAGTATTAAAACTTAAGCCGGGTGATAGACTAAAAAGTGAATTGTGGTCGCCAACAAGCATGTATTTGCCTTCAAGTCCCATCTGGCCATAGGTATTCAGGTTAATGCCGGCATCAATTTGGTCGGTGATGCCGTATTTTCCGGAGACCTGTATATAAGGTAATGTGAAATATTTGTCATGTTCTTTGTCAACAACTTGTGTGATTGCATCAATAAATCCACGAGGTGAAAAAAGATTTAATGAGATTTCTCCGTGCTTTTTTTCTACTGTCCTTGCTGTTTGCATGGTGCTGTAAGCTCCACAACTCATTAAAGTAGAAGTTATTAGCAAAAAAATGGCGTACAATAGTCGGGATGGGATGGTGGTCATAGTAGAATGTGGTGGCTAAGTTAATAAATTTTTCAAAAGTAATGATTCAAGGTGGAGTAAAGATAGAGGAAGTATCATAGTAAATCAAATATTTTTAACCCTAATTCAAATTAAAGGCAAAAATATTGTCTTTAATATGAATTTGGGTTAAATGGCAATGTGGAATAATGTATAACAAATTTCCCTAATACTTCATTATCTTCCCCCTCTAATACCATTATAATAAATGGAAACGATTCCCTCAGACAGTGTCGAATCTGTGAATTATGTAGCTCCTTGAACAATGATGAACATTCGGGACAGCATAATCTCGAAGGGATGATATTTTTATAGAAAACGGAGAATAATATTTTCAAAATCCCGAAGGGATGACATTATTACAAACCACGAAAAAATGTATCTACTCAAAAAAACTGGAACGAATAGATGGAATAATCATTTCACCCATTCTGGGTTCCTCTTTCTGCTATTGAATCTATTCTATAATAATGACAACCCTTTGGGTTTATATTGATAAAAAATAGGGTTGGATTCAGCTCGTCTAAAAAAGTATGAAAAATTTTACAAACAATATAGCTGAATAATTATAATAAATGTAAGAGGCTAAATTCTTTAGTTTATACATTAATATCATCGGTATTTTACGAAAAGTAATCAGTCTAACATTTATTTATATTTCCTATAACTCCTCTAAAGTGAGAGAACCAAATAATGAAATCATTCCTTCCAAAGAGTTTAAAATGTCAATTAAAAAGTCAGATTTTGAGTGAAATATAAAATTAGAGGGAAATATATTATACACACATGTGGTATAATCTATTTTATTCTTTCCATATATTTTGGTATTTTTATTCATATTTATTGATTGGCTAAATTAGTTGATATGAAGTTTTCTCTTTTTACGATATGTATTTCTTGGATTTTGATAAATTCTATGTCGATTCAGGCTCAGAATATTCGTGTTGTACATACTTCTCGTGGATCATTTATTCCGACTCAAAAAAACGATTTCAATGATGGCTACCTCAAAAGGCAGAGTGGGGCGGAGGATGTTTTCTGGGTTCAATTTTCGAGTAAGACTGCACGTGAACAATGGTTGATGGATAAGGCATATCATGTGCAAGTCGTCGATGTATTAGAGGATGAAAACTATGCCATAGTAACGAATGCTTCTCAATTGAAAAATTGGGTAGATGACGATCGGATAGCTGCTGTATTTGATATTCCACCCATATTTAAAGTCGAAAAGAGTATTGTAGAATCGTCTGATTATGAAAAAATGGAATTGAAGGTAAGTTTATACGGTTATTTTTCTTTCGAAGAATTTCAAAAATTGGTTTACCCATATTCCATATTATCGATGCACAATGCCGGAAACATGACGTATGCAGTTATAAGCAGTGATCATTCAGGAGTAATGGCTTTAGCTGCTCAAGCAAGAGTGCGATCGATTGCGCTCAATGTGAAAAATTGTATACCTATAAATTTTCATGTGCGCTTCCTTGAAGGAATACAGGGCGCTAATGTCGGCATCGAGGTGGGTGGACTTGGACTCAATGGCAAAGGTATAACCATAGGTCATGGTGATACAGGAGGATTTGAGCATATCGATTTAGATGATAGGGTAATAGATCTTGGATTAGACTCCATGACACGACACGCTCCTCACACAGCAGGAACGATGATTGGTGCTGGTAATATTCAAGAAAAGCATCGTGGTGCTGCCAATGAAGCTCATCTGATCAACACGGATTATTACGATATTATTAGCAGGGATAACACTTTTTATAAGGATTTTGAGGTCAGAGTAACGAATAACTCTTATGCAGTATTGGAGAAAAATATCGATTGTAATTCTATGGGCGAATACAATATTTTTAGTGAAGAGACGGATCAAAGCACTGTATTGTTTCCGGATTTGCTACACGTGTGGGCTTCAGGCAATAGTGGTACTATCATCTGTGATTCACTTATTCCAAGTTTAAATTCAGTACTTTCAGGGCCTCAATGTAATAAAAATGGATTGACAGTAGGTGCGATATGGAGGCGTGAAGGCACTCCTGTTACAGAGTTTTCGTGCAAAGGTCCGACTGATGATGGCCGTATAAAGCCGGAGATCGTGGCCCAGGGCACTAATGTTACCAGTTGTAGTGGAGACAACAATTATTATACGACGGCGGGTACAAGCATGTCTGCTCCAAGTGTTACGGGGACAGTGGCTTTGATGCAGGAGGCTTATAAGAAGACGCATGGTGGGCTTTATCCCTTAGCCTCATTAATTAAGGCTATTTTAATCAATACAGCGGACGACTTGTTGGGTGAAGGTCCCGAATTTTCCAATGGTTATGGTAAGGTCAACACCATGAAGGCCGCCACGGAGGCTGGTTCTGACCGAAACAGGATAGGGCAGGTGGAGCAAAATCAAATCGACACCTTTATGATAATCGTTCCCCCTAATCAAGCTAAAGCCGTATTTACCCTCGCATGGACAGATATTTCAGGGAGTTCTCTCTCCACACGACAATTGGTCAATGATTTGGATTTGGTCGTAAAAAGCCCACAAGGAGATCTTTTGCCATGGACGTTGAACCCTTCTTCATCTCATGCTTTAGAATCTGCTGTGAGAGGCATTGACTCATTAAATAACCTCGAACAAGTAAGTATTCTACATCCTGAGCCGGGTGAATATACCATAGTGGTCAAAGGAAAGAAAATAATTGGCATGCAGCAATATGCAGTTTGTTATCGGACAGAAAACAAAAAAATGAAAATCTTAGGTCCCTATGGTGGTGAAAAAGTTATTCCCGGAGAATTTATATACATGCAATGGGAAAGCCCTTATGATACCGGTGATTCCACTACTGTTTCCCTTTCTTTTGATGATGGGCAGTCGTGGCAAGTTATTGGCGTCAAAGCGGATAGTTTACGTACACATTATTTTGTTATACCTCAAGTTAGTACCGGAAAGGCACGATGGATGATATCCTCGGGTCAGATGGAAGGAGATACATCCGGACTATTTACGATTTGTCCACCTCCGGGCAATTTCAAGGTTAATGCCGGATGTAGAGGTGAGGTTGACATGCAATGGTCACCGGTCAATGGTGCTGTCGGCTATAATATTTATTACAAGAATGGTGATTACATGCAAAAAGTTGATTATACTACCGATACTACTTTTGTTTTGAAGGAGCTTGACCCTTCTAAGAAGTATTGGGTAAGTGTATCCGCCGTTTTGACTGATGGAAGTGAGGGAAGGCGAGCGTTAGCATTATCAGTGACGCCGATCGGCCTCCATTGTGATAGGCCAAAAGATGTTGCAATATTATCCATATCTTCTCCCGCACGCATTGGTCGGGAAGGGACAGTCCTTGCCTTGACGGATCACGAGAAAGTAAGCATTTTGGTGGCGAATAAAGGAAGTGAGCCGGCGACAGAATTTAAAGTTAACTTTAGTTTAGGAGATATCCAAGGAGCCAAGTTGTTTTCAGATACCATTGCGCCCGGCGACTCAGTGGTCATTACGTTTGATCAAGAAGTGGATTTATCCCGACCGGATAATTATCTACTTCATGCTGCAATAGATTTAGGTTATGATCCACCATACAGCGACGATAATCAAATGGATATGGAGATTCGTCAACTTAAAAATGAGGCACTGACGCTGACATTTGATTTGTTGGATACATATCACTTGGGATTTGATGATTTGGGGAGGCGAATAGCTCATAATGGAGCAATAGGTGCATTGGGAATCAATGAGTTTGATTTTATTTCCAATAACAAAAATGGAAGAGCACGAAGCCAGGTTACGTCTGACTTTTATATGGCAGGAGATGGGGCTCTTACCATAGATAGCCGTTATGCAGGTGCAGCTGTATCTAATCAAGCACTATTTACATTCAATTTGAGCCAATATTCTACGCTGGATAATGTAAAAATGGATATTTCATATCTTTGCCACAATGCCTCATTTATAGAAAGTAAAAGCAAATCCACCCTTTGGCTTAGAGGTTCGGATCAGGAAGAATGGATACCGCTTTATGATGTTATAGCGCAGACAAATCTCAAGGGTGTATATAATACCATGAAAGGACTTGAGTTGAGTAAGGCTCTCATTGGAGCAGGTCAGTCCTTTTCCACCTCTACTCAGCTTAAAATAGAGCAAACGGATTATAGTCCGGCAAGCAGTCCCGACGGCTATGGTGGCTTTTCTTATGACGAGTTGTATATTTACCTAACCAATCAGGATACAAAAGTCAGTAAAATCAACTTTCCGGAACCAAACTCTTGTGGATTGACCAAAGAAAGTCAACTTGCCATCGAAGTTGAAAATACTTCCTCTTCACATATCGACAAAGCCCAACTTTGGTACAATATAGATGGTGTACAGTTTGGACCGCAGGAAGTGCTGAATCTTGCAGGAGGTGAACGTCGCACAGTGAGTACACCTGCCGTTGACTTGTCGGCCATAGGTGAGCATACTATAGAAGTGTGGTTGGATACAGAAGGAGATACCTATAGGAAGAATGACTCTTTATTGAAGTATAAAGTGTATAATCACACATATATACAGGACTTTCCTTATTTAGCAACCTTTGAACAAGACGATAACCAATGGTTAGTTTCGGGCTATCAATCTTCCTGGATTAGGGCGAAGCCGCAAAAGCAAAAGCTGGATGTTGCAGCCAATGGGCAATATGCGATGGTTACCTCTTCAACCGGTCGGTACAATGGCTTTGAAAAATCCTATCTAACATCGCCATGCTTTGATTTGAGCCGATTGCAAAGCCCTAATCTATCCTTTTCTTTCTGGTATCAGATAGAAACCCGTTTTGATAGTTGTATGGTTGAGTATTCAGAAAATGGCATTGATTGGAAAATTATGGGTACCTCCCAATCAGGATTTCATTGGTATAATCGGGAAAAATCCTGGGATGGACACTATGATTATTGGCATGTAGCCGGAATGGCAATACCCAAAGATTCCATGACAGATGCCACACAAGTACGTATTCGATTTTCTTTATTTTCGGATGAAAATGTCCAGATGGGTGGAATAGCAATAGACGACATACATATCTATGATGGTTCCCGTATCTATGATGGTGAGGATAGTACAGGGAGTATATCGATTTTGCCGACGTGGCAGGATGTGATGATCGGTGGGAGTGTGGTGGCTTCTGTAAAGTCCGACACTCCTAAAGCCCAAGATTTAAAAATAAATGTTTACTTCAATCACGATGCCGAGCAGAGGCATGATGGAGTTCAATACTACTTGGACAGGAGTTTTTCCATTCATTCATTGGAGAATATAGAAGATTCTATTGTGGTTCGATTGTTTTTTACGGATGAAGAAGTGGAAAGACTTATTCGTGCAGATAGCCTGTATCATAAGCCGCAGCACGGATATCAATTGGGTGTGACGAGGATTTTATCCGATAATAATGATGGTATATTTGGCAATGAAGAAAGTGCTGTTGCGACTTTCCAAAATTACCAAACTACCCAACTAACTCCATATCTGGAAGGTTATTACCTTGAGTTTAAAACCGCAGGAGTGGGTGAATATTATTTCAATACCGGTGGTGCAGAATTTAATTTGCCACTGGGAAATAAAACGATACGAAATAAGGATGTGGGAAATGCGGATATTGGGTGTATTATATATCCCAATCCTTTTAATACTCAATTGACAGTAAAATTAAAAGCAGCCAAAAAAGAAGACAATTATTGGCTCAAACTAATGGATACACAAGGTCGCACACTTAGACAAGAATACGTCAAAGGAAGCATTCTCTCTGAAGGTAAAGTATTCAAAGCGGATGTTCCCTCAGGTGTGTACATTTTGAAAATTGAACATAATGGAGTAAGTTTTTTCCGTAAAATCGTTGCGATAAAGGGATGATAAGAGGATAAAAAATTCGGGTTGAACAAAGAGTATTTTTGAAATGGTGATATTGATGACAGAGATATGTATTGTTGAATAATTCAAAAAAAGAAAGTCAAAAGAAGTGTGTAGAATACAATCAATTTTCAGATAAATATTCTATCCGATAGCAGAAATTCTTACCTTTGATGTTATGTTTTCCAATAAAAAGATTTTTATTCTGGCGCCACACACAGACGATGGTGAATTAGGTTGCGGCGGCACCATCGCCCGTGCCATTGAAGAAGGAGCAGAAGTATATTATATTGCCTTTTCGACAGCCGATAAGTCTGTCCCGGCTCAATATCCATCCAATCAATTAGAAGTGGAGGTGCGGCATGCCACTCACCTCCTTGGCATCAAACCGGAAAATTTATTTGTATATAAATACGAAGTACGCAAACTCAATTACGTTCGTCAGGAGCTACTTGAATTGATGATGGTTCTGCGCAATGAAATCAATCCGGATATCATCTTTGTGCCTTCAAGCCGCGATATACATCAAGATCATAGTACCATCGCTCACGAAGCCATGCGGGCATTTAAAACTAGAACCATATACGGATACGAACTGATATGGAATAATATCGACTTTCAAACCAATGCTTTTATTGTTCTTGAGGAAAGACATATTGCGAAAAAAATATCTGCTTTAAGTGCTTATGTAACTCAGGAGGGGCGTGATTATATGGATCCTGACTTTATCAGATCCTTGGCAAGAGTGAGAGGCACTCAGATAGGAAAGCAATACGCCGAAGCATTTGAATTGGTGCGTACTGTATTGTTGTGATTTGTGTGTCAGGCAATGTATATATGTAAAATTTATTTAATATATTTGTACAAAAATTTCATTTTTAACATTAGCCAATATATCTTTGTATAAATTTCATTGTAGGCAGAGGAAGTGTTCTCTTTACAAAGTCTCAAATTTAAACGAATTGTATGCGTATTTTGTATTTTTTATTGTTTCTGACATTTACTGCTCACGCTGTCCAGGCACAAGTTCCGGTGTATTTTAGTAAAAATTATTTGGATGCTCGTCAAAAGTCGGTTCAAGATAATAAGTTAAATCTCATCGTGTTCTATCACGAAAGAAGCAAGAGTAGTGCTTATAATTTACAAGTGGTATTTAATGATCCTGAAGTCAAAGAGGTAATCAATAAAAATTATCACATTGCGCCGGCCAATGAGGCTGATTTTGATGGGAAGATCTTGATGAAAAGATGGGAATTGTCCCGTATTCCTTCATTGGCATTGATCGACCAAACCGGAAAATTAATTGCGGGAGCCAACCACGGTATGGCTAAAGAGAAGCTTCTCGAGTTTTTAAAATTTTATTCTAATTCTTCCAATTACACCAAAACTGCCGATTTTAGGGATGATTCATGGGCGACTTCAGTCGATTCATGGAAAGGATATAGCGGGCCGGATGATGCAAAGATTGTTGAAGACAAGACGTCTGATTCGCCAAATGAATCCACTGCAAGTAAGGTAAAAGTAGCTGAACCTGTAGCGGCAAATGAGTCTGAAAAACCTGCAAAAGAGGTTGTGGACACTAAGCCTACGACTCCGGCTCCCACCACACCAACAGCTAAAGCAACACCGGACGTGACCAATACTGCAACGACTATAGCAGAATCTACCAAGAGCACCGACGCAAAGAGCTTTAAATTTTTGGTTCAGGCTGGAATTTTCAGTGCCCATACAAGTGCTACAACGTTAGTAGATAAAATTAACCATGAAGGAGGAAAGGCGTATATCGAAGAAGTAAAGCAGCCTGATAAAATCTTGTATAAAGTGATTGCAGGTAAATATTATACAGAGCAAGAAGCTCGCGATTTTATAGCCAAGTTGGCTACGGTCGGCATCAACTCCTTTATTAAAACCATAGAATAATGAATAGCGACCTTAGTATAATCCATATCAAACGGTTATGGGGTTGCTATACGGAAGCTGTCAATTCGCCTATTGTGGGCAAATCACTGGATGTGCTGCCCTATTTGGAGGATGCATATATCCATATCCACGACGGTATCATTGTCGAAGTAGGTGAGATGCGTAGTTTTAAGGAATTTCCACAAAGCAAGCTCGTAGATGCCGGCGGAGGAGATGTTTTGCCGGCATGGTGTGATAGTCATACACATTTGGTACATGCCACCAGCCGTGAAAAAGAATTTGAGATGAGGCTTCATGGGCGTACCTATGAGGAAATTGCTGCTGCAGGCGGTGGTATCCTTAATTCCGCAGATAAGCTACGTTCCATGGATGAAGAAGAATTGTTTGATGTGAGCTACCGACGATTTCAATCTGTCCAGCGAATGGGTACAGGCGCCATAGAAATAAAAAGCGGTTATGGGCTTGATTTTGACAGTGAAATGAAAATGCTTCGCATCATTAGACGTCTGAAAGAAAAAAATGAAATTCCCGTAAAAGCTACTTTTCTTGGTGCACATGCCTTCCCACGAGAGTTTGCCCACAATCATGATGGATACATAGATTTGATTATTGATAAAATGTTGCCGTATATTGAAGATCATGGGTTGGCGGATTATATAGATGCATTTTGTGATAGAGGCTTCTTTACACCTGAGCAAACGGGTAGAATTATTGAGGCTGGAGCAAAACACGGGTTAAAAGCTAAAATCCATGCCAATGAACTAGCGGTGTCTGGTGGAGTTGAAGTTGGAGTTCAACATCATGCAGTGAGTGTCGATCACCTCGAAGAAATGGACGAGCACTCTATTACTGCTTTGTCTCAATCTGATACGATAGGTGCTATGCTGCCCGGCTGTGCTTTCTTTCTTGGTATTCCTTATCCGAGAGCTCGCGATATGATTGGTGCAGGGGCCAAATTAGCATTGGCATCTGATTATAATCCGGGTACAGCCCCATCCGGTAATATGAATATGATTGTGTCCTTAGCATGCATCCGGCTGAAAATGACACCCGAAGAAGCCATTAATGCAGCCACCATCAATGGTGCCTTTGCCATGGAATTACAAAACAAGGTGGGAAGTATAACAGTAGGTAAAGAAGCAAGTTTTATTCTTACAGAACCTATACCGTCACTGGCCTATTTCCCTTATTCTTATGGAAATCATCCTATATTAAAGGTGTTTATAAGAGGGAAAGAAATTTAATAATTACTGTTTTTAATATAAAGTTTTCACTTTATAATTTTGACCACATCGGGACGTCCCTCATAATCAGCACTATACGGTTTTACAAAACCTTTACTGCTGAATTCGGGTTTAAGTTGTAAGTTTGTACAATTATGATGAAATGAATTGACATGCAAAAAGCTTCTTTGGTTTTTTGGTTTGTGGCATGTTGGCTTGGACAAAGCTTCACTGCTATGGCGCAGCAAAGGTGTGGTCAGGATTATATAGTGAATACATCAATTGAGAAGATAAGCAATTACCAAAGCAAAGTCGCTGAAAATGAAGCTCTCATAGCTTCCCTGACACAGAAGGATGATATTGGATTACGTAGCGTACTGTACATTCCTGTTGTAGTGCATGTTGTATATTACAATATTGATGAGAAAATCTCTGAAGCCAAGGTCAAGTCTCAGATAGAAGTGCTCAATGCTGATTTTGCTCATCTTATCATTCCCGGAACGATTCCGGAAGAATTTGCACAATCTTATCAGGATGTAGGCATACGATTTTGCTTAGCAGATAAAGATCCGGACGGCAATCAAACCACCGGCATCACTTATAATGAGACTTCCTATTCCAATATCGGATTAAAGACAGATGCACAAGGGCGTAAGCGGATTCATCATACGCATCTGGGTGGAGCTGACGCCTGGCCTACAGATCGATATCTCAATATTTGGGTATGTCGAGTGGATGAATATCTTGGTTATGCTACAGGTCCTGACAATATCTTATTACCGGAAGAAGATGGAGTCGTAATCAACTTTGCCAACTTTGGAAATATAGAGCCTATCGACCCCAATGGAAGGTACAATATGGGGCGTACAACAACCCACGAAGTCGGTCATTATTTTGGCTTGCTTCACCTATGGGGAAAGAATGCAAGCGGGTGTGGTGACGATCTCGTAGAAGATACTCCTTTACAGGGTAATCCACATTATGGCTGTCCGACGTATCCTCAGATATCGTGTATGACATCCAATATGTATATGAATTTTATGGACTATGCGGATGATGCCTGTATGTATTTTTTTACAAAAGGACAAGGAGCACGGATGCGAGCTGTATTGGAAAACTTTCGAAAAGGATTGTTGAATCAAAATACTCAATGTAGTTCTGATTCGGTGTCAAAACGCCCACTTAAAGATAGAATAAAACTCAAGAATACCTTGGTAAATGGGGAGATAACACTCATTCAAAATGAGGGATTAAATGAGGTTTTGCATATAGAATTATTTGATGAATCAGGAAGATTAATAAAAAAATATACTAAAATTGCCCAAAGTGAGTTTAATTTACAGTATAATCGTGTCATTGCACCAGGGATGTATTTTTTACGAATTAAATCGGCGCATGATCAGACTACATTAAAACTATTTATTTATGAATAAATATTTCTTTTCTTATCGCAATTTAGGGGCACTTTTGATGCTTTCTGTTGTCCTAATAGCTTGTAAGGCAGCAGTGAAAACAGTAGACACCGCAAAAGCCGATAAGCCGGCTGTACATAAATACTTTACGATTGACAACGGTCCTTGCTTTGGACGATGTGCTGTATATGAAATTTCTTTTCTAAGTGACTCGACCATCAGGATGAATGGCAAAAGCTATGTCAATTACCAAGGTCATTATTTTAAAAAGTTGACTCCAAGTCAGTTTGATACATTGTTAGATCTGTATCATGCGGTTAAGTTGGATACATTTGGACATACTTATACCAACAACATAGTTGACCTTTCGGCTGTTACATATTATTTCTTTGATGAATATAATGGGGTGACTAAAAAGATATTTACACAAGGTGTATATCCGCAACCACTTTCGGATCTTTCCTCTGCCATGCGACTTTATATCAGTAAATTAGGGTGGGAGCCCGATAGTCAAGCAGAAACAGTCAATCCGGATGAACTCATTATTCAAGTCAATGAAGGCAAAAAAATACAGGATATCATTGATGATAATTGGCGGTACAAACTATTTGTTAAGCAAGAGCTTTCAAAAACCGGAATTTATTTAGTCGGCTTTGATAAATCGACCATTGAACAAGGTCAACTAATCAATGTCCTCAAGCGTCATGAAGGCGTAATGCTTGTGCAAAAGAATAACAGACTGGATCTGAGAAGCAGGTAATTAGAGTGGTTGCATTCTTGGTATGAATTGATGTTCCAATATATCTCAATCGTAATGAGTGGAATTATTTTGGGGATTCACTTTTTCTTGCATAAAATGATTGAAGGATTCACTTTGATTTATTAATAATTCAGGAACATCGAAGCCGTTAGTACGAATAAACTTAAAGTAATCTTCTCTACTGACAGGGTAAGCACCAAGGCTTTCCAAGTGATTGCTGTGCATTTGACAATCTATCAAGACAATTCCTTTCTTTGCCAGAAACTCACACGCCAGAATGAATGCGTATTTACTGGTGTTGGAAACTTCGGAAAACATACTTTCACCTGAAAAAATTTTGCCGGTAATGACACCATATAGGCCGCCGATAAGTTCACCTGTTGAATTCCACACTTCAAAGCTGTGCCCTCGACCATTGGTATAAAATTCTGTATAAATATCTATGTATTCGGTTGTTATCCATGAAGGCTCCTTGTCTTTACGAAACTTACTTTCGGCACATCTTTTCATAACAGTTTGGAATGCGGTGTCACAGGTTACACGCCAGGGCAGCTCTTTCATGATTTTTCGCATGGATTTACTGATGTTGATGTTTGTTGGATTAAGCACCCATCGTGGATCAGGGCTCCACCAAAGTATTGGGTCAGTAGGATTATTCAATGGAAAAATACCAAATCGGTAAGCAGTCACCAGATCATCATAGATGAGATACTCGGAAACTCCTAAAAGTCCATCAATATTTGCCTTTAGTGGGTGAAAAAATACCTGATCTTCAACTAAATAAATGAAATTATCCTGAGAAGGCATGTTTTTAGATCATTCAATCACAACAGATAGTCCCTTATCTGTTAATGCCTCTTTCAATGGCTTTAAAATATAATAGGATCCGACCTTGACGGAAGCTTTGCCGGTGAAGTGAATGATATAAGCTAATTGCTCTGCTTGTTCAAAAGTATGTTTGAGTATTTCCGTAAAACAATTGATTACCCATTCAAATGTATTAAAATCATCATTATAAACGATAAGCTCCTTTTGGTCTATGGTTGTGGTTTCGGCTAATAAAACATCTTCTTCTGAATCGAAGGAGGAAAAAGTTGAATAATTCATAAGATGTCTAATTTTGAATCATTAATAACCTAAATAGGGTTTTATAAAAAATGCAAAGTAAATCAATTTTGAGATAATTTCCATTTTTTTAAATCAAAAAATCAAATGTTTTTATTTAACCCAAATACATATTTTACAAAAATATTGACTTTAGGAAAAAAGAAGGTAAATTTTAGCTCATGTGGAAAAAAATATTGTCAAAAAGGTATGATTTAATCTATGGATTATCAGCAACTTGTGATTTAATTCGGTGTAAAGTTATTGTTTTTATATAGTGGCAAGATTGAACAATGTAAAAAAAATAAAAAAAACTAGTATATTGTTCGATAAAACAAATTAAAATGAAAACCAAATTTAAAAGTCTATTAATTTTCAAATTTCAACAGCGGTTTACCTTCGATGCGGATTGCGATAAATATTTAAGAGAAATATATTATAGCAAGAGCATGACCTAAATGCGAGAATATAAATAGTGTAAAGACACATAGGCATATACAAGGCAGCAAACCTATTGTATGCTCAAATGGAAGGAAATGCCTGCAATGAAGAGTAGCTTGCAAAGTTTGATAGTAGGTGAGGTTGATGTAGATGGAACATTTGCCGGGGATTAAGATGATACTCCAAAAGTCAATAATGAAGGAAGGCAAAAATCAGTAGGTAAGGCTATTGAAAATTCAGGATTAAGTGTTTTCGGGATGTATGGTATGGTGATTAATTCAGTAAGTCACAAAAATTTGAACACAGGCCATTTATATTCCATACACAAAATTCTGGATTAACTCAATGGTTATACAAAACCATACCCATATAGAATGTATATGTCATAAATGACTAATTCAATAACAGAAATTAAAATAAATATTATTAACTACAATTTAAAAATTTTAAACATGAAGTGGTATTTGAAATGTTTGCACCAATATGCTGATTTTAGTGGAAGGGCAAGAAGACGTGAATATTGGACGTTTGTACTGATTAATTTAATTATCAGTATACTTATTATTGGTTTTGAGAATATCATTGGGATGGCTATACCAGAAATAGGATATGGCCCATTGACGCCACTTTACTCATTATTTGTACTCATACCTTCATTAGCTGTAGTCGTCCGGAGATTACATGATGTAGGTAAAAGTGGGTGGATGTTTTTGATATTGTTAATTCCAATAGTTGGTTTTATTTGGATTTTGGTATTATTGCTCACTGATAGTCAGCAAGAAAGTAATAATTGGGGAGATAATCCAAAGCTGGAAGAATGGATATAATGGATGTTTTTCAGGCTGTTTTTTTCAACCTGATTTGGATTCTTTAGATTAATCACAAAGCCGTGAAGAATTTAGGTGATTTTTTTAAAAAAGGTAGATAATTATTTGATTATCTGCCTTTTTTATGCCTACTTTGTATTTTCTAAATAGGTAATCGTATGACAAAGAAATCAATTCTTCCTCAGTGGACTCTTGATCACAAGAAACCTTGAATTTATCTCAGACTATTAAGCAGTAGATATTATCTCTATGGAGTTAACTGTAGTTATTGGATGCGATTTACCATTACAATAGGTAATATGTATTCAATTCCAACTAAGCAAGATGATAAGCTAACCTTTCCTGAACCTTTATAATTCTTGATGTATGATTAGATATTTCGCCGTTTTATTGATACTTGTAATCCTTAGGTCAACCCTATCCGGTCAGGGTTTCTTTTTCGATTATCCGAACATCAAAGAATATAATACGAATCATGATATTCCTTTTAATTACAGAATTAATACTGAGGAAATAATTTATATTTTGAATAGTAGAGATCTGAAAAATGGTCCGGATGAAGATTGTGGAACATATATTATTCAGCGCAAGAATAATGGTGAAATTATTTCTAAAATTGATTTAAGTAATGATACACTCAAAGGCCTTTGTGCTTATGGAAATAAAATTGGAGACAAGATCCAAACATTTTGTTTTGCTAAGTCTTCAAACGATATTTATTTAATCTATAGGTTGTTTAATGACCGATTGGAAGTTGAAGATTATCATATTAGCTATGTTAATACGTATAATTTAGAAATGTATTATAGTTTGAATGTATATTTGGAACAATTTAGAGCAACAGATGCTAACCAACACTATTTAGTTTTAACATATATTAATTTTATAAATAATAGTGCAGTCAGTGAGTCAGTAGGTATGGTATTTGACAATCTTGGACATTTTGTGTCATTCAAGAAACTTGCAAAATCACTAAATTCATTTGAAACTGACGCATTACTGTATAATACATTTACGAAAAATTTAGAATATATATTGAAGGATTATCGCAAGATTGTTTTCGATACTAATTTTAATTTTATAAGAGAAATTGATATTGGTACTTACTTCCCAACTAAAAATGACACTATGTTTTCCATATGGAATAGTATATTACAACATGAAAACAAAATAATACGATTCGGAAAAACTCAATTAAGCTATAACATAGATTCTGAAACAAGTTTTTATAGTATATCAGGACGGGGATTGTCAGAAATTGATAATAACATGAAAGTCTCCGGTAAAATAGCAATGTCGCAGTTTGCAATGTCAACAGAATCTGATGGAGTGGCTCGTTTTTCAAATAGCATATTTTTCAGGAATAATCATTATTATACAATATTTGAATTTCAAGAAGGAAGCTTACCTTTGCCTAGTCCTAATACTTTCTATATAACAAAGTTTGACACATTGTATAATATTGTGGAGGAAACTTATTTTGTAGTAAATGGAGAATATAGGTTTTTTGTAGAATGGGTTGATTTTTCCGACGATCTTCTGTTCACTATTTCTGGATTCTACTATGAAACTGATACAGATGATGGAGAAGTAACAGGAGGCGGTTATCTACTTGGACTTAATTATGACGGTAGTCAACCTTCATTAAAGATTGATCAAAGTTTTTTACAAGCTGTTATTAAAGTTCAAGGGAATCCAACTTCTGACTATCTAGTTTTATCAGGAGAAGTATCTAAAAAGATAAATTATGATGTAAAAATATTCGACATCAATGGTAAACTCTTAAAAGTTGTTAAAAATTGGAATGGTGATACATTGTCAATCCCTGTGCATGAATACAATCGTGGAACTTATATTTATCAAGTTTTGCAACAAGATAAGTCATTTATAAGTGGGAAGTTTATAAAGATATGAGTAGGACTGTTGAGGACATAGAATAGAGCCTAATATTCTAAAATGACTTGAAATTGACCATATTACTATTCTTGTCCCCTATTGGGATGTAGGGGTAAACAGGAATTTTAAGTGGTCAAATTATTTTCCGATTAGCATAACGAAATGTCATTTGAAGTTTTCATCAAGTAGGTGTCCATTTTCTCTTAGTTTTTCTCCTGCAATTGTGGCTCACTTTGCCCGGAATTACTCAATAAAATCATCTTCGTCAAAAATCCTGTCTTTAAACTCATCTATGTCCCTTCTATCTCGCTTAGTAGGCCTGCCACTTCCTCTATCTCTTACTTCTGTCGGTGCTTTGCCTACAAACCACTGTTCAAACTTATTTAACTCGGCCTCTGGCGTGATGTTGTCATAGCAAGTGATTGCAATTGGGGCACTGACACGCTTGCCAATGATAGCTTTTACAATGAGCTCATAGTTGATGTGCTCTTTCTTGCAGGTGACTTTGTCCCCTAATTTAACAAGTGACGAGGCCTTAGCTGCGATGTCATTGATTTTTACTTTACCTCCCGTACAGGCATCGGAAGCGATACTTCGAGATTTGAAAAATCTAATGGACCACAGCCATTTGTCAATTCGGATTTTCTCGTCAGTTGCCATCTATTGGGGATTATTGTCAATAATTAAATTGTTTTTATCTAAAATAGGCAGCTTCATGTTGAGTTTGGTAAGCTCCTTGACCATGATGTCTGCTATGACATAGTTGCGATACCATCTATCATCCACGGGGACAATATGCCATGGTATGGCACTGTTATTGATGGCGTATTCGTATGCATCCATGTATTCATTCCACAACTTGCGCTCTTCCCAGTCTCCGGGGTTGTGTTTCCAGTTTTTAGCAGGATTTTCTATCCTTTCCTTGAGTTGTTTTAGTTGATATCCCTTGCTGATGTGAAAATAAAATTTCAAGACAAGCGTATTGTTGTCAAAGTGCAGTAATTCTTCAAAGGCATTGATAGCTGCCATGCGTTTTTGTACCCGATCTTCATCAATCCAGTGGTGGACACGTTGAATAAGAATGTCCTCGTAATGGGAGCGATTAAATATCTGGATAAATCCCTTTTCCGGAGCATTGGAATGGATGCGCCACAGGAAATCGTGATTCATTTCTTCTTCACTCGGCTTTTTAAATGCTTCTAAGCGAATACCTTGTGGGCTGCAACCGGAGAATACGTGTTTGGTTGCTCCATCCTTTCCGCTACCGTCAATACCTTGAAAAATGACCAACACAGAATGCTTCCTTTCTGCATATAATACATGCTGGAGATGGCCTATTTGGTCAAATAATTCTTTGGACTCTTCTACAATCTTTCCTTTTTTAAGCTCTTTTGGCGCTTTTGTAGAAATCTTGGATAACTTTATTCCTTTAGGCATAGTAAAGAATTTTTACTAAAATTATAATAATAATTGCCAAAGGTAAAAGGAATCACAAGAAAATGGAAAAATTATGCCAATTGGTTGTTCAAAAAATTCATTGTTCTAACGGTTTTTTTAGTACCTTTCCCCTTAGAAAGTTTTTACTTTGATGGAAGAATATCACAATCCAAAATTAGTTGTTCAATCTGGTCGGGTCAGATCGGGAAAGATAACATGGCGAAGCCCTTCTAATATAGCATTGATTAAGTATTGGGGCAAATATGGGCAACAGATGCCATGTAATCCTTCATTGAGCTTTACATTGGATGCAGCATATACAGAGACAACGCTCGAATATGGACCTAAAATGAGTGACAAACCGGGCGTTTCAGTGGATTTTTTATTTCATAATGAACAAAACAAAGCTTTTGGGGCAAAAATAGAACGATATTTGACATCACTATTGCCCATTTACCCATTTTTAAGCCAGATAGAGCTCACCATTTTTTCCAGCAATAGTTTTCCACACTCAGCAGGAATAGCTTCGTCAGCGTCAGCTATGAGCGCTTTGGCGTTGTGTTTGTGTACGTTGGAGGATGAACTGTTTGGGACACTTTCCAACGATGAAGAGTTTGAAAAAAAGGCTTCCTACCTTGCACGTCTTGGCTCAGGAAGTGCCTGCCGGTCAATTTTTTCTAAAGCAGCACTTTGGGGCGAAACAATAGGAATTCCCAACTCTTCCAACTTATACGCCATAGGATGGGGGCACCACCTTCATCCGGTATTTTCAAGTTTCCATGACGACATTCTGATTATTAGTAAAGAGGAGAAAAGTGTGTCCTCCACAGTAGGTCACAGCCTGATGGATAATAATCCGTATGCCGAGACACGTTATATGACCGTAGATACAAGGATGAGGAAATTGATATCCATCTTGAAATCAGGAGATGTAGAAGGATTTGGTGCATTGGTAGAACAAGAGGCGTATAGTTTACATGGATTGATGATGCTTTCCGAGCCGCCATACTTGTTGATAAAGCCCAATACGGTAGCCGCTATCGAACAGTTAACTACTTGGAGGCAAAGCCAAAAAGTGCCGCTTTATTTTACATTAGATGCCGGACCAAACCTGCATTTACTGTATCCGGATGAGTATGCCGCAAAGGTTCAGTCTTTTATACATAATGAATTATTAAAATATTGTGCCGGCGGTGAATATATTCCCGATAAAGTGGGGGAAGGACCAAGACAACTATAAAATTGAAATAACATGAACCTGATCTCGGAAATCCTATTCTATCCTATAGACAATGAAAATCGAATTTCATGGTAGTGGATATAATTTTAGTTTTATTGATTTCGCTTGCATTTTATGTAGGCTATATAAATGGGGTATTGGGTGTGGTGCTCAAGATTTTGCTGGTAATTGGCGCAATTTTACTTGCTTTGAAGCTTTTTCCTATCGTTTTCTTATTTATGGAAAATACATTCACCAACATTACACTTGTATATTTTATTTTAGGATTTTTGCTTGTTCTTGCGATCGACTTCTTTATTTACAGATTTTTGTCCCGCAAAATAGAAGGTTGGGTGAAGGCTAATTCTATGAAATTGATAACCAAAATATCAGGTGGGTTGATGCTTTCTTTTTTTATTTTAATTTTGGTGAGCTTTGTTTCCGGGCGATTGATGGGAATGAAGATTATCAACAAAGCGACCTTCGAAAATTCTGCTATTTTCCCTGCAGTGGAAAAAATCGATTATGGCTTTACCACTTTATTGGACAAAACAAAAGATGTTTTTAATAAATCTTTTGAAAATAATATCAAAACCATCAACGATATAGATCACCGTCAAAAGTCGGATTCAACCCAAAGCCAGCATTAGGCAAATGCGAAATCGATTTACGACTCGTTTATCGGGATATTCCTCATAAACAGGACTCTTCGGCTTTTGAAACCATCAATTGCTGTACTCGCGTCAAATGGAGGATTAGAACGTAGTTATTTGAAATAAATGGTATCATGAGTCATGACAAAGCCGGTAAAAATTCCAATCGGATGAGTAGGCCCGGTGACGTTTGAAACGATCTGGCCGGGTTGACCGAATGGGTTTCCGTTGGCAGCGTTGGCATTGCTTCTACTTTGGAAAAACAAATGATAGTCTTTTGTAATATGGCTTAGAGATATGATCATTGTATCGCCCACCACAGATTGTTTATCTTTTCTTTCATAAAATGCTCCAAAAGCTACCTCTTCCGTGTCATTTATCTTATCGTCAAGCGTAAAGTTTTGCATAGGGAAGCTATCCAAAGACGCAACGTGTATCATGCGGCGATAATAGTCTTCAGTACTTCGATTATCTCGGTGATAAGCAAAGATAATAGCCCTAAGTTTTTGTGTATTTGCGTATTCAACTCTTACGCTATCTAACTTGACAGGATAAGGAATGCCGGTTGTAGCTTGTATGAAGCTTCCATTTGAAAGTTGAATAAGAAGGTTAAATTCACCGGAATAATCTTCAGGTACGATGACCGGGCTGGAATAATTAGAGATAAATCCGGAAATAGGATTCAATTCCAATTGCTCTTTCAGATGAATGGTGTCATTGCCATGGATTATCATGACTTTGGCTCCGGGCTCTAATATCGATAATAGATAGGCCGATGGGTCACTACCTGTTAGTGGATCAAAGAAACTATTGCTATGCGTGAGTAAAAGTTCATAGCGTTGACCCGGAATTAAGTAGCATTCGACAACCGGTTGGTCTGTATATTCAGGCAAATTGATATCGACTTCTTTGCTTAGATTGCAAGACGTTGCTATTGCTGACAAGAAAAGTATAAGACTTAGATATTTCATTTTGTTTATGATTAAAAGGTGAAATTCCAGGATAGAGACGGTAAAATGGGAAAAAGTGATATCTGACGAGCATTGATTTTTTGTGGAATCTTTACTGTTATACCATCTTGAATTAAGGTTTTATATTCCGTCTCAAGTGTGATGAAATATGGGTTACGGCGGTTATAAGCGTTGTAAATGCTCAGATTTAGGTTGCTCTCGCCCCATCTTGGAAACATGTTATAGATAATACTTATATCGCCACGATGGTAATCGGGCAATCGGAAAGTGTTGCGGTCGCCATATATTGGTGTCACAGGGGTAAAGGTGCCCCCTTTGGTATCTTGAAATACGGCTCTACCACCGGGGAGCCAGGCAAGGTCGCCAGACCCAAAGACCCATGTTGCCGAAACAATCCATCTTCGATTAAATTTATAGGAACCTACGACTTTGATATCGTGGCGACGGTCGTATTTAGGTGAAAAATAGCGTCCGTTCATGATTCCGTCAAAGCTTCCTCTACGCACAAAGGCAAGTGTGTAGGCGATCCAGCCTGTAAACTTACCGGATTCTTTTTCCAAGCTGATTTCTGTTCCATAAGCATATCCTCGACCAAACTCAAATTCCTGCTCTATATTGTCATTGAGAAAGAGATTGGCGCCATCCCTAAAGTCCACCTGATTTTTTAACCATTTGTAATAGTATTCATTGGTTATCAGGAAGCCGGGAGCGATGAGGTAGCTTACTCCGGCGGATAACTGGTCAGAACGTTGTGGATGGACTATCGAAGTAGAAGGATACCAAACATCAGTAGGTAATGAAACACCCGAATTAGAGACGAGATGAACATATTGCTTCATGCGTGCATATCCTGCCTTTATAGACCATTTATCTTGAATATTGTAAGCCATAGCAAGCCTTGGCTCCAGACCGATATCAAAAAAATGTTGCTGCGACCAAGCGGAAATACGGATGCCGGCATTGATTTTTAATTCCTTTGAAAGGTCTATTTCATCTGATGCATACCAGCCAAATTCATTGCCGGTGCGGTCAATACCACTGCTAAAGGATACCGATCCATCATCTGAGCCCGCTTTAAGTCTGCCGACGGTAAAATTGTACCGAGTGGCAGAAAGTCCTGTTTTGATGGAATGTTTGTTATTTAGACGGTAATCAAAGTCTGTTTTCAATGTATAATTTCTGATTTTACTGCCGAGTGAAAAGTTGAAACCACTGATTTGATTTGAAATGTTGTAGTTGTAATCAGCATAAATAAAGGAAGTATTGGCAAATAATTTTTGTGAAAAGACATGATTCCATCGACCGGTAAGTGTGGCATTACCCCATGAAAACCCGATGTTTAGAACACTGTCCTTCAAGGAAAAGTTATCACTACCGAAATATCCACTTAGATAGAGCCTGTCTTTGTCCCCCAATTTACTATTGATTTTGGCATTTAGGTCGTAAAAGTTGTAGCCGGGGATTTTATTCCAAGTTGGATCATTGCTTTTCGCCTTATTGATGGCATTGGTGATGAGGTCAACATAGGTGCGGCGACCGGAAACTATAAAACTAGTGTTGTCCTTAATAATTGGACCTTCTACGGTGAGGCGTGATGTAATGAGGCCTATTCCGCCTGTTCCGCTGAATTTTTGATTATTGCCATCTTTCATGCGCACGTCGATGACAGATGAGAGCCGACCTCCATATTGTGAGGGGAAGCCACCTTTGTACATTCTAACATCTTTGATGGCATCTGCATTAAAGGTCGAAAAAAATCCGAAAAGGTGATTGGCGTTAAAAACTGTGGCTTCATCTAAAAGGATGAGATTCTGATCAGCTGCACCGCCTCTGACATAAAGTCCACTGCTGCCTTCGGATCCTGATGATACGCCTGCCTTGAGTTGCAAGGTTTTGATGATATCCACTTCGCCAAAGAGGGCAGGTAAAACTTTACTTGTTTTGGCGGAGATTTGTTCTATACTCATTTGTGTACCTTGAAGTCTTTCCTTGAGTTGATCTGCTGTGATGACGACTTCTTGCAAGTTGACACTTGTCGTGGATAGTTTGATGTCATATTTGAGGTTTTGACGTGCCGGCAATTTGATGGAATAATGTTGCATACCGATATAGTCAGCAGACAAGGTGACAGAGTCTTGAATAGGAAGGCTGATGGAATAGAATCCATATTCGTTGGATACAGTGGCTATATCTATGTCTGGAATCATTACTTTAACACCGATTAATGTTTCACCTGTCTCTCGATCCATGACGATACCATGAAAGGTTATCTTTGGACTTTGAGCCCAAGCACCGGTGGTAAGGATATTGACGAGACAAATACAGATATAGAATGTGTACTTCATTGGGATTTTTTGTATTAAATGTTATCCATGAATAAAAAAAGTGATAAAAATACAAAGGTATGCATCCAAAACAAATTTGAAAAATTATAATATCAGCTTTCGCAAACATAGAAATTTGTATTATAAATCAATAAATACAGCAGTTTCAAAGGATATATTAAGAATATATGTTATGGTATCGTTTTTGCAAGGTATTAGATATGCATCGTGCTCTTTTTGAAAAAAATATTGGACGATGCATAAACCGAAATATTACATGAGACCTATTACTAAAGAAGTACAAGATTTTTTAAAAGAAGCATTGAAAGATGTGCGACTTTGGGCTATATTGGTCATTTTAATTGCAATATGGGTCTTTATTATGCAGTCGCCAGTTTAGAATGTAACTGTTTCTTTTTTTTAGAAAATAAATTTTAAAAGGTACTTTATTACAAAAAAAGCCTTGTAAACTGCCCTAAGCGGGTAGATTATGAGGCTTTTTCAATTGAACCCGAATTCCTCTTAAAGACAATATTTTTGCCTCTAATATGAATTTGGGTTAAATCGACCATTTAATTAATGTTGAGCCCCACGTAAATCCACCACCAAAGGCAGTCAGAATGATGTTGTCGCCTTTGTGTAGCTTATCTTTCCATTCCCATAGACACAGCGGTATGGTGCCGGAAGTAGTATTGCCATATTTCTCAATATTAATCATTACCTTATCCAAAGGAAAATCTAATTGCTCTGCAACAGAATTGATAATGCGCATATTGGCTTGATGCGGCACGACCCATGCTATATCGTCTTTAGAGAGATTGTTTCGTCTCATTACTTCTGCTACTGTACTTGCCATGCCTTGTACTGCATGTTTAAAGACGTGCTTTCCTTCCTGATAGACATAGTGTTCACGTGCATCCACCGTTTCATGTGAAGGTGGTTTTACTGAGCCTCCGGCCTTCATGTGTAAGACATGCCTTCCTGCGCCATCTCCTTTCAATAGGGAATCCATTAAGCCGGTACCGTCTTCGGTGGGTTCCAACATGACAGCTCCGGCGCCATCGCCAAAAATGATGCATGTTGCCCTATCGGTATAATCGGTGATAGAGGACATTAGGTCGGCACCTACCACAATGACTTTTTTGTAGCTTCCGGCCATAATAAACTGTGCCCCGGTGGTCAAGGCGAATAAAAACCCGCTACATGCTGCATTGACATCAAAGCCAAAGGCATTTTTTAGTCCTGCTTTGTCGCACAATATATTGGCAGTATCCGGAAAAATAAAGTCGGCTGTTACGGTAGCAAAGATAACCAATTCGACCTCTTCCGGTTTTGTGTTGGTGCTTTCCAATAATCTTAATACGGCAGGCAGGGCAAGGTCGCTGACCCCTTTGCCGGGACTGTTGAATATCCTCCTTTCCTTAATACCCGTTCTGGTCCTAATCCACTCATCATTGGTATCGACCATTTTTTCAAGGTCAGCATTGGAGAGAATCGTTTCCGGTACATATCCTTCAACTCCCGTTATTCCTGCTTTTATCATATTTCGTATTAATTATGGTGCGAAATTATAAACTTTTGAAGATATTTAACTAAAATCTATACAAATCCTTCTTTCAATAAATCATGGATGTGTATGACGCCGATATAATGTTGTCCTTCCATGACCAATAATTGGGTGATATTGAGGTTTTTAAGTAAATGAAGTGCGTTGATAGCCAGTTCATCGCCCTGAATGGTTTTGGGAGAATGCGTCATAATATCCTTGGCTTGCAAGGCCGATAGATCCATTTCTTTTTCGAGCATCCGCCTCAGGTCACCATCGGTAATGACACCCATAACGGTCTCTCCTTCCTTAACTGCTGTTACGCCGAGGCGACCTGAAGAAATCGCTACGATAATGTCTTTGATGCCGGCATTGATATTGACCCAAGGTTGATTGTTGTATCTACATATATCTTTGACGCAAGTATAAAGTTGTTTACCGAGATTGCCACCGGGATGGTATCGGGCAAAGTCCCTATCTGTAAATCCTCTTTCCGTCAAAAGAGCTATTGCCAATGCATCACCCATAGCCATCTGAGCGGTAGTGCTTGATGTAGGAGCAAGATTATTGGGGTCAGCTTCTTTCTCAACAGGAAGAAACAAGGTAATATCAGCTTCGTAGGCAAGTACGGAGTTTTTGTTGGAAACCATTCCAATAACTTTGTTGCCCATCGACTTGAGATATGGCGTAAG
>JAGPCT010000084.1 GCA_018057925.1 Saprospiraceae bacterium
TTAATATTTATTGAGTTGATTTTACTTATTAAATTAATTTAAAAATAGGCTGATGGTAGTTGGATTTAATTGTGAAATAACGGTAAATAGTAAGTGTGGTGAACAGCCGAAACCACAGAGAAGCGCGGAGAAAAGCACAGAGAAAAATACAAAGAAAGAAATGAATGGAAGTAGTTTTAAAGGTTAAAGAGGATGTTTATTTGTAAAGGGTTTACGATGGCAGCTTAAAACTACAACACCAATTATTTAATTCAAACAATTAAATATTAGCTCATCTTTATTTTTCCTAAAGAATTGTAAATGATAACTATGTGCCAAAATTTATATATATTTTTATAATAAAAAATATGGCATATATCGAACTAGGTAACAACCTGCAGGGTATTCGAGGTTTGTTAAAATATAATCCTGTAACAGCCTATCCCCTCTTGCTTTTAGCTGAAACTTTATTACAAGGCAATTCAACCTTAAGCAAAGGTGAATGTGAATTAATTGCTACCTATACTTCGTTTAAAAATGATTGTCAGTTTTGTCAGTTATCACATGGTGGCGCAGCTGCAACGCATTTAGGATTAAACTTAGATGCAATAACGGAAATTAAATCGAATCCGGATAATTCGGAGTTAATTACACCTAAAATGAAAACATTATTGCATATTGCAGCGCTCGTTCAACAAGGAGGAAAATTTGTCACAGATAATGCCATTCAATCCGCAAAAAACTATGGTGCTACAGATGCAGAAATTCATGATACCGTATTAATTGCGGCTGCGTTTTGTTTATTTAACCGATATGTTGACGGATTAGGGACGAATTCAGAAAGTAATCCTGAATCATATTTGGAAGCATCGGCTCGTATGGCGAATGAAGGTTATTTACGCAAAGAAAATTTAGCCATGATGGGCATTAATCCGGATAAATCAAATTCTTTGTAATTAATCTACACCGTCGGCTTGAGCTGCGCTTACAGCATAATTACCAATATTTTCACCCACCGTTAAACCTGTTTCACAATCGAAACGAAAATGTATTCGTGCATAAATGCGTGATTCAGAAGCATCCTTTGCATATTGTTCAAATAATGATTGTTCATTTGGAAAAACATAACCCAATACTTCAGCTGCAGCTGCTGAAAAAGTACTATGTCCTGAAGTGTATGATGGAAAATTGGGTAACCCAAAAAGTGTTTCGATCTTTTTATCAGCTTGAGGTGGACGTGGATACATGTAATAATATTTTGTATCCCAACAACTGATTCCGGCATCCATCATTGCGGTATTTAAATAAGCATAAGTTCGTGCTGTGCGCAATGGATTAAAGCGATAGTGAACAATGTATTCTTTAGCAATCGTATTCCAATGTCCTGCAGGTGTATAGGTGCCAAATCCATCGCCCCAGAAATAAGCAATTTGTTCTTGCTCACGCGTTAAATTGTCTGCATAATCTAATAATTCATTTTTATCAGAATTATATTCATCTGAGCCGATTGCAGGCGGCGGACCGGGCCTTACTGCTTCAACTGAAGGTATCCACCACGGCACTACATGACCAAATTTTGGTGTAATGCCGATTGGCCGTTGTGGAACTTCTAAATTTTCCCATCGTGGCCAGCTATTTCCCCATAATAAAGAAGCAGCTTCCTCCATTTCCATATATTCATCCTCTTCCACCTGAGCAAATTTCATACTATCGGTTTTTGCCCTTCCAATAAATATTTCAGCAATGGTTTTCCCAATTGAATCTCCTGCCACAATATCACTTGCCACATTCATTCCTGCCCAAATTCGTGTATCACGTAATTCTTGAGCTTGCTCTTGTATATAATTAATTTCTAATGGAAATAAAAAGATGAGTAATTCTTCAGCAACTGATGCAATAACTGCATCTTCACTTGGATATGATGGTAAATTATTATCCGGATAAGCAGGCACAATTGAATTATCTACAATATATGGAGCGGGTCTGTTATATGTATATTTATAATGCCACGCTGTAATTAACGCATCATAAAACGATGCGCCTAAATAGGCATATGCTCTGCAGGCATATGGTGGATGTGCAAATGGAAAAGTTGGATAAGTTTCGGGAAACACCGGATCAGGTACACCATATTCACCATTTTCATCGGGTGATGGGGCAAGATTATATTTCGCAATTAATTCCTCTGTTATTTCAAACCAACGGATGATGGAATTATTTCCCCAATAATCAACTGCAGCCTGTTCTTCCTCGGTGAGGGCCTGATTAAAAGATTTTACTGTAGCTAATTCATCCAAATAATTATCAGAAGTAATATCATCAGGTTCAGGAATCACCACTAATCCGGTACCTGTTAAATATACAGGTTCCCAGTCGCCACCTGTTTCATCACTAGTTGCATATTCATAACTATCAAAAGTAAGATGGTTTGGTAATTCTTTTTCACAACTAAAAAATAGTAGGAAAGCGAGTGGTAATAAAAGGAATAAAAAGTATTTTTTCATAAATAAATGATAAAAGCGGAAGTATGAGATAGCCCCTCAACTTCCGCCAGTTTAAACCAAACCTAACCTCAGTTGGTAATTGTAACTGAGGACAGGTAAATATTATTTTCAGCAATTATTTGAATATAATATAATCCGGTAGCTACTTCCGGCAAAATATAATCTCCTGAATTTATTCGTTTAAGGCTTGCAATTGGTTTACCATCTAAACCAAATAAAACAGGTGAAGCCTCAGCAAATTGAAAATTATCAAAATGAATTACACTTCCGGCATTTGCAGGATTTGGAAATAATGTTGTAAAATGTATTTGATTATTTTCAATATTGGTTGCCGCAATACTGGATGCATTTATAGTAAATGTGTAGTTATTAGTCGGGTCGTAATGATTGGTACAAGATAATGTGACACTACCTTCTGCTGGTGTTCCGTCAGTGAAAAAATCGATACGCACTTCTTCCGATTGTCCGGGTATTAAATAAACTGTTGTAGAATCAACACTTGGAGAATAACATAATTCGGTGCATAATGAAGTGTACCATCCTGCAGGAATATCTTCGCTTTCGCGAACAAAATCTATCAATACATCATCATCACTGGTATTGGTAAAAGTGATATGAGCAGCAATCATATTATCTACAGTTCCATAATATATGGCTTCACCTTCATCTTCTGCATCAAATATCCCTTCCGGAGTGTATGTACCTGTTCCAACAATACCTAATAACTCATCGATTGATGCGTACATATTATCCGGCTCTTTGTTAAACCATTTTTGTGCGTCATAAACTATACCGTCAGGTGCAATTAACCAGGCAGGATTTGGCGCTGTGCCATAATTCATCCAAACATCGTTACATGGTCCGTCAATTAAAACAGGCACATTAATATCTTCATTGTCGAGCATATCGCTTACAATCAATTTGCGTTCACCATAGGTTAAGGGCTGACGATATAAGATCCCTTCAGCATAATTATCTGCACCAACATTTTCGTAACCAAAATACGGACTGAAATCTATAACCGGATGTGCTTCTACCGTATACATTAAAAAGATATTAATTAAATCGCCATACATTGCCTGCATTTCATTAATCACATCAATTTTGCCACGAAAAACATAACAGGTATAATTGCAACCAATCAATAAAATTGGTTTGCCATCATTTAAAACGCCGCTTAACTGAACAGAGTCCCCTTCTAAAGTATATAATTTAAAATCGTGGACTAATTCACCTTCCAACGGACCTTCCAGATTAGTAGTCACATCAGGATAAATTGGAATGGTACATATCAGATCGTCATCTGAAGGTATACTTGTTTGTCCCACAAAAGTGTTTAATGGAACCTGAGCAACTAACGCTATATTCTGTATAACTGCAACTATAAAAAGGGTAGAAATTATTTTTCGCATACGGGTTTTTCTTTGAGCCGGCACAAAGAAGCTGCGCAAAAGTGAATACACCAAATTGCGTTAATGAAATGTAAATGGCTTAATTAAAAAAATATATTATTAATTACAATCAATATAAGCCAATAAGAATAAGGCTTTCAGCCTAAATAACAAGTAAGAAATTTCGTATAAGAAAATCGTTTTTGACTGTATTTAATTTAACTTGAAACAAGTTTTACTTTTCTTTTACAAACTTATCACTTAATTTACACAGGAAAATTGTGGTAATTAGATACACATCCTGATATTCAAAAAAAAAACCATAAATCTTGCACATCATTTTATTACTTTTTATTATTTTTACTGTATTATGCCCCAGTAAATTAATTGTATGTTCACATGAAACACATTCTTACCGCTATACTATTCACATTTTCTCAAGTTGTATATACTCAATATTGTGAAATTGATAGCACTTTTGATTATGATGGATGGAAAATAACATATGTTTCTCCGTCAGAAGATTATATTGAAGGCTTAATTCCACTTTCAGATGGAAAACTAATAGCAGTAGGACCTGTTGGGAGTTTGCTTCACTTCGATATTGGCATGGTTAAGTACAATGAGGACGGCAGTCTGGATGAAACATTTGGGACTGATGGCATATTTCTAGATGCTCCCGAAACTGCTAGCTTAGTTACCTATGATGCCAGACTACAGGATGACACACATTTTATTGTTGGAGGTTCTTGGTACGAGGATGGTAACAAAGATATTTTTATTTCGAGGTTTGATTTTTTTGGAATAAGAGATGTAAGTTTTGGGATTGATGGATATGTTCATCTGGATTTGGGGGATACCGATGAAGAAATAAGTTCCCTTGCATTGCAGGATGACGGGAAAATATATGCAGCCGGGCGAACATTTACTGGTGCAAATTCCAATTGGTTTGTTGCTCGCTTTAATATAAATGGAACACTTGATACTATTTTCGGCAATAATGGTATTCAACTAATTGATATTACAGAAACTGGTTATAATTTAGAAAAAATTCTTGTTCAAGCTGACGGTAAAATAGTTTGTTGTGGAAATACACCAAACATGGTTACAGGCATGAATATTGTCTGTGCTAGATTAACAAATTCCGGAATATTAGATACAACATTTAACCATAATGGAATATTCGAGTATGATTTGGACAGCACATACGATCTTGCTTTGAGTATGGCTATTCAAAACGATGGCAAATTAATTATTGCCGGCATATCTGAATCATACGGTTTACTACTTCGTATATTAGCAGGTGGTGTAATAGATTCATCATTTGGAAACAATGGCGCATTCCTGCTGCCAAACGCAAGTTTCGCTAGCATTTTGTTGGATGAATTTGATCAAATAATTGCGATTGGTAATTCACATGAAGTTACTGGGGATGGCGACTTTTGTATTTATAGAATAAAACCGAATGGCACCTTAGATAGTACATTTGGTAATTTTGGCAGGATAGCTAGCGACCTTGGACAAACCGTCGAAGTTTTTGTATGTGCAACATGGCTATATGATGGCAAAATAGCTAGCGGAGGTTATTCTGGTGGTATAAATTCTAACTTTGCAGTGGGGCGATACATTTATGGCGAAAAGGTAACCGTACCTATTGATTATACGATAACAAAGCAACTACATATTTATCCCAATCCAACTAATGGTAGTATAAAAATTCAGGGAGAATTAAGTTCCGGTTTCACAGTTAACATCATTAACTTAGCCGGTAAAATTATTACAACCATTAGCAATGCTGTAGATGCACCTGAAATAGATTACACTTTTGATAAATCAATACCAAATGGAATTTATTTTGTAGAAATCATTGATAACAAAAGTAAAATAATGTCATCTGCATTTATACTTAGTCGTTAATTTCGATTTAATCCAATCTCCCAGCTAATAAATACAAGACAGCCATACGCACAGCAACACCATTTTCTACCTGTTGTAAAATGATGGATTGTTTGCTGTCTGCTACGTCGCTGGTGAGTTCTACGCCACGGTTGATTGGGCCCGGGTGCATGATGACAATTTCTTTGCTGAGTGAATCTAATAATTCGCGGTTTATACCGTAATACAATGAGTATTCGCGTAATGATGGGAAAAATTTAATATCCTGACGTTCGAGTTGAATGCGCAACACGTTGGCTACTTCACACCACTCTAATGTTTCTTTTAAATTATACGATACTCTCACTCCCATCGATTCAATATGTTTAGGCATTA
>JAGPCT010000049.1 GCA_018057925.1 Saprospiraceae bacterium
AATGGGAAAACATATTCAGAAGATTAGGATCCTTTTTTCGTGGTATCATTTTTTTTAATTTGCAAGATTCTAGTCATAAATATACGATTTCTTGCATTATTTTCATAATTTATTTGTATTTATTTGTCTGATATTCAATTATTTATTTGTTCTTAAGGGACGACTAATTACCTCTTCTAACATTTGAAACGTAAGGAAGGTTTTTCAAAGTTCGAATTAATGCATTCATCTGATCAAGGTTTTGCATTTCCAATTTAACTGTTCCTTCAAAAATACCTTCATTACCGTCTATTTTGAAAGATTTAATATTGAGTCCAAATTTGTTGATATTTTCAGTAATTGACTGTATGATGCCCGGGCCGTTGTCCGAACCAATGATAATCAATTCTTCTACAAATGCAGTTGTTGCTACATTTGTCCAGTCTGCTTTTAATACTCTATATCCATAAGAAGCAAGTAAGTGCTCACTGTTTGGGCAGGACGTTCTGTGTATTTTTAGAGTATTGGCTGTAGTGACAAAGGCAAAAATATCATCACCCGGAAGGGGATGACAACATGATGCAAATTGAAAACTAAATTTATCCGCACTTTCACCATTAATAAGTAGTAGAGATTTGTTCTTGGTTGGATTTATGGTATAATAAGTGTTTCCCAATTCGTCGCTAACTTCTTCAGTCTTAACTTTTTGGACTTCTTTGAATTCACTAAGTTTAGAACCATCAATTTTGAATTTCTTGAGATCGATTTTGATTTGATCCAAAGATATGGCGAGGAAAAGCTCAAATCGATTTTTGAATCCAAAATGCTTCACCAAAAAGTCAATATTTTCTTCAAAGTCGAGTTTAGAATTAGAAAGTTTCCTAAACAACTCTTCTTTGCCATAGTCTGCCTGTATTTTATTGGCTTCTTTGAGGGCTTGTTTGATTCTAGTTCTGGCTTTGGAGGTAATTACCATTTTTAGCCAGTTTTCATTTGGTTTTTGATTTTTATTCGTATTCACTTGAATCTGATCTCCATTTTCCAGAACATAACTCATTGGGACCAATTTATTATTGATTTTAATACTAATTGTATGATATCCCACGTCCGAGTGAATGTTAAAAGCAAAATCCAAAGCTGTTGCCCCTTTCGGAAGTGTTACCATATCACCTTTAGGTGTATATACATATATTCCTTCACCATAAAGGCTGGTTTTAAATTCTGAAATGAATTCGAGTGCATCTTTATCTTTGTCTTCGAGCAACATTCTAACAGAATCTAACCAAGTATCAAAGACATTTTGTGTACTTTGTTTGACACCCTTGTATTTCCAATGTGCAGCAAATCCTTTCTCTGCGATTTCATCCATCCTTTCAGACCTGATTTGCACTTCTACAAATCGACCACCTGGCCCAATAACCGTCGTATGAAGTGACTCATATCCATTTGACTTGGGCATAGTAACCCAGTCTTTCAAACGCTCCGGTACGGGTGTATATACATCCGTAATGACTGAATATACCTGCCAGCAGGCGCTTTTCTCTTTTTTAGGTTCGACATCGATGATTATACGGACTGCGAAGAGGTCATATATTTCTTCAAACGGTACTCCTTTGGTTTTAAGTTTATCTGCTATAGAAGAAATGGATTTGGGGCGGCCAATGATTTTATAGGGCACATTGAGCTCATCAAGTTGCTCATTCATCCCTTTTATAAATTCGTTGATATAGTGATTACGGCTTCGCTTAGTCTCCTGTAGCTTTCTGGCTATTTCTTGATAAAAAGATGGTTCTAAGATTTTAAGACACAGATCCATAAACTCTGTCTTGAGCTTATAAAGTCCCAATCGATGGGCGAGCGGAGCATAAATATAGCTGGTCTCTGAAGCTATTTTTAATTGCTTTTCTCTTTTCATTGAGCCGAGTGTCCGCATATTGTGTAAGCGGTCGGCCATTTTAATGAGAACTACCCGAACATCTGAATTTAAGGTACTGAGGACTTTTTTAAAATTTTCTGCTTGTGGGTTTTCTGAGTTATAGGAGCTGTCTAATTTTGTAAGACCATCGACCAATCGGCATATTTTATCACCAAATTGTTTTTTGATGTCATCCAAGGAAACATCCGTATCCTCTACTACATCATGAAGAAGTGCAGCAACAACAGCAGTAGGTCCTAATCCTATTTCTTCGGCACAGATTCGGGCGACTTCAATAGGGTGCAGGATATAAGGTTCGCCAGACTTCCTTCGTTGCTTTGAATGAGCCTGAACAGCAATCTCATAGGCTTGACGGATCATTTCTTTGTCTTCCTTTGTTAGATTGCTTTTAATGCTTTTAAGCAAATTCCTATAAGAGCGTTGAATAAGCAACACTTCTTCTGGATCATTCGGTTGAGGCGTCGTTCCCATTTTTTCCGGTTATTTTATACTTTATGACCGGCTACCGAAAAAAACTTAACGTAACCGATCCATCGATTTTACAATAGATATATCTTTCTTTATGTAATTGCTTGTGAAATATAGTAAAACAATAACGATAAAGGGGATAAAAGTTCCCAATCTCACTTGAATTCGTGCTATTTCTTCCAATTGAGTATTAAAATTAAGATAAAATATTATCCCAGCACTAATAATCAAAGCAAAAATTAAAAATATTAATATTTTAACTAATAACAATTGTAGGGTTCGATTTTTGAATAAAAATATGTTAATAAAAATCAAAAGTGAGGTAATGCCCGTCATAACCATTAAGGCTATATTGTCAAAAGTATTGAAAACACTATCCTTAAACAATGGAGTAGTCATAATTTGAGCATCAGAGGAGGCAGCATAATCAAAGCTCGGAAGGAATAAAAATGACATACAAGTAGCTGCCAACAAAAGGAAAACACTTTGAATTCTTTGTATCATATTATTTATTTATAGCGTAAGGGCATCTTTCCCCATTACTGTTGTGTATTTAAATGAAAGCTTTTTGTCCGGATAAACATGATGGAAGGCAGATTGGCACATCAAAGTAGCTTCATGGAAACCGCACAAGATTAATTTTAACTTACCGGGGTATGTATTGATGTCACCAATAGCATATATTCCGGGTATATTGGTCTGATAATCGAATGTATTGACATGAATATCGTTTTTGTCTAAATTGAGTCCCCATTCAGCAATAGGACCAAGTTTGGGAGATAATCCGAAAAGAGGGATAAAATAATCTGCGTCGATCGTTATTTCTCCCTTCGTGTCATGTTTGATATGAAGGGATTGTAATACGGTTTCGCCTTTAAGAGCTGTGACTTCTGCTTCCGTTATCAGATCTATTTTTCCTTCTTGAGCTAAAGAAAGTACTTTGTCCACACTATCTGGCGCACCTCGAAACTCTTTTCTTCTGTGCACCAAAGTGATATGTTCTGCAATATTTGAAAGGTAAATAGTCCAATCTAAGGCTGAATCTCCGCCTCCGGCGATGACTATTTTTTTCGATTGATATATAGTAGGATCTTTGATGATATAATCTACTCCTTTGTATTCATAATTTACCAATTCAGGTATGGCAGGCTTTCGTGGTTCAAAAGAGCCAAGACCTGCTGCAATTACAACGACTGCTGATTTTATAGTTGTATTTCGAGAGGTGGTAAGAAGCCATTTCCCATCATTGGTTTTTTCCAATGATTCAACCCTTTCACCCAGAGTAAATCCAGGTTTGAAAGGTTCAATCTGCTTCATTAAGTTGTCAATTAATTCCCCTGCTAATACAGAAGGATAACCCGGTATGTCGTAAATTGGTTTTTTAGGATATATCTCTGTTAATTGTCCGCCCGGCTGAGGTAGAGAATCAATTAAATGACATCGAAGTTTCAATAATCCGGCTTCAAAAACCGCAAAAAGACCGGTAGGCCCAGCTCCTATGATCGCAATATCAGTCTCTATCACTGCTTACTTATTTTTAAATGTAGGTTTTCTTTTTTCTATAAATGCGGACGTGCCTTCTTTGAAATCTTCGGTTTCCATACACAGACCAAACTGTTTTGCTTCTTCCTCAAAACCATCTATGTTTTTATCATAATAGGCATTGATGCATTGTATTGTTTTTGCAACAGCAATTGGTGCTTTTTCTGCTATGGTTTTTAGCATTGTAAGTGACGCTTCTTTTTCCTGACCTTTTTCTACAACTTGATTGACTAAGCCTATACGCAAAGCTTCTTCGGCATCGACCATTCTGGTTGTCAACAATAATTCCATGCCTTTTGTTTTACCAACCAGCTGAATCAGCCTTTGTGTTCCAGCATAACCGGGTGTCAAACCTAAATTAACCTCCGGTTGGCCAAATTTAGCTTTCATTCCGGCTATTCTCATGTGACATGACATTGCTAATTCGCATCCTCCGCCTAATGCAAAGCCGTTGACAGCGGCGATAACCGGTATAGGACACTGTTCAATGGATAGGAAAACATTTTGACCTCTTCTGGATAAGGCTGCTCCTTCCTCCGAACTAAAATTGGCAAATTCCTTTATGTCAGCCCCGGCAACAAATGCTTTTTCTCCTGCTCCGGTTATGACAACACCCCTGATGTCAGTCTTGGAAGGCAAATATTCTGAAAAAAATCTTTCTAAATCATCAAAAACGGCTTTGTTCAATGCATTCAAAGATTCAGGTCTATTTATTGTAAGAATAATTATGGAATCAACTTCTTCTGTCAATAATGTTTCAAATTGCATAAGAGATATTTTATATTTAAAAAATAGCGCAAAATTAGCCTTTAATTGTCTAATATGCTATCCTTTAAGTTTCTTTGTTAGAAATTTTTATTTTTTTAGTCATCAAGAATATTCCTTCATTCAATAATGTCTTGTTATTCATAACTATAGAGAAATATATAAATTTGTGCATTTTCTATCTTTATAAAATAGAAACTTAAAAATGTTTATTTTGTTAACTTTGGAAAAAAATATGATTTCTATTAAGGATTTTCTGAATCAGTTGGATACAAAAGTTGCTAAAGAAGCAATTGAAAATGTAAGAACGGTGCTTCATTTTGACATAAGTGGTGATCTGGGCGGACTTTATACTTTGAGGATTGATCAGGGAGTCATAGGTGTCGAAGAAGGTTTAATTGGCGATGCTAAATCAACAATCCGAACAAGTGATGTCGTATTCAATGATTTACTTTCACGAAAATCCAATCCTATGATGGCTTTGATGACGGGAAAACTTAAGGTATCAAATCCCGGAGAAATAATGAAATATGTTAAGCTTTTGGGATTAATGTAAAAGAAGGGAAAAGCTTATGCCTCCCGATATTTCCGGCACATTGCCGTAGTTTGTGTAGTTGATTTTAGGTTGCCATTTTAAACTAATATCGTCATTGATATCGAATGTTTTCAAATGAGCTGATACGAAAGCATCTAAAACATTTAGTCCATATACACCGACAATTGCAATGTAAGATAATTCCATGTTTTTTCGATATTGATCTCTGACTGCACGTATGTTTTGTTTGGAATATCGGTCATATTGAGTGGGGACGCCATCAATCATGTCTTTATAGATATCTTTAAATTGACGATAATTTTTCCTATTCCATTCACCTGAATAAATGAGAGCGCCAATTCCGGCATATACTATCGGAATCTTCCAATATTGCTTATTGTAAGCCTGACCCAACCCAGGTAAGATGATAGACCTAATCATAGCTTTTTTAGGAGTATAAAGGTCAACTGGCTGAGAGGTGTGAGTAGTATCTTTAACTGACGCTTGATAAGTGGAATCTCGATGTAAAAATAGAGAGTCGCTATTTTGTGAATAAGAATAGTCTAAGCAAGTGAATATCAATATTATAATAGCTATAATATCGAGTAAGGGTTTAATTATAAAGGCAAACTTACTTTTAGGAATGATCATAAAAAATATCATTGTTATAAATCTTGATTAGATATATAATCACATAATAAATAACGGCTTTTAGCCTCAAAAGTTGGTTAATTGTCTATAACGTCAATAATAGAATTTAATTCGTCCGTGGAGTTGAATGAGATTCGTACAAATCCTTGCCCTTTATCATTCCTTTCTATCTGGACTTTAAGTCCTAGAATCGTACGTAATCGCTCTTTTACGCTTTCAATTTCGGCATCTTTAGGACTTGATGTAGATTGAGATTTTTCTTTCTTATTAAAGTGGTCTCTGATATTGGTTTCTAATTGACGTACAGACCAACTATTAGCAATGGTTTGTTTGTAAAATGCCAACTGGAGGGCGATGTCGTCAATTCCTGCGAGTGCACGGGCATGCCCCATTGAAATATGTTTTTCTTTAACTGCATTTTGAATATCGGGAAGTAGTTTTAATAATCTAACATAATTGGAAATAGTACTTCTGTCTTTGCCGATGCGATCAGACAGTATATCCTGAGTCATATTGGTTTCTTCCATTAGTCTTTTATAGCTAATAGCTATTTCAATGGCATTTAAATCTTCTCTTTGGATGTTCTCCACCAAAGCCATTTCAAATAATTCCTGATCGTCAACGAGTCTGACATAAGATGGAACTTCAGTAAGACCGGCAAGTTGTGCCGCTTTGTATCGCCTTTCACCGGCAATTATTTGATATTTATCTCTTGCTATTTTTCTTAAAGTCAAAGGCTGAATGATGCCATAACTCTTAATGCTTTGCGCCAATTCTTGTAGTTGCTCTTCATTAAATCTGGTTCTTGGTTGTGTTGGATTAGGTTCTATTTCTGAAATAGAAATCATAGCGATACCACCTGACAATTCTTTTACGGTATCAAAACTTGGGACAGCATCGTCATTATCCATACTATTGAGCAGCGCTCTAATTCCTTTACCTAATTCCTTTTTTTTCACTTTTTGTAGATTTAATTTTTTACAGTTGTAGGATTATTTTCAGTTGTCTGGAAACTCAAAAATTCATGAGCTAAATTGATAAAGTTGATTGTTCCTTTACTTCCAGCGTCATACATGATGACTGGTTGGTGGTTAGATGGAGCTTCACTAATTCTCGAATTTCTATGAACAATTGTGTCAAAAACCCGATCTTTAGAATGATTTTGAACTTCTTCGATCACGAGATTTGCAAGTCGAAGGCGCTTGTCGTACATAGTTAAAACTATTCCTTCTATTGTTAACGCAGGATTTAGTTGCTTTTTCACAAGGGAAATAGTGTTTTTTAGTTTGCCTAAACCTTCTAAGGAGAATATTTCAGCTTGAACCGGTATGATTACACTGTCAGCTGCTGTCAATGAATTGACTGTAATTATACCTAAAGATGGTAAGCAGTCGATAAATATGAAATCGTACTTATCTTTAATAGGCTCAATAAAGTCCTTCATGATAAATTCCCGCTTAAAACGACTAACTAACTCTAATTCAGCACCTACTAGGTCTATATTTGATGGTAAAATATCCAAATTTGGAGTAGGTGAAGAGACAATAGCATCACTGGCAGGAAATTCGTTGATAAAACAATCATACAGTGTATTACTAATTTGACTACTTTCAATTCCAGTGCCGGATGTAGTATTGGCTTGCGGGTCAGCGTCTATGATTAGGACTTTATATTCCATCAAAGCCAAACATGCTCCTAGATTGATTGCAATGGTTGTTTTACCTACACCTCCTTTTTGATTGGCAATGGCAATTACTTTTCCCATAAATTACAAATTAATTATTTCATTTATTTCCGGTAGGATTATTTTTTTTCCTTGATCCTCAAATGATTGCAAGACCTCTTGTTTGTCAATTGTAATAGGAGGAAAAGTATTAAAATGACAACCGATAATGTTATTACATTCTATCATATCGGAAGCTATTAAAGCATCTTGGTGATTCATTGTAAAATATCCGCCAATAGGCAATATGGCCAAGGTAGGTTTACCAAAATAAGCAGGAATCAACTTCATGTCCATTGTTAAGGCAGTGTCTCCGGCAAAATACAAAACATGAGAGCCTGAAGTTATTAGAAAGCCGGCTGAAGTGCCACCATAGCTTCCATCAGGCATATTGCTTGAATGAATTGCATTTACCATACGAACGTCACCAAAGCCAAAGTTCCTTTTGCCACCAATATTCATACCGAAAACAGTACAATCTTTCTCTTCAAACCATGTTGCTACTTCGAAATTGGCAATTATTGGTGCTCCATTTTTTCTGGACAATTCATGTGCATCAGCCACATGATCGCTGTGGCCGTGTGTTAATAGGATAAAGTCAGCTTCTAAATTATCTACATCGACCAGATTCTTTGTTAATGGATTAGGTCGAATAAAAGGATCGATTAATATTTTATAACCTTCCAGATGAATCGAAAAGCATGAATGCCCGAGGTATTTTAAATGATTCATTGATTCAGTGCATTGATTGTTAGACAATTAGGTTAAATTCTGTTTTCCTTTTCGGACTGCAAAGGTACATATTATTCTGAACAAAAATGAGCTTATACCAAAACATAGTATATTTCTACTTCGTTATTTGTAATTTTGTTGCTATGTCGAGATTTCAAGTTGTTACTTTTTTTATTGTTTTATTATGTTTTTCGTGTAACGCACCAAATGAGGATGGTAACCTATGTGTTTTCCGATACAATCAACCGAATAACATTACTTCATTAGATCCTGCATTTGCTCGCAATCAATCTAATATATGGGCTGTTGATCACTTGTACAATACATTGATTCAATTGGATGACAGCTTGCACATACAACCTTGTGTAGCTAAGCAATGGACAATTGAAGAGAATGGTAAGTTATATCGTTTCACTTTAAATACAGATATTAAGTTTCATGACGATCCATGCTTTAATGGAGGTAAAGGTAGAACGATTCGTGCGAGCGATGTCGTATATAGTCTAACTCGAATCATCGATACGGTAGTAGCCAGCCCCGGAAGCTGGATATTTAATGGTAGAGTTGATTCTACCAAGCCATTTACTGCGGTCAATGATTCAGTCATTGAAATACGGCTAAATAAGCCATTTATGCCTTTTTTACAATTGTTGTGTATGCAATATTGCAGTATTGTCCCTAAAGAAGCAGTCGAGATGTATGGGAAGTCTTTTAGATCCCATCCGGTAGGTAGTGGTCCATTTTATTTAAAACGATGGGTTGAAGGGCAAGCAATGATTTTGAATAAGAATAAGGATTATTTTGAGTATGAAAACAAGGTTCGTTTGCCTTATGTTGACGTTGTCAGAATCTCTTTTATAGGTGACCGTAAGACGGCTTTTTTACAGTTGATTGAAGGTAATTTAGACTTCATGAGTGGCTTTGATCCGTCAATGACAACAGAAATTTTTGCGAATGACGGTAAACTGAGGCAACAATATCAATCTATTATTGCCAATTACCAATCACCATATCTTAACTCTGAGTACCTTGGCATCAATTTAAACTGGGATAGCGATAGCCCCTTACTCAATCGAGACTTTAGAAAAGCCTTGAATTATGGATTTGATCGTAAGGGACTATTGGAAACATTAAAAAGAAATATTGGCAGACCGGCAAACTCTTCCTTTCCACCTTATGGATTGCCATCCTATGATGAAAAATTAGTTCCAGGCTTTGACTACAACCCGGCGAAAGCTAAAACTTTATTAGAAAAATCCGGTTATTTGAAATTGCCCTTTACCAAGAGACCCGTCTTGTCTTTATATACAGCAAAGGATTATTCAGACTTTTGTTTGTATATTGCCAAACAATGGGAAATGCTGGGAATAAGATGTAAAGTCGAATTAGCCGAATCAGCCACGGTAAGAGAAATGATGCGCAATGGCAAGGTTTTATTTTTTCGTGGAAGCTGGATAGCTGATTATCCGGATGCTGAAAACTTTTTAACTGTATTCTATGGGAAAAATCCAGCACCGCCTAATTATACCCATTTTCACAATAAAAAATATGATGCCCTTTATGAAGAGGCATTAGCTTGTAAGGATAACGCCAAACGTTATGAACTTTATCATGAAATGGAGAAAATACTCATCGAGGAGAGTCCTGTTATTTTTCTATTTTATGATGCCATAAGCAATTTTACCTCACTTCAAATCACAAATTATAATACCAACCCTCTTAATCTTCTTAAAGTAAAATTTATTAAGAAAAATTGTGGAAAGTAATATAAGATTTTTGTTGCTTAAAATTGCCGTGTGATAGTGAAAAAATTTCAAAATAATAAAAAACGATTTTATACTATTTAAATTTAAACTATTTAGAAATAGAGGATTATAAACTATAATTAAATTAATATTTTCAACTAATTCAAAATTTGGTTGTTTAAAAATAAACCTCATTCAGGATTTTTATTAATTATACAATAAAATCGAAAGCTGAAGTAAACACAAAAAAAATTTATAATGAACGAAATTAGTTTGAGCAAAAAACAAGTTAAACCGGTTATTGAACTTTTGAATGATTATTTAGCCAATTATCATATTCACTATCAAAAACTGAGAGGAATGCATTGGAATATCAAAGGTGAAAATTTTTTTACACTTCATTTGAAATTTGAAGAATTGTATAATAATGCCCAAACCACCATAGATGCCATTGCTGAAAGAATACTGACTCTTGGGAAAGCGCCTTTCTCCACTTATGCTGAATATATTAAAGTATCTGAAATTCAGGAAGTCGATACAGTTGATATGGTAGATGTTAAAATGGTAAAAGAGGTAATAAATGACATGACAAAGTTGATTGAGTTGGAACGTGATATCATGGAGGCCGCATCAAAAGCGGGAGATGAAGGTACCAATGATATGGTTAATGCCTTTATGCAATTCAAAGAAAAGACAACCTGGATGATGAAATCATTTATAGGAAAGAGCAAATAGTAGCTACTACAAATAATACTTAAAGAAGGTGTTTCTTTTTGAAATGACTTATGATATTAAGGTTTAATAGATTGACACAACTCAACCAACACACCGTTGGTTGTTTTTGGGTGTAGAAAACAAACTAATTTATTGTCTGCACCAAGTTTGGGTGTAGGTGACAATAGTTGAAACCCTTTTTCCTCCATTTCTCTCATAGAGTGATATATGTCATCTACTTCAAAAGCGAGATGATGGATACCCGGACCTTTTTTTTCAATGTATTTTGAAATAGCCGTTGTTTGATTTTCGTCGGAACCCACAAGTTCAATTTTAGATTCACCTATCTGAAAGAAAGAAGTTGTTACCTTTTCGCTATCCACGTGTTCTTCTTTATAGGGAAGGCGGCCAAATAATTTTTCGAATAAAGCATTCGCTTCTTTCAGATTTTCAACAGCTATACCAACGTGTTCAAGCCTAATCATGATTAGTGAGTTTAATATTTCAAAGATAAATGGAAATTAGTAAATAAAAAAGAGGCTGTCATTTTCGGACAGCCTCTTTTTGTAAATTTAAAGGATAAGAAATTACTTGATAATAGTAAATCTCTGTGTATTAACTCCTTCGTTGTTTTCAATTTTTATGATATATGTACCATTGTTTAATGAGCCAACATTGAAAGATAGATCATTAGAACCATTGAAAATTGTCTGATTTGCATTCAACGATTTAACCACTTTTCCGGTATAATCAAGAACGGAAATTTTAGCAGTCGAAGGTTGGTTAGCGTTGATGCGGATATTTATGTTGTCCGAAGTAGGATTAGGATAAACACTTACATTATCAAAGCTTTTTATCACATTGACAGCAGATGATTTATTTTGTCCTACGAATATATTGTCCAAGAATCCTGCATTACCCCAATTTGAAGTAACTTTTATTTGGAAAACAACATCATTTGTATTAGCCAATTCAATTAAATCAATGCTATCTGTTCTCCATTCGTTTGCAGTTGGAACGAAGAATGCTGTTTTGTCACCTCCAGTCTTCATCGCATTACCGGAAAGTGTTTTAAAGCTTTTGTATGTTGCACCACAGTCGGTAGAGTATAGGAATTCAACTTTATCACCGTCATATTTAACACCATTTTCAATATAGCCGGCATAAGCCCAATCATAAGTAAATACCGGATTGGATGGCATATTGATTTTATCTGTAATAACAGTCATTGTTGGTGAGCTACTTGCCGGATTCCACTGGAAGAAATACAATAGTAGTGAATTTGGAGATTTGCCAAATCCACCTACATTTCTAACCGGATTAAACTGATCAGGACTTACAGTAAAGATATAAGGGAAAGCAGGATCTTGCATAAACAAGGTATTATTCAAATCACCTGTGCCTTCATTGGTATAAGATTTAGGTGCAGCAGTACCTTCTTCGCTTAAGTAAACGAAAGAATATTCTGTTGTATTGTTGTTAATTAAATTACCATCAATAGCTCCATTGTTAAATGACTTTAAGCGGACTGCAATTGTATTTTTACCACCTGACACCGGGATAACTCCGAAGCTAAGGTCAGCAGTCTTACCTGATTTGATATCTGTATCAAATTCTTGTGTTACCTCAACTCCATTCAGTGTATAAGAAGCTGTAACTTGAGTGATATCACTTTGATCCGCATTATTGTTGGTTACTTTAATAATAGGTTCTGCTGTATAATCTTCAGGACAGTAAGAGTTGCTTGACTTTGAGCCGTTAGATACAGCAGGGTCACCGACAGCAGTACCATTAGGGAATGCAACTGGTTCACTCAATGCAGCATTCATTACTGACAGGTCATCAGTACGTTGAATAAATGCAATAACTTCAATTTGATTCAATGCAAAGATATAGTTTTTCAATGCAACAGAATAAGTATAAACTGCTGAAGTGCCGGCATCCATAGAAGCAGGAAGTACATTGTCTCCAAAAATATCACTTGCTGCCTTTCTAAAAACATGGGAGAATTCTTTTTCGCCATTATTTCCTGGAGCAGTAGGCCAGTTAAGTTTAGATTCTAGTAGGTAAGTGTGAAGATTGTACTTGCTAATATTGAAAGTAGAATCACTATTGTTGGTAACAGTTACCGTAATATTTACTGAATCTACTGATTGGTTATAAGAATGAGTTACCTGAATATCAAGAGGGCTAACTATTCCGGCAGCATAATTAAATGCAGCTTGATTATATCCTACAGGCGCACCGTAATATGCTTGTGTCCAGTTGCCACCACCATAAGTACCATTACCCATGTAGCCATCTAAGAATGCAGTAGGGACGCCACCTAAGCCGTTGTCACTTCCGTACAAAGTTGTAGTATAATCTTCATATATACCCCATTTTGCCTGAACTTCTTCCTTGTTGGTTTCAAACATCGGGTCATATCCCGGGAACCAAACTTGATATTTTACAGCGACAACTTTACCTTCACTTCCATTAATTAATGAGTTAAAGGCAGGATTTTGTGATGCACAAGGATTACATGATGCATTCGTAAATTCTTCTACCAAAGCTAATTTTCTTAAGCCTCTGTTGATAGGTACATTCGTTTTAAAGTCAATGTTGGTTAAATAAGTATGACTTTTGTAATTGGATTTGTGAAACGGAATAACTTTGGATGCTACCGCTTCTTTGGTTGTATTGATATTGATTCTTTGAGCATTAAGTCCGAAAGAAACAAAAAACAATGCTAACAGTGTAAATAACTTACCATTCATAAATAAAAATAATTTTGATTTTAGATGCGCAAAGATATGGAATTGCAGTCAATTTTATAATTAAATATTTGTTATAATTTATAAAAAATAAAATAAAATTTTCTTAAAAAGTTAAGTTTCAAGAAACATATAATTTAATGATAAATTGAATTGAAATATTTAAAAATTAATGCGAATAATTTAAATAAATATTAATTATATTAAATCTAAATAATTTAATAGATTTTATATATAGTCAAATATCCGTATTTTATTTTGTAAGCATAGGGGATAGGTGCCTGTTTTGTATCGATTAAACTGAAAATAGGTTGATGCAGTTCAATTTTTAAAACATTTTTTTTTCATTTTGAAATAAGAATAAAAATGAGGTTATTTAGGAGAGACCATCCTTAATTACAAATCGTATTAAGGTTTTATAGACCGATTGATGGTGAGTTGTGTATAGATTTTTACTTTGTCAAAAGCGGAAGATGGCTTTAATGTTTGATTTAATTGGCTATCTTGTTATAAAAAAAGTCAGTGGATTAAATAACTCCACTGACTTTTTTATAATAATTATTTGATTTCTTCAATTAGTGAATCATGATGTTTCCGTTCGTGAGCAGCCTTTTCGGCTGAATATTCTTTACCAAATAGTCTGAAAATCCTTTCTTTAAATTTTTCGACCATCACCAACATACATGGGATGAGGATTAACGTAAGGAAGGTTCCAAATATTAGCCCAAAGATCATTGTCCAGCTTAACGGTCCCCAAAAAGCAACATTATCACCTCCTATCGTAATTTTTGGGTCTCCCGTTGAGAAGAGTGATACAAAGTCAATATTAAGTCCTACTGCCAGAGGTATAAGTCCTAGTATGGCGGCAATTGCTGTCAATAACACTGGCGTCATCCTTGTTTTGGCGGCCTCAGCTGCCGCAGCACGTAATTCCATGCCTTCACTCAAAAGTATATCCGTAAATTCGACCAGTAAAATACCATTTCTCACTATTATACCAGCTAAAGCGAATAATCCAACACCTGTCATAACTATCACAATATTCATATTGAATAATGAAAACCCAAGCAATACTCCGGTGATACTAAATATGATTTCAGCAAGTATAATCGCAGGCTTTGACATTGAATTAAATTGAAGTACCAAGATTAGGAAAATCATCCCAAAAGCTATAAGGAAAGCTTTGGACAAGAATGACATTGTTTCGGCTTGATCTTCTTGTTCACCGGTCATTTTAATTGAAATTGATTCGGAATGTGGGAATGAAGATATTTGTGCCTTAATCTTAGAGACTACTTCATTGGCATTATGACTTGTCAATACATTGGAAGATAAGGTAATAACTCTTTTCTTGTTAATACGCTTGATACCGGCATACGTATTAGAATATTCGACTTTAGCTATTGAAGACAATGGCACTTGCCTGATACGTCCACCCATAGCCATATCTCTATATGTCAAAGGTAGATTGAGGATATTACTAATATCCTTTCGTTGGTCTTCTTCCAATCTCAGTTGAACTTTATACTCATCTTTGTCATCTCTATATTTAGAAATTTCTTTTCCAAAAATAGATGTTCTCAATTCTCCACCTACTTGAGCGGTTGAAATTCCTTCCTGGTTGGCTCTACGGCGATCTACATGAACAACAATTTCAGGTTTGTTTGCTTGGAAGTCAGATCTAAGCTCTTCAATACCCGGAATTTGTTTGGATTCAATAAACGACTTAAGTTTAGATGATGTTTCGACCAATTCATCGAAATTGTTACCTGCAATTTCAATATTGATAGGTTTGCCCGTTGGCGGTCCCGCAGCTTCTTGATCCACGACAATTTCGGTGCCGGGAATATTTTTAACAGCTTCTCTTATTTGGGCTAAATAATCAACTGTTGAAACCCCATTTCTTTTGGCATATTGTACAAAAGCAACAGTTACTTTGCCCAAGTGTGGCATTGCTTGCGTCTGATTATCTTCTTGAGTTCCGGCGCCAATTGCTACATTGGTAATGACAGATTGAACAATCGGGTTGTTATTTCCAATGACTTTATAAATACGCTTCTCTAATACTTGTGTAATGGAATCGGTAACATTTTGATGCGTACCTATAGGCATTCTCAAATAAGTAATTATGTAATTTGGATCTGCTTTTGGAAAAAAGTCAACCTTTGGTGACCTGATTCCTGTAAATATGATGGATAATACTAAAAGAGCAATTCCGCCTAAAAAGACAAGGATAGGTCGTTTCCCTTTTATAGAGGATGAAACTATGTTAAAATATTTTTCTTGAATTGCAGGCCAAACTTTATTTTGAAATCTATCGATAACCCAAGAAAAGACAAACTTATTGAGTAAGACAAAGATAAATACTGTTAATATCAAATTGCCTAATGCAAAATTAAAAATGTACCCAACTATCGTGGCTGCTATAAAGCCGGCAGATGTGATTAAAAAGCTGCGTGTTATTTTTTTTGAGTGTGCATGTCCATCATGTGCTTTCATGAAATCGACCGCAAAAACCGGATTGATGATATATGCCACCAATAGTGATGCCAGTAACATAATAATCAAAGTAAATGGTAAATAGTACATAAAGTCACCAATTACTCCCGGCCAGAATAGCAATGGAATAAATGGTGTTAAGGTTACTATTGTTCCCGTTAAAACAGGCATAAATACTTCCCCGGCAGCGATTTTTACTGCTTTAAATATATTCATCTTTCCATTGGCAAAGATTCTATGTGTATTTTCAATGACTACCACAGCATCATCTACCACTATACCAAGCCCAAGAAGGAATGAAAAGAGCACAATCATATTCATTGTATATCCAAAGCTCTGAAGAACTATAAAGGTCAGAAATGCGGATATTGGTACGCTTAAGCCTACAAATAATGCATTGGCTGTCCCCATAAAGAACATCAATACAAATGTGACGAATAAAAATCCTAGGATAATGGTATTGATTAAATCATGCAAAGTAATTTCTGTCTCTATGGATTGGTCTTGCGTAATGGTAACATCTATTTTGGGATCTAAAACAGTTCCCTTCATATTGTCAAGTTCCTCTTTTATATGTTCTGATGCTGATATTAAGTTTTCTCCGGCGCGTTTGATGACATTGAGGGTAATTACATTTTTACCATTCAATCGTGCAAAGGATTCTTGTTCTGCTGTAGTATCTTTTACTGTGGCAATATCCTTTAGGTAAATAGTGCCACCGTTGCTTGTTCTAATGACTAATTCATTCATCAAAAGCGGATTTCGATATTCGCCTTTTACACTGATAGCCCATTTTGTTCCGTCAATATTTAATTCTCCGCCGGAAATAGTCATATTTTCATACTTGATAGCATTTTCTATGTCCATAAATGTAGCACCAGCAGCCGCCATCTTATACATATCCACATTGACTTGTATTTCTCTTTCCAATGCGCCGACAATCTCTATTCTATTGATTTCTTTGATTGATTCAAGCCTATCTTTTACATCGTCCGCATATTGTTTTAATTGCATCAGGTCAAGGTCGCCGGATAAGTTGATGTTCATAATGGGTAAATCTGACAAGTTGATGTCAATAACCTCGGGTTCTTTGGTTAGATCGGTTGGAAGATCGGGACGTGCCTTATCGACGGCATCTTTAACCTTCTGTTTTGCTATATCTATCTTTATACCAGTATTAAATTCAACTATGATCGTAGAAAAGTCCTGCATAGAATTGGAAGTAATTTTCTTTACTCCGCTGATAGCCTTTATTTCTTTTTCAAGAACCTTAGTTACGACATTCTCCATATCTGTGGGAGCGGCTCCTGCATAAACGGTAGCAACGAAAATATTGGGAATTACGACTTCCGGAAAGTTTTCTTTTGGTAGGCTCAGATACGTGGATATGCCAATGAGCGTAATAAATAACGTAGCTAAGTAAATGCTCGTTTTATTTTTTATGGCCCAGGTGGTGGGCTTAAATTCTGTATTTTGGTCTTGCATAGCTAATTAAGTCAATAAGTGTTATAAATACCAATTGCGTATTTTGGTTTCTTGAAGTTATTGGGATATAATTAAGTTGTCACCATCATGAATAGATTGGAAACCAACTGTGATCAACTGATCGCCTTTTTTCAGACCATCCAGAACTTCGATTTTATCACCACTTACAACTCCTGTTTTTATAACTTTTGCTTTGGCTAATAGTCCACTATCCGACTTTTCTGCAATAAAAACATAATAGCCGTCTGCACTTTTTAATAGGTTTTTAACGGGGATTACAATGGCATTTTTTCTGGAATAATCATTTATTCGCAATATGCCTACCATATTGGTCTTTAGCTCTTTATGGTTATCTGGTAATGATATCTCTGCGGTAACAGTACGGCTCAATGGGTCTATGATGTTACTCAGATAATTGACTTTACCGGAGATTTCTTTATTCAAGTCGGGAAAATATATGTTGACAGAATTTCCTTTTTGAACTTTACCAATATAAGATTCCGGAATAGAAGCATTAAGTTTTAGACCTTTTGTCCCTACAATGCGAAATGCCGGCATACCCGGAGAAACCAATTGACCTAATTTAATAGCCACTTGATCAACAACACCGGGATAGATCGCTTTAATTTTCATCAACTCTTTTTGTTGCAAAAGTGTATTTAGTTGATTTTGTGCACTTTCCATATTGTTTTTAGAATTTAAAAATTGAACTTCGCTTCCAATTTTTTGATCCCAGAGTGCCTTTTGTTTGTTGTATAAATCAGTAGTAAAGCTGACTGCTTGCCTTGCCTGAGCCATACTTTTTATCATAACTTCATCATCAAGTTGGGCTAAAGTTTGACCGACTTTGACGTAACTTCCTTCTTTGACAAAGATTTTTGTTACTGTTCCTCCTTGCATAGCAGAAAGGTAGGCATTGTTATCGAGATCTATTTTACCCATCACTTCAACCGTTGATGCAAAAGCTTCCGGTGAAACAACTTCAACTTCTACAACCTTCTCGACCTTCGATTGATTAGCCGTATCTAAGGCAGCTATTTCTTTTTCAAGAGCAGCTATTTCAGCATCTAACTTAGTTTTTTGCGCAATTTTATTGTTTAATTCCTTCTGTTTTTGACTTAAAGAACTATTTGACGAGTTATTTCCGCATGAAGGAAGGAAAGTGATTAAGCCTGATAAAATGAAAAATAAAAAATACCTTTTCATATAATGGATTTATTAGATTTAAAAATGTGTAGGTTATTCGAAATTTCCCAAAGCTTTTTGGATGGCAAATCGGGATGTTATTACGTCTCCTTGAGCTTGAATTAAGGAAGATTGAGCTGCATAAAGATCCGTTTCCGCTTGTGTTGTTTCAAAGCTGGACCCTATACCTTCTTTAAATTTAACTTGTGCAATTCGGAAAATCTCTTGAGCTAAGTCCAAAGACTTTTGTTTTTCTTCTACGGTTGCTAGAGCATTGAGGTAAGCTTTTTGAGTATTGTCAACTTCCAATTCAGTTGCCCTTACAAAGTCGTTGCGATCAATCTTATTTTGTTCTACAACAATTTTAGCTTTTTGAATATTTGCCTTCTTTAGCCCACTATCATATATTGGGATAGATAATGTCGCCCCAACTACTGAAGTTGGAATCCAATAACCTCCTTTGGCAAAAAGATTATCTGCCTGAAGTCCTCTTGAGAAGGAACCAAATATCGACATGGATGGCAAATAACTTTTTTGATATCGTTCAATATCCATACCAGCTAATTCTATACCTTTACCTATTGCCCTATATTCCGGCCTGCGTTCGATATTTAATTTTTCGATTGCCTTTTCATTGTCATTAGAGGCGATTTTGTAAGCATCGTCAAAATTATCCGTTAATTCTATTGCACTTTCAATGGGATAATGCATTTGGAATTTGAGGACATTTTTCAGAATCTCAATATTCCTTTTTAAATTGTTGATGGTCGATGTTAAATTACTGATACTTAAGTCAATTCGATCAATATCTACTTTTTCATTTAATCCATTCTTGAAGATTTGCTCTAGATCTTTTTTCATTATCTGCATTACTTCAATATTTTTCTCAAGTTGAGTCATGGACTTTTGAGCTATAAGGACAGTATAATAAGCATCTGTAACATTCTTACGTATTGTAACAGGTGTGATTTCAGTTTGTGCCAAAGTAAATTCTTTGTAAAACTTAGCAGCTTTAATTGCAACTAAATAAGAACCATCTAATGCACGCATACTTCCACTTAATCCGAAACTTAGGTTGTTTGGTTTTTGAAATGAAATAGTTCCACCTTGTCCTGTCGGGTCAAATTCTTTTGGGATTACCATTTCAGGTACTTCGACAAAGTATTGATACTCTGCTGAACCATTGATCTGTGGAAGTCCTGAAGCCATCAAAGCCTTCATTTGTGCATTAGCATCAGCAATTCTATTCAAATCCTTTTGAGTCTCGCTACTATTTTTAATAGCGTATTGAACAGCTTGTTCTAAAGAAAAAGAATTTTGAGCATAAGCTTGTAAGCCGCAATACCATGTAACAGATAGGATAATAAAAGTTAAAATAAATCGATTCATATTTTTCTGTTTTGTCTTATGCGTTAAAATAAGTGTGTAGATAATTATTTAGCAAAGTTCTACCTTTGGTTGTACATATCCCGTTTAAATGATATGTAACTAATTCTTTAATAATGACTACGGATGAAAAGTTCTTTAAAACATGATTGTTAGGATCAGAGATGAAGATTGATTTATGATAAAATAAATGTGCGATAATGTCTTTGTTGATTTCTGGTCGGTATAATCCGAGCTCGATACCTTTTTCAATATTTTTCAGTATTTTTTTTCTGACAAAATTTTCATTACAGGAAACGACTTCTTCCCAAATGTCATGATAGTATTTTTTTAAGTCTAAAAAGTTGGATACAAAATTGATTCTGGATTTGTCTAAATGACTCTTTATGACTAAAAATATCATTTCTATAGGATCTTTCGCGGTGTTTTGCAGTTCTTCAGATTGAGATTGCTTCATTTGTTGAAATGCCCGAATTGATTCTTTTAAAAGATCTTCTTTATTTGTAAAATATCGGTATAATGTCTTTTTTGAAATAGACAATTCTTTGCTCAAGTCGTCCATTGTAACTGAGCGAAAGCCATATTTTAAAAAAACTTGTACCGCTTTTTCTTCAATAATATCTTTCGTGTTGGTCAAGTTGAAATACTTTAATTATATAAAGGTGCAAAAGTAATTATTCTTTTCAATAGGAAACAAAT
>JAGPCT010000050.1 GCA_018057925.1 Saprospiraceae bacterium
ATCAAGGCAGACCACCGATTAAACCGTAACTTTTACAAGGGAATCGTAGGCGACAATATCAATATTATGCTTGCAGCAGCAGCATTTAATTTCAAAAGGATGATGAATAAATGGAAATCATCTTTTTGGCTCTATTTTAAAAAGCAGTTTTCTTCGATTTTTGACTTTATAATTTTTCCCAATAAAATAAATTGGTCTTTTTAGTTCCTATTTTTTGCCTCTTTTAAAAGTAAATTTATATTTTTAAGGCACGACTAATTAGTCTAATTACAGATAATTATATACCTTTATACCAAAATAAAAGACAAATGGCTCGCAATATTGATAAATATGATCAGGATATCACAGTTGAAACTGGCGTAGAAATACCGCTTAACGAAAAATTGTTTGCTGAAGTAAAAGTCATTTTTTCTGATTATTTAGAAAAAAATCAATGTAGGAAGACACCGGAGCGGTTTGCAATTTTAGGTGAGATATATCGACGTGGAGATCACTTCGATGCCGAAACACTCTATTTTCACATGAAAAACCACAACTACAGAGTATCCAGAGCTACTGTTTACAACACTTTGGAACTTTTAGTCAATTGTGATTTAGTGAAAAAGCATCAATTTGGCAAAAATTTAGCTCAATATGAAAAGTCTTATGGATGTAAGCAACACGATCACGTCATCTGTGAGAAATGTGGCAAAGTAGTTGAATTCTGCGACCCTCGAATCCAAAATATAAAAAACATGATCGGTGAAATGTTACACTTTGACATTACACACCATTCTTTAAACCTTTATGGTGTCTGTGCCGGTGGTTGTACATCCAAAGAAAATCCTAACGATTAAAGCAATCTAATGATCTTTTGGGTCTTTGCTTCTATTTCATTTTTTTTAGCAGCCATATACTCTTTGGGATTTTTATATGCAACAATCCAATGGCTTAAAACTAGAACATTCGAAATTAAACAACCACTTAAACCGCTTCGTCTTTCAATACTCATACCTTTCAGAAACGAAGAAGCCACTATTTTAACTTGCCTTAATTCTTTACTCAATCAAAAGTATCCAAAAGAATTGGTTGAAATAATTTGTATTGATGACCATTCGACCGATCGTTCCTCCAGTATAATTCAACAATCGTCTTTCAACAATTCACATATAAAGTTAATTGTCAATAAAGGGTCGGGCAAAAAGGATGCCATTAGAACAGGAATGGAAGCGTCGGAACACAACCATATACTCTTAACCGATGCCGATACCACAAGAGAGGAAAATTGGCTCTATATATATTCTAATCTATTTAGATACAAAGGCATCAAAGTCATAGTGGGTACCGTGTTGATGGAAGGGCAAAGAAGTGGACCTTTCACAGCCATGCAAGAGCTCGATTACATTGGCATGATGTCACTGACTATTACAGCCATCAGAAAACATTGGTTTGTCAATGCAAGTGGCGCTAATATGGCTATAACCAAAGATATTTATCTCGAATATATTGATTCAACTGATGACCGTGGAATAAGCTCAGGTGACGACGTTTTCTTAGTGCAATATGCGCATAAGCATCATCCCGGGTCGATTCTGGCTCCTAAAAACAAAGATATAATCGTAAAAACATCTACAGAAAATGGTTGGATGACTTTTTTTAGACAAAGAATTCGATGGGCTAATAAATCTTTCCAATATTCTAATTACAGAATGACTTTAATCTGGGCTTTTATTTGGCTCTTTCATTTGTCTATTATAGCCTTGTTCCTTAATGCCGTACTTTTTCAAGGAATATTTATAAAACTATTGGCATTTAGTATTTTTTCAAAATTATTGGCCGATCTCATTTTTCTGTCCGCAACAACAACATTTTATAAAAAATCAGTTATAAAATATTTCTTTATTTCAGAAGTATATCACTTTATTTATGTGGTATTTATAGGCTTTGCAGCCATTTTTAAAATTCCTTTCAGTTGGAAAGAAAGAAAATTTAGTGCTTGATAAACAAAAATTAATTTACCTTCATAACTTTATAGCCACATATTTTAAGCATTACAAATATGTAAATTGATTATCATCCACATACCGAATAGCAACGGTAAAGCAATAAATGTAACCATGAAGTTAACGCCCTCAGTTCGACAAATTATTGCAATAGCTCTTCCTATAATGATTGGAAGTGCCGCACAGAACGTATTACAGCTGAGCGACAGCATATTTCTATATCACCTTAGCGAAACGGATTTTGCTGCCATTGGATTTGTTGGAGTCTTTTATTTAATGGTCAATGCTATCGGCTATGGTTTCAGTAAAGGTGGTCAGATCATCATTGCTAATATGTCCGGGCGGCAAGACATAGAGGGGATTCGACGTAATTTTCAAGCTCTTGGTTTATTTGAAGCGGTTTTGGCAACCGTGATGTTCCTTTTCATGTATTTCATAAGTCCCTGGTTTTTTGGATTATTTTTACAAAATCAGGATGTGCTTCACGCATGTACCGAATTTATTAAATATAGGTCATTTGGCGTGTTTTTTTCCTACATCGGCATCACTTTAATTGCATTATATACCGGTATAGCCAAGACCAAATTCATAATGATAGAGACTATATTTTTACTTGTAGTCAATGGAATATTGAATTATGCTTTGATCTTTGGCAAATGGGGACTACCCGCTATGGGTATTGCCGGAAGTGCTTTGGCAAGTACCATTGCTGAGGCAATGGGCGCCTTAGTATTCATGCTATACTTATATTTTGATAAAAATGTCAAGCACCTCAATATATTCACCAAGTTTAAATTAGAGTTCAACCTCATCAAAAACCAATTTAAACTATCAGCACCCATCGTGACTCAAAATTTCGTCAGTTTGGGCAGTTGGTTTCTTTTCTTTGCTATTATTGAAGATATGGGTGAACGTGCCCTTGCCATTTCTAATCTAGTAAGAATAGTTTATCTCATTCTTTCTATCCCAACATGGGGATTCAGCTCAGCTACTAATACGATTGTCGGTAACTTAATGGGTCAAGCTAACTTCCGTCCCATTATGGCAAGTATGAAAAAAACAGCTTTAGTATGTTTTGGTATGACTATGATTATAGCTTTACCCATCATAATTTGGCCGGATGTCATCCTTTATCCATTATTGGGTTCAACAGACATGACTTTGATCAATGATAGCCATACAACTTTATACGTATTGCTTGCTATTATTGCTTTTAATTCCATCATTTCAATATATGTAAATGGAATTGCCGGAGTGGGCGCCACCATGACAGGGCTTAAAATACAGACAATCAGTGCGATTGCGTATTTATTTATGATCTATTTGGTAGTAGATGTTTGGCACAGCACATTGAATGTCGCATGGAGCACCGAAATAATCTATTGGTTGGTTCAAATGTTAGGAGTAATATGGTTCTTCTCCAAAGTAAAGTTCAACAAGTTGACTTATGGAACGGAATAATCCATTTCTGTTGATTACATTCGGATTTAATAACTTAAAACACAACTAATCCTTTCCCTTTTTGTACTTCCATCATCATGAGTAAATTGAAATTCTATAACGTAAATGCCCGGTAAAGCTTTACTTATGTTGTCTGTGCTCCCATCCCAACTAATAAAACCATCTGTTCCGGTCAAAATACCACTATTGTTGTTTTTTATTAATCTGCCTGCAGCATCAAAGACTCGCCATCTAAGGATATAACCCGGTTTGTCAAGATGATATGTAACGATAAATTGGTCTAAAAATCCATCCTGGTTTGGTGAAAAATGTTCTTCGGCCTTAACTAATATTTTATCTGTTTTGGCAAAAACCCTTTTTTGACTATTTTCATAACCGGGTGTTCCACCTCCCACATCCGTAGAAGCAGACTGCCAATTGGAGTTATTATTTGACGGTTGTTCCCATGAAACCCTTTCCAACGAAATTCCTTTAGTGCTCGATAAAAAAACATTTTGCATCTTATCAGAATACCTAAAGCTATCGATTACAACTTGATTATCCAACAAGCTAATATTTCCCATATCACTATTAAACGACGGTATTGCCATTTCAAGGATATTGTCAGGATACTTAACCTTATAATTAGCTGACAACCATGCCTTGGATGGACAGAATGCAAGATACCCTTTAGGTTGTATAAATGCTGTCTGTGTTATGCTGGCAGATTTATTCCCTTGGGTATTCAATATTGTCATTCCTTTTAAATCAAATATTTTATCTGTATTGTTATAAAATTCAACAAAATCATATCCACCCGTTGCAGGATTATATAATATTTCATTCACAAAAACATCTCCCGGTGCCGGCTTCTGAAAACCTTTTCCAAACCCAATGATGGTGTCAAGTTTTAAAACAGTCCCCAAGCAATTCTGAAAACGGTCAAAAAGCTTGATTTCATACCATATTCCATCACTTAATGATTCTTCAAATTCAAGGATGCAACAAGATGCTACCGGTGAAGGGCTAAACACGTTAAATTCCGGGACATTTAAGCCATGAAATGATGCAGTAGTAACGAAAGTAGAAAAATCCAATGCTTTTGAAAAACACAATTGGACATTATAATCGTCTATTATTTCTATTCCGGTGACTTCAAGGCTTAGAGGCGATATTGATTTATTCGAATTTTCACGTCCCGGTGAACCACCACTTGCATCCGTAGAGGCAGCATAAGCATTCTTCCCATCACACACTCCTGATTTTCCAGAATGTTCCAAGCTCCAACCGCCATCTTTTTTTGCAACATCTTTATAAGAAGATAAATCATACGACATAGAATGAATTTCTTTTCCAACAGAATCTATCAGAGATAAACTTGTCCCATCATTATTTAAGGAAGGAAAGGAAGCTAAACCAACAACATTAGGAAACGAATTCCATTTTGCTACCTCATTACCAGGAACCAAAATAATATATTCATTTGGCGCAAATACTCTTTTGGGTAAGGCATATAATACATTGGTTTTCTGGATTCTATATTGAGACAATTGAAGGGTTTTTTCACTACTATTCCACAATTCAATAAATTCTCCATCCGGCAATCCTATAACCGGCGTAGGGTCCGGCAATAATTCATTGATTAAAATATCATATAATAAAGCAGAAGAATAAGTTATAAGTGAAAATTGGAGTTCTTGTGATTCCATCAAATTACCAGCCTTGTCATGTAAACCACTAATAATGATACGATTAGGATTATTATTTAATGGAGATTGCGTATATATAATGGCTGACAAACCGTTCCCTTTAATGGAATCTATTCCAATTTTATCATTTAGTCCATTGAAAATCTGATAATTAAGTGTATCCACCAATTCGTCATCCGGGACTATTTCATTCAAATTAATCTGCAAGGAATTTAGGTTAATTGCATTTACTCCAGTCACTACAGGGCCTTGTGTATCCGGAATATATTTATCGATAAATATATCATCTATGAAGAAGTTCTTGATATTGCTCGATGTATATTTCATCAAAAAACCGAAATATGATGTCGAATTCAATATAAAACCGGGAGGAAGTGGGCCATCATATACAAGCCAATTAGTCTGATCCGGGTTGGTAAATTTGATAGTTATGCGTTGTTCGGTAATTAATCCACTGAAAGTGCCATCGACTCCATTGGCAAATAATCCTGCACCGGATTCTGCAATAATAGTTGATACCATTTGGTCTCCGACAGCAAGAGTAACACCATCAGTATCACCTGTTTTGCCAATATTCATCATGATTCCATTACTAAAATTAAGATCTGATTGATTGCCGCTTAAATATATACTAATCTTATTGTTGTTAGATGGTGCAAAATTCATCTTTACATAAAATGAAAATGCAAATGAATCCTTCCACACTAGCGGAGTTGAAACATATGATGTTCCAGCTGCAGTGGCATTAAGCTGGCCTTGTCCCTTATTATTAACAATAAATTGATCAATGTTTCCCTCCCATATTCCGCTTGAATTAAAGGTCTGCCCGGAAAAGTCTTCCTTTACCTGGGAAAAGGCTGACACATGTATAAAACCAAAAATGAAAAAAAAGAACATTGGAGTCAACACTCTATGTTTAATATTATACATAGGCAACTTGAAAGAATTTCTTAATAAATAAGAAAAATTTGAAATATAATCCCCACCACAATTATTAAATGCTTGCTTAGAATACCAAGGCAACATATTATTCAATTGAAAATATTTAAATACAAATACCATCTAATCTTTATCTTTACAGTTTGTAAATATAGTTGGAATTTAATTAAAATCATTCAACTACTTATATTTATTCTATTTGTTAACCATAAAGTAAAAGAAAAAAATTTCATGAAATTAGCTGTTTGTGGAGTCACGGGTTTAGTCGGAACTAATATGTGTAAAGTATTAGAAGAAAGAAATTTTCCGATAGATGAGTTTATTCCTGTTGCCAGTGAAAGGTCTGTTGGAAAAGAAGTTGAATTTCGTGGTAAAAAATACAGCGTAGTCAGCATGTCTGATGCTGTAGCGATGAGACCTGATATTGCCTTATTTTCAGCAGGAGGAAGCACATCACTTGAGTGGGCTCCACAGTTTGCAGAGGTAGGAACCACCGTTATCGACAATTCATCTGCCTGGAGAATGCATCCCGATGTCAAATTAATCGTTCCGGAAGTCAATGCCACAGAATTGACTGCTAAAGATAAAATTATCGCAAATCCTAACTGTTCAACCATCCAAATGGTCGTTGTTCTAAAGCCTTTACATGATATATATAACATTAAGCGCATCGTCGTTTCAACTTATCAATCTGTTACAGGAACAGGAGCAAAGGCTGTCCATCAGATGATGAATGAAAGGCAAGGTATAGAAGGCGAAATGGCCTATGCCTACCCTATTGATATGAATATCATACCACAAATAGACGTTTTCATGGACAATTTATACACAAAAGAAGAAATGAAAATGGTCAATGAAACAAGAAAAATCTTGTCCGATGATTCAATACGCCTAACGGCCACAGCAGTTAGAATTCCGGTAGTCGGCGGGCATAGTGAATCTATCAACATCGAATTTGAGAAAGATTTCCAAATCAGTGATATCGTTGAAGTCTTGAGTCATTCAGAAGGAATAGTTGTTTTAGACAATCCCAGTCAATCAATATATCCTATGCCAAAGGATTCACACGACAAGGATGATGTCTTTGTAGGAAGAATTAGAAGGGATGAATCTCAACCAAATACGCTTAATCTATGGGTTGTTTCAGATAATTTGAGAAAAGGTGCTGCAACAAATGCCATACAAATAGCAGAATATCTATTGAAACATCAGTTGTTGAATAAAAAAGAAACAATGTCATCATAAACTCCATTTGGAGAAGTGAACAATTCTGAAATCAAGAAACAATTACTACCTTGTATTACAATATTATACATATATATAAATTAATTTATAACAAATAGGGAAAATATTTTCCTTTTGAGAAATAAAAGTTGTTTCTTTGCATTACTTTACGAAAAGTGTGATTAGACAATTTTTACATAGATATTTTCGTACTTAATTTACAAATGTTCATGACGATCTGAAAAGATTGAGAAAAAAACGCACAGATGAAATCAAAATTGGTTATTTGGGGTCAACAAAATGATCAAAAAGTATTATTGGCTATCGCTCTCAGAGCAAACGATAATAAAATAGACACGTATGTCTTCCCTGAAAGTATGGTTACTGAAGAATTTTCCAACAAAATGTCAACAGATTGGAAAAATGATATTGCAGTAGATTTTCCGGAAGGTTATACTCAATATGAAACAGAGTTAAATTCTTCCGGCGAAATATTACCCGAAGGAATTAAAGTAGAAGGAACAGACACTATATCCCGCGCACAAATTGAATGGCAGTTTTTTGTACTATCCGCAAAATTAGCAACAAGTTATGAAGCAGAACTAGAAACTATTAAGGATAAAATAGCCCAACTTAAAGAATTTAGTCAGCCGTTATGGGATGATTTAAAATCATTTTGGGATAAAGTTCAAAATCAAATTAGAGAGAAAAATATCCTCGGAAATCATATAACTGACCTTCGCAAATCAACCAATGATGCTTTTGAAAGCTTGAAGGAGAAAAGAAAAGAACTAGATCAAAAGTTCAACGAAAATTCATCTTCCATCAAAGCAAATTTTATGAACGCTCTCCAGGATATTAATGATAAGATTAGTAAAGGAATGAGCCTTCATCCTATCTTTGAAGAACTCAAAAATCTGCAAAATGATTTTAAAAAGGCTACAATGACTCTTTCAGATAAAAGAAATGTCTGGGATAAATTAGATGCTGCATTTAAAGTAGTTAAAGAAAAAAGATTTGGTTCAAAAGAAGGAAAATCATCGGATCAAAACAACGTAAAAGACAGACTTAACAATCGCTATAATGGTTTGCTCACTGCCATATCTAAAATGGAACAGTCAATAGATTTTGATAAAAAAGATATTGACTTTCAAACCAAAAAAATGGATGGACAGGTAGGCCAATTAGAATTACAGATTCGTCAAGCTAAACTTAAAATGATTGAAGAAAGGATTCAGTCTAAACAGGCTAAGTTGGCAGACATGGTGGCCACAAAATTAGAACTCGAACAAAGAAAGGAAAAGATCGAAAAAAGTGAGGCTGCACGTGCAGAAAAAGAAGAAGCTAAAAAAGTTATTCAGGATAAAATAGCTGCTGAAATTAAAGCAGCATCAGATTCTAGAACAGATAATGCTGATGACCTCGAAAAAGCTGCACAAAAAATTGCGGAATCCAAGCAACGAAAAGAAAAGCCAAAAGATGACAGCATTTTAGACACATTACAATCCAACATTAGCGAGACTGTTGAAGATGTTGTAGATACTGTAAAAGCTGTCAGTTCTGTAATCGGTGATAAAATCGGTGATTTAGTTGATGATATAACTGCTAAAGCAGCAGACATATTGGAGGGCCAAACAGATGAAGACAATACTTCAGTAGCCTCCGAGGATCAACAAGAATCAGTATCTGAAAATCCTATTGCAGAAGATTTAGACAATACCGAAAATACGGATATAAAAGTAGAAACTTCCGAAAATAAAGAAGACGATGAAGAAAAAGCGTAAAATCAACTAAACTGCATCTGTTTGCCTATTTGCTGTAAAGTTGTATTGTCTTGAAGCGTATTCTCCTTCAATAATTTATAAAATTCATTTTGACTTTGCCATAAATTAATTGGCAAATTTAGAAGTAAGACCCATTCCAATAAGCGTATAATCAATTGCAGTTGGATTGGGTCTTTCTTCTTTTGTCGATATTGCCTTATTTTATCAAACAATTGTTTTTCAGCCAAAAAAGCCAACCGTTCAGGATCTTCAAGATTAACATTCCATTTTTTTAAGTCAGCACTCAGCTTTTCAATTTTTTCCATATTCAATCCCTCTCGCTCGGATAACTCATCTATTAGGTCGGCATTAATAACAAATTCCGCAATCTCCAAATACCCTTTTGAAATGGGGAATCCAATACTTTCCATTTCATGAAGAATATCATAATTTGAATTGTAAAAATTGCGAAATCCGGATACCGCCTTCTTAATATTTCGTTTTGATATAATATTTAATAGATTGATTTTCTCATCATTAAACAAATGCGAAAATCCAAAACAATCAAGTCCAAAATACTTTCTCAATATTGATTTACAACTTTCAAATTCTTCACTTTTAAATGAACCACGGATCTTATTAATTATTGTTTCATAATCAGATGTCATTGTTCCCGGTTTCAAATAACCTATGATGTCGATTCCGCCCATATACATAACACAAAATGAATATTCGAAATAAGCATGTGTCAGCAACGAAGTCATTATAGTATGCCCTATTATTAATTGATTTTCACCGACTATTTCTCTTTTAAAGACTATGTGGTCAGCAGAAAACTTATATAAGGTCACTTTTTTGGGGATTCTTTCAAATATCGACAATACCGATATATGCATCGCCACTTGTTGCAATCGAATTTCTTCAGGCAAAACTAATTTTTGATAAATGTCTCTACCATTAGCAAATTCCTTTTTATTAGAAGGGCAATCCTCCAACATATTCTGGAAAGTATTTTCTAGATGTAGCCCAAAATACTCACCATGCGTGATAGCCCGTCTGGCATATTGTAAAATTTGAGTTGACTCCAGTCCACTTAATTCATCAAAAAACCAGCCACAACTTGTGTACATCAATTGAGCATGATGCATCATCTCCAGAAGTTTCAATGCATCAATACAATTTTCCTCCAAATGACTTTCTACGACATGCTTATTTAAAAAATAGCGAACATTACTATCATTCCTATCTAATATTATGTCAATATAGTCAAGAAGTGCTGCATGTGGATTTTTTAACACATCGGTTTTCTCATAAAATAAAGTGGAAAACTGTTCCCTTAACCAATCCAAAGCATCTCTTAATGGCTTTCTATACTTTTGATTCCAATCAGGATGTCCGCCTGTATTACATCCACAATCAGCTCTCCATCTCTCTACGCCATGGTAACAACTCCAACTCGTATTTTCCTTGATCTTAATTTCCATCTCAGGAGGAAAGAGTTCCAGAAAATGACCATAATTGATCATACTGATATTTTCATCTTTCTCAATATTATAAATACAGGAAGCCAATGCCATCTCACCAAAACGATGATGATGTCCATAAGACTCGCCATCTGTAGCAATATTCACAATGCCTGACTTCGACATCTTGTGAGCATCGTTGATTAATTCCTCAGCAAATCGAGCACCATCATTTAAAAGGCCTTCAAATGCAACTTTTTGTGAAATTGCGCCATTGTAAAAGAAAACGGCAATAGACTGCCCATTTGGCAGAATAACTTTATAAGAATGATGCGTATCTATGCTTGATTCATCGAAAGGAATCCATTCACCTGAAGGATTTCGAATGGATTCAATCTGCCGGGGTGCTAAAATGGTAAATAAAATACCGGCTTCACTCAAATACTGAAGAGTTGAAGTATTCACTGCTGTCTCACTTAACCACATTCCTTCAGGCTTCCTGCCGTAACGAAACTCAAAGTCTTTAATACCCCAATGAACTTGTATTTCCTTTTCCAAATCATTGGCAAGTGGCATTATCAAATGATTATAAATCTGCGCTATTGCATTTCCATGCCCCTTATTTGCCTTGACACTAACCTTATCTGCCTCAATGATTTCTTTATAGACACTTGATTGGTGTTCTTCCAACCATGACATCAACGTCGGTCCTATGTTAAAACTAATTTTTTCATAGTTATTGACAATTTTTAAGATTTTCTGATTGCTATCTAAAATACGCGCAGCACTATTGGGCGCATAACATTCATAACATATCCTCTCATTCCAATTAGTAAATGGTGCGGCGGATGGCTGTGATTGAATTTCATTGAGCCAGGCATTTTCACGAGGAGGTTGATAAAAATGTCCGTGAATACAAATATATTTTTTAATCATAACTTCTTCTTCATAACTACTTTTTGATCTATCGTTTTCATAACTTAATTAGAAGAATCTCAGCTTTTATCGTTATTTTTTTGGATACCTTTAGGCTTATTTGGTGCAAGAATTAAGATAGCAAGTGGCGGACAAGTAATACGAATAGAATAAGGTCTATCATGTTTAGATACCTTCTGTGCCTTAATTGTTGCCGCGTTTTTAATACCACTTCCACCGTAATCTTTTTCATCACTATTCAACAATTCTGACCAAGAGTTATTTTCATGAACACCTATCTGATAATCTTCTCGGATGACGGGCGTCATATTGAGGATTACCAGCAGTCGATCCGACTTATTCTTTCCTTTTCGTAAATAAGCCAGAACACTATTCTCGCGATCATCTACAACCATCCATTCAAAGCCTTCCGGCTGGTAATTATAATAAAAGAGTGCATTATAACTTGTCAAAAGGCGATTCAATTTCTTTACTAGCTTTTGAACTTGTTTGTGAAAATTAAAGCGCAACAAATGCCATTCCAGTCCGTTGATATGGCTCCATTCCCAACTTTGTCCAAATTCACCGCCCATAAATAACAGCTTTGCACCGGGATGTGTAAACATATATCCTAATAGCATTCTGAGGCTGGCAAACTTCTGCCATTCGTCACCCGGCATTCTGGTAAGCAAGCTTCCTTTTCCATGCACTACTTCATCGTGTGAAAAGGGAAGAACAAACTTTTCAGAAAATGCATAAACCATACTGAAAGTAATCTGTTCATGATGGAATTGCCTGTGAATCGGATCCAATGAAAAATATTTCAATGTATCATGCATCCAACCCATCATCCACTTTTGGTCAAAGCCTAATCCTCCATCATGTACAGAGGCAGTAACATACGGAAAAGAAGTGGATTCTTCTGCAATAGTAAGTACGTCGGGATGTAGAGCATGTATGGTTTGATTCATATCTTTAATAAACTCGATGGCTTCCAAATTTTCCCTGCCACCAAATTTATTGGGAGTCCACTCCCCTTCCTTACGTGAATAATCCAAATGAATCATGGACGATACGGCATCTACCCGAATGCCATCAGCATGATACATCTCACACCAGAAGGCAGCATTGCTGATGAGAAAAGATTTGACTTCTTTCTTTCCATAATCAAATATCAAACTCTTCCAATCAGGATGATAACCTAATTGCGGATTTCCGTGCTCATATAAATGAGTTCCATCATAATAACTCAACGAGTGACCATCACTTGGAAAATGGCTCGGCACCCAATCCAAAATAACTCCAATACCGGATTGGTGAAAGGCATCAACCATCTCCATAAACTCTTGAGGGGTGCCAAATCGAGAAGAGGTCGCATAATAACCGATAACTTGGTATCCCCAGGATGGATAATACGGATGCTCCATAACCGGCATCAATTCAACATGTGTAAAACCCATTTCTTTGACATAAGGCACAAGCTCATCCTTCATCTGAGTAAAAGTCTGAAAACTACTTTCTTTCCTTTCAGGCTTTTTCCAGCTTCCTAAGTGAACTTCATATATGGACATGGGTGAATGCATCTTGTCAAAGTCACGCCTTTGCTGAATCCATCCATCATCTGTCCATTTGAAGTTTTGGATATCCCACACTATACTACCGGTATCAGGAGGCGTTTCCCATTTAAAAGCATAAGGGTCACCTTTTTCATAGACTTTGCCGTCAGCACTAATAATATTATACTTATAGACTGCGCCTTCTTTGACTCCCGGCACAAAGCCTTCCCATATACCACTTTGATCCCATCGAGGATTGAGTCTATATTGTGAGGATCGCCATTGATTAAAGTCTCCCATTACGGTAACATCTTTGGCTGAAGGAGCCCATACAGCAAAGTAAACACCTTGCTTTCCATTGACTTCAACAAGATGACTTCCTAAAAAATTATAAATCCGATGATGCAATCCAGATTGAAATAATTGGATATCATATTCAGTGAAAAGAGAAAAAGGAATAACACCTGTTATCATAGCCCTTAAATTTATTATAGAGCTAAATTAAGTTAAATATTAAGAATGAAGCATAAAAAAAGCCGCCCTGAGGCAGCTTTATATTGTCATTAATTCAAAGAAATAATTATTCAATTGTTGAAACAACTGAATTTGGTTCGCCAAATGGGCTTGGCACTAAAGAATCAGCTTCTGTATCATTTACCCAGTTATTACCATCAACCAAGTATTTGAACTGATATTCCTGACCTTTATCCAACTCCAAAACACCTTTAAAAGAACCATCTTTTTGCTTCTTAAGTCCAAAACCTAATTCAGGATCCCAATTATTGAAATCACCAAGTACGATAACCTCTTTTCCACCATTAATAACTTCTGCAGATGGATTAAAAGTGACTTTCGCTACAGATTTTGATTTTACAAATTGCTTTTTCATTAAAAATTTATTAAGTATTGAGAATATTATTCGGCAAAGATACAATTAATTCTCAAAACACAAAGAATTGATTATCACAGTAAAACACAATGAAAGAATTTTTTAAAGTTGATTATTAATGTTTTATAAATAGGCATTTACCAATATTAAGTTTGTTATTATTTTCAAGGAATCGATGTTTACCATATTTTATTTTGTTAAAATCCTCATATATTCATTTTATAATATATAATATTTTGTTATTCATTTGTTAAATTAAGCATTTATTTCCTATTTAGTACAAAAAATAGAGCCAATAAAACAGTAAAAATGTTTTTACCCGATGAATTCACAATCCAATAACCACAAAAGATTACGATAATTTGAACGACATACCGTCTAAACAACTATTTGAAATGTTAAATTATAAAGCTACTTTTATAACAAGAAACTTACCTTTGGTATTCATTTAATAATATGTCACATAAAATATTTTCTACCTTTCAGGAAGCTGAATCATTCCTCTTCAATATCTTACCGTTTTTCCAAAGACAAGGTCCGGCGGCATACAAAGCCGATATCGGCAACATTTCTGCATTGTTGGCATACGCAGGAAACCCGCACCTCGCTCCTATAAAATTTATCCATATCGCCGGTACCAATGGCAAAGGTAGTCTCACTCATCTAGTTGCATCATACATCCTTAGTTGTGGTTTTAAAACAGGGATTTACACCTCTCCACATTACAAAAACATGCGGGAAAGAATTAAAATCGGTAATTCTTTGATCCCGGAATACAAAATAATAGATTACCTCAACTTTTTTATACCGGTCTTAGATGATATTAAGCCTTCCTTTTTTGAATTGTTATGCGCTATGGCATTTATGTACTTCAAAAACGAAAAAGTGGATTATGCTGTAATAGAAACAGGTATGGGCGGAAGATTGGATAGCACCAACATTATACAACCTATATTGAACGTCATAACCAATATTAGTTTTGACCATCAAGCCTTTTTAGGCGATAGCTTAGAAAAAATTGCATTTGAAAAAGCCGGTATCATAAAACCAAACACTCCGGTCGTTATCGGTCAAAAAATCATTGAAACACAAAATATTTTTATCCAAAAAGCAGAACAATCCAACTCCAATCTTACATTTGCCGAGGACAATTGGTCTTGCCACTTATCAAATTTTGATGGGACAATTTCCACTTATCACATTTCCAATCACACTAATAACACTTCCTTCTACTATTCTTCTTCCCTTCATGGAAACTATCAGGAAAAAAACATTCAAACATTCATGGAAGTGTGCCTCCAATTAGACCATTATCACCATATCCCATGGAAGGATTCTGCCATCAAAATGGCTTTAGCTCAAGTTGACAAGCTAACCTATTTTATTGGGAGATGGCAGGTAGTCCAACATAAGCCTACCATTATATTGGAGAGCGCACACAATATAGACGGCATACAGCATGTAGTTCGCCAATTAAAATCAATGTCCTATGACAATCTTTATATTATTTTCGGTACCGTGGCCGATAAAGATGTTGGACCCGTTTTAACATTATTACCGAATACCGCACAATATATTTGGACAAAGGCTAATATTCCAAGGGCAATGTCAGAAGAAATACTGTATGGAATGGCGCAAAAAGTTGGCTTGGGCGGAGTTTATTTGCCAGATGTAGCTACTTCTCTTCAATATGCGATGAAAAAAGCTACAAAAAACGACTTAATCTTGGTAACAGGTTCCATTTTCATTGTAGGTGATACATTGCAAATTTTAGAATAATATTGAATATTAAATTATTTAATCCATTGAATTACAGTATTCCTATAACAAGGACTGTAGCTTTCAAATTTATTCGTCAAACAGACTTTTGTAAAATATTAATATAGTGATAAGGATTTTTTAACTACTTTTTTCTAATCTTTGCGTCTTAAAGGTGTAATTATTTTCAAAAAGATAAAAACCAAATGAAATGAAAAAATATTCAGTTTTAATTTTGGCCCTCGTCATAGGGTTTGCATTTAATGCCAATGCACAAGGATATATTGGCTTCAAAGCGGGCTACAATGCGGCTTCGACCTCTGCAGCCAATTCTTTAACCAACATATTGCCGTTAAAGACGTTACATGGATTTACAGCCGGAGCAGTGGGCGGATATAACTTTGGCCCATATTTTGCCCTTCAGGCTGAGTTAAATGCAACTCAGAAAGGATTTAGAATTTCTGAATCAAAAGGTTTTGAAATTTACGACTTTCCGATTGATGCCGGTTTGGAATATTGGAATCGTTTTACCTACATAGATGTTCCAATTTTGGCAAAAGCTAAAGTAGGCAATGACATCATCAAAGTATATGGTGCCATAGGTCCTCAATTCAGTTTATTAGCGAAAGGAAGGGCGAAAGCCAATGCCAATTTGCTACTTCCCATAACTTTATTTGACCGAGATTTAAATCTAGATAATTTAGGCTTTAAAAGATTTGAAGTTTCAGGAGTCGGAGCTTTAGGGCTTGACATAGCTGTTAACTCATCCGTCAATATATTTGCTGAAGGCAGGTATGTAATGGCATTTACGGATTATTACCAATTGCCTCCTATCGGGCCTTTGACTCTTGACACGGATATTAGAAATAGAGGTTTAGCGTTTAGTGCCGGTGTCACTTTTAATTTGGGTAACGTATCAGGTGGCAATAGAAGCAGTGGCAACCGATTTTAACCCAAATTAATTAAAAATATTGACTATAAAAGAAAGTTCGGGTTAAAAAGAAACTGACAGATATTCAAGTATTTATCTAAAAATAAACTGAAGTCATCTTATATCACCCTAAATTAAAATAAGCCACGACCTTACAAAGTTGTGGCTTATTTTATACTTTATAATTAAGAAAAATATATATTTTACATCCCTAATTCCGGAATAGACACTTACGGAATCAATTTACGACATGGAATCTATGGTTTCTTTAACCCATAGAATCGATTCATATATCGGGACGCCCCTCATAATCAGCACTGTATGGTTTTTCAAAACCTTTACTGCTGAATTCGGATTACCCTAGTCATCAGAGGCCTTCTGTTTTTTTCTACTTACCTCCCTTTCTTTATATCTATAATCATTATACCATTTATCAATTGTTATTGATTGGTAATTAAATGATAATGTATTCAGAACGAGGTATGGGTGAGTATATGCGCCGTATGCGATAATGTTATTGATTTTTGTGTGAAAATCTTTCGTATTGTTAGTTTTAGCATTACTGAAATAATCTTCATATTGCTTCTTAAAAGCGATGTATATCTTAAATAATTCGGATTCATTATTTTTATAGTTGACTTTCCTTTTAGCTAAGGAATCCATATACATTCTTGCCTGAAGACTATCTTTTCCCCTGCTAGCCCAGATGAAAATATCTCTACTGCTCTCAAATTTTATTCTCCTATCAATAACCAATCCATAGTTAAACAAAAAATCAAAGACAGCGGCGAATCGTTTCATTATACACAAATCATCACTCGAATACTCTAAATTAAATACTTCTTTCTTTATATGATACTCAATAGAAGAATTCTTAGTGTTAATAAAACTATCAACATTGCAATAGAACAAGCTATCAATCAAGCATTTATATTCTTGAGCATTCATATGTAAAGACAGATTTAGAAAAATCACAACTAAATAAAATCTCATACAAATAATTTTTTATATTATAGAAACTACATCAATCACAAGGAGGGGGCAAGGCACTTAATCCCCAATCGTTTGTAGGGTCTTCGACTTTTGTACTAATTTCAGAATTATCCTGTGACCTGCCAATATAGACCACAAAGATAAACATCATTATAAAAATTGGCTTAATCACTCGCATACAGGTAATGGAGGATTAGGAAATTGAGAAACTGGAACACAGCTTGATGGATCCTGCACTCGAGTATTATTTGACGAACTCTGTTTTGAAATCATGAAAAATGGATTGGCCTCTCCTCCGGCATTTTCGACCATTTGTGTTACTTTACAAAACTCTACACTCAGTTCACTTGCAGCATCTAAATAATACGTTGGGATCTTCCATGTCATGTTTCAAAAAACTGCTGATTCATAGAAATAATGATGAGTTGAAGTTTTCATAATTGTGTTCAAAGAAGGATATGCGATACTATTGTTCGTATTAGGATTTATTGAAATATCAACCCTTTTTCTTTTTTCTGAAATAATACCGCATATCTTCATAAAACTTATCCTTGCTCAAACTCTTATATTTAAAAGACAAAACATCCTTTACTTGTTTAGGATATTTAAAAGCTCCATACAGAATTACATCATTAACAACTTCTAAATATTGTTTATCTGATAATTTAGGATAAAACAAGTTCTCATATGATTCCTTTAGGATAATAAAAAACAGGAAAAGCTCTATTTTATTATATTTTTTTATTATAGTTGTTTGATTAAAGGGATCATTAGGATCATATTTTGGTTCAGGCTTTAATCTATCATGTAGGTTTAACCCTCTTTCAAACAATTTATCCATTGAATAAGCTACTCTCTTAATTAAACAAATACTATCACCTTCATAATATATTCTTTCCTTTAAATAATATTTAGTATCATCCCGGTCCAAAATTGAATCCAAATGATGATAAAACAACGAGTCTTTTTCACAACCAATTGGCTGTCCTGCTATATTGCTAAAGGAAAAGCCGAAAACAAAAAAGATATAATATCTCATTGTCATTTTTTTAAGTTTAATCGTTGCATACCGGAATTACTGGAGGAGGTTCAGTAGGGAATAAAGTCGTAGCATCCTTAAGATTAGAACTTCTTACAGCATTTCCTTTTTTTAGTTCCTGTTAAAACACCTCCGCCTCCTCAGTCAAATAATTTTGCTGCTGTCCACGGGTATGAACAGCAGCAAATAAGCATACATACAAAAAAAGTATTCGTTTAGTCATCAGTGGCTTTCTGCCTTTTCTTTTTGGCCTTTCGTAAAGAATCACTGTAGTCTTTGTTTGGCTTATCAGCGTCGATATGCTTAAGTTTGAGCAAGATCGCATTTCTTACCACATCAGGATGCGTCCATGTCCCATAACGGATCAAAGCGGCAATCTCTTTTTTCAAATGTTTGGAATCCTCGATGTAGGAAAATTTCTTTTCATATTCATCTTTTACTTCCACGAATAAATAAAACAACCCTCGTATTCTATTAACTTCTCTGTTAATAGCCCTTGATTCCTCACGCCATCTTCTCATTTGAGTACTATCTAATGACATCCTGCTATCTCCAAATCCGCTGGGAAGGGGCTTGGTTAAATCCAAGCCCATATTCAATATTTTGTCCAAAACAATTGCATAATTTTTAATTGAACACATTGTATCAGACTTGGTCATAAAATCTCGAAGTTCTTTTCCATGATACCTATATTCAAATTTGCCGTTCATGGCTATGTTATATAGCAAAGTATCTAATTTACCATAGGATGAAGAATCTTCAGAGCAATTGCTATTAATAATATGCTGCCCACGCAAATTATGCATAACACAAATTATCAGTAAAAACAAAAATAATCTTTTCATTTATTCACAATCATTAGGGCCATCAATTAAACAATTATCCGGTTCCAATAGTCTAATAGAGTTTGAAGAACCCTCTTTAGATGAGGTAAAGGCCGGATTATCACTTCCTCCTGCATTAGTATGAGTCTGTAAAGTATTGGCAAAAAAGACACGAATATTATTTGTTTTTTCCCAAAAATAATTAGGTATATCGTAGCTCACCATACCAAACAAATCAGGGTTAATATAGGCCCTACATTTGAATGCCATCCAAACTTCATCACTTTTGTCTATTTTGGTTCCTTTGCCAGGTACAACTAGTTCAGTGCAATCAAAATATTGAGTATTGGCTTCATGGTTCGGTATTGAGACACCCGATAAGTAAGGCCCATTAGGCTCTCCCTTAACAAAACCTTCAGTCATTTGAACGTTATAAAAATTAACGTTATCAGGTTTTAAATATGAATCGGCCGAATATCCACAGGATGGTCTGTACTGATAGTGATAGATACCAGGACAATGAGGATTCGTAGAGGAGTTATCAAAGTAAACCCCATTTGGCGCTATTACTTCATATTCTATCTCGAGGGTAGAAGGACAATTACTAGGACAGTCCTGACCATACAAGGTTGCCTTTATCTTTATCTTGCCCGGCGTCCAAGTAGCTTGAAATTTGTATGATTTATTGCTTTCTTCAAGTTTTGTGCCATTGCCTTCCATTTCCCATTTCACGATCCCTCCGCATCGATTTACAAGCCTGACCTCAACCTCCTCACCAATACCTATAATCTTCCGCTCCCTATTGGGTGGCTTATACGTTCTACTTTCCAACCTAGCACATGATTTCTGACCTCCCCCTGAACCTGGCCCTGTTCCTGCCTCTGTATCATCATCATACCACTCCCAGCCTTCCCAGGGGTCTTGCCAATACTCATCCCAGAAGTCATCATCCTAATCATGATCACCGTCACCATCATGGTCTGCTCCGTCAATATTGCCATCGTGGTCGCCCCCTCCACCAGCAGGACCATGGTCTGTAGATCTCCATACCCAGCCAAAACCTTCTTCCCACCCCCAGGTTTCTATATCTCCATTTTCTCTTTCTACCTCTTCCATTTCTTTTGCTGTTAGATTCATCTGGCATGAATATGATAATAACATGACAATAAATAGGGTCTGCTGAATAATAGATTTTATTTGACATAAACCTTTCGTTCTATTTTAGTAAAAAATTATCTGAGACTCCTGATAGCTTCTATGGTTCGTCAAAATCAATTTATTTTGGATGGTTTTGACG
>JAGPCT010000051.1 GCA_018057925.1 Saprospiraceae bacterium
GAAGACATGGTAAGTAGCGATTATCAATTATTTAAGAGGGATGATTATCTAAAAGAGGGTGGGCACAAAATTTTCCAATACCACGAATGATGGAGAAAGCATCCAAAATTTATGTAGCTGGGCACCGGGGTATGGTTGGCTCTGCTATTGTACGGAAATTACTGGCGGAAGGCTTTAGTGATTTGGTTCTGCGAAGTTCTTCCGAACTGGATTTAAGGAATCAAGCGGCTGTTGAGAAATTTTTTGCAGCTGAGAAACCGGAGTATGTCTTTTTAGCCGCTGCTAAAGTGGGCGGCATCATGGCTAACAATACTTATCGTGCAGATTTTCTTTATGAAAACTTGATGATCGAGACCAATGTCATTCATCAGAGTTATGTGCATAATGTAAAGAAATTATTGTTTTTGGGGTCTTCCTGCATTTATCCTAAAATGGCGCCACAGCCTTTAAAAGAGGAATCCTTGTTATCAGGTTACCTGGAGGAGACGAACGAGCCATATGCCATTGCCAAGATTGCCGGCATCAAACTTTGCGAAAATTATCGCAGTCAATATGGCTGTGATTTCATCAGCGCCATGCCTACCAACCTATATGGCCCGAATGACAATTATGATTTGAATAACTCACACGTTATCCCCGCATTAATAAGAAAGTTTTATCAGGCTACAGAAGAAGGAAAACCCGAAGTGGAAATTTGGGGCACTGGAAATCCAAAAAGAGAATTTTTGCATGTTGATGATCTTGCCGAGGCGTGCCTTTTCATAATGCTTCGTTACTCTGAGGAGCAATTTATTAATATCGGTTCCGGCAAGGAGATTTCAATAAAAGATCTCGCGCTTTTAATCAATGATATTGTTGGTTTTCAAAGGGAAATCAAATTTGATACAACGAAACCAGATGGTACACCAAGGAAATTATTGGATGTTAGTAAACTTTCTGCTTTGGGATGGAGTGCAAAAATTGGTCTAAAGGAAGGGCTTAGTGAAGTGATCAAATCAGTTGACTTTAAAAGGGAAAAACAATACAAGTAATCGACCGCCAGTGATCAGCTTTCAAGACTAATACACTACAAAAACTATGCGGGTATTTGTAATCACTTTGCTTTTGGTCTCAGTTTATAAGCAGGCTTTTGCTATGTGTTCAGACACTACCAACTTGGTAGCAATTCAAGGGTTTGATTCAATAAAAGCTGAAACAGGCCTTTATTTTTCTTTGTCAGCCGGCAATAAGTATCTTTTAATAAAAAAGTTCCTGAGTGGCTGCAATGAAAAGTAGTATGGAGAAAAAGGGTGCAGATTCAATTGTATCGAAAGTGTTGTCGCTTTTTGAAAAATTGAAAGGCAATACTGACGTTAGAAAGATTTCTGTTAACACAATTTGGCTCGTTGCTGACAAGGGGATTCGCGTGTCGATGTCCCTCCTTGTTGGTGTTTGGGTAGCGAGATATTTCGGTCCCGTAAATTATGGAGTGTATAGTTATTCGATAGCCTTCATTGCTATTTTTTCTGCATTATCCACATTAGGAATTGATAGTTTAGTAGTGCGAGATTTGGTCAACCGTCCAGACAGAATCAATACAACTCTCGGAAGTTCCGCACTCCTAAAACTATTCAGTGGTATTGGTTCTGCCTTACTGGCTTGTATTATTATTTTTCTATTAAAAGGAGACGAAAGTAATATAGCGTTTCTTGTAGTGATCATGTCAGCCTCATTTTTAATAGTGCCGTTGGATGTAATCGATTTTTTCTTTCAATCGAAGCTTCAATCGAAATACACAATTTTGGCGCGTCTATCCGCGCTTATTATTACGAATGTGCTAAGGGTGATTGCAATAATTTCCTCTCTCTCCCTCTTTATTTTCGGAACAATCCAGGTCATAGAAGCAATTCTTGGTGCCCTCCTTCTCATTTTTCTTTATCAATATTCTGGTAATAAGATTAGTGAGTGGAAAGTTGACTTTCAGTACCTCAAAGCTCTTTTTATCTCTTCGTTTGGGTTACTGGCAGATTCCCTGCTTGTTATCATTAACATGCAAATCGATAGAATCATATTAGAGTATTTTCATGGCGAATTCGAAGTTGGTGTGTACTCAGTAGCAGTGAATCTAACTCAACTTTGGTATTTTATACCTGTTTTTGTCGGAGCATCAACAGTTCCGTATATGGTCACTAAAATCCAGGAGAGTTACTCAAAGTATGAAAGAGTATTGAAACTTATGTTCTCCATAATGACTTATTCTTCCTTAGCTATTGCAATCTTTTTTACTTTTGCCTCTGGATTCGTTGTCCAGTTTTTATTTGGTAGTACTTACATGAATGCTGCGCCTATTCTATCTGTTTATATTTGGACTTGCGTTCTTGTATTTCATGTTTCCATTAGAAGCCGGTCACTGATTATTGAGGAAAAATCTAAGTATGTTGGATTGTTCTCTCTTTTAATGACCAGTTTGAATGTATTACTTAATTTGACGCTGGTGTCTAAATATGGCGGTATGGGGGCTGCGATCAGCTCAATTAGTGCATGGGCTATGAGTGTTTTAATTTTTCCGTTGTTCTTCAAAAGCACCCGGAAGTACTCGGCCTATTTTTTCAAATCATTTTTACTAAAGCGGTGGGCATTGGAACTACAATCCAAATGATCAGTGTGATATTAATTTATTAACTATGCAAATCAATCAAAGCGAAATTAAATGGTCAGGCTTGTCAACAGCTGATGAGGTAGGGCGAGTGTTTTTTTGGAATCAAAAAGTTTACAGGGCGATATTTAAAGACAAAATTGAACACATCAATAAACTGTTCAGCTGTGGCTTGCTTGACGAGCTGATTCAACAAAAACTAATCCCTCACACTACTCCTACTGATTATAAAATAAGTGATTTCGGGTTGGTGCTTGAACATGAAAGAATTCATGCCCTCACATATCCATATGAATGGTCGTTCGAAATGCTTAAAGCTGCTGCTGAAGCGGTATTAAAGATTAATTCCATTTCGAGAAAGTACGGGTATCAAATGAAAGACTGCCATGCATACAATGTTGTTTTCAATGGAACAAGACCCGTATATGTTGATATTGGAAGTTTTACAGAAGTTGATGCAAACTTTAATGGCTTGCTCTGTTATGAAGAGTTTTTAAGATCCTATCTGTATCTCTTACGAATTGGAAATACTACTGATTATCACTGGGTAAAACAGCTCATTGCTTCCGATTCGATAATCTCGCACGATTCCTACTTTTTATATAAGTACCCTATCCTAAGGTTTTTCGGTTCCCAGTTAACTCGAAAGATTACAAGATTCTACTTTTTATATAAGTCCGACAGAATAATAAATGCTGAAGCACGGTCTGGCATTTCGAAGCAAGCCGGGATTTTTTTCAATATGTTAAGGAGAAATAATCTACTTCCTTTTCAAAATGTTGACCCACTCAGGCTTCATAAGAAAATATCCAGACTTAAGAAGATGGAGTACAAAACCACTTGGGGAGATTACCACAATGAATTCCAGGAAAATGCTCTTGCAGGCAATTATCGGTTTGAACGAATTATAGAAATATTGAGAGGATACAATGTTAAGACAGTTTTTGAAATTGCAGGCAACCAAGGCTTTTTCTCAAGAATGATGTTAGAAAAATTGAATTTAGAACACGCATGTTGTTCTGATTATGATGAAAATGCTGTTGATGTAATGCATCTTCTAAATAAGGACAATACTAAGCTGAGCCCTGTTCTTATGAATTTTTTATTCCCGATAGTCACTACGTTCACTAATAATCCGAAAGAAAGATTTTCATCAGATCTCGTTATTGCTTTAGCAGTCACTCACCACATTCTTTTAACTCAAAGGATCGGGATTGACTTTTTATTTAATTCACTTAAAGATCTTTCGAAAAAATACGTTGCTGTTGAATTCATGCCCCTTGGGTTGTGGGATGGGAAAGTTGGAATTCCCAATCCTCACTGGTATACGATAGAGTGGTTTAGAGATAATTTTAGCAAACACTTTAATCTTCTTTTAGAAGAGCAATTGGAGCAAAATAGAATTATATTCTTGGGCGAAAGAAAATAAATTAAAAGATATGTTTATTAACCGCATCCTCGGCAGCATCTTATCATCTAAGTATGGATGGCAAGGAAATTATGCTACTTGGGAGTTAGCTTTAAAGGACTCAACAAGTTATGACTCTTCCATCATTGTAGAGAAAGTAAAAAGCGCATTGTTAAAGGTGAAGCGTGGTGAAGCAGCCTTTGAACGTGACTCAGTTCTTTTCGAAAAGATAGAATATAATTGGCCCGTATTGTCCGGCCTATTGTGGATAGCTTCCCAACATGGCGGAAAATTGGGCGTACTTGATTTTGGAGGATCATTGGGTAGTACGTATTTTCAAAATAGAAAATTTCTTAACCAGTTGGACACCCAATGGAATATCGTTGAGCAGAAGAATTTTGTTGAATGTGGAAAGAAATATTTCGAAGATAGGAACCTGCATTTTTTTTTAAATCCGGAAGAGTGCTTTAAAAGCACCAAGATTGATGTTGTGTTACTTTCCAGTGTTTTGCCTTATCTGGAAAAACCATACGATATACTTCAGAGATTGATCGACCTTAATCCTCCGTTTTTAATCTTCGATAAGATGCCTTTTCTGAATGAAGGAAGTAAAGATTTGCTCACGGTTCAAAATGTTCACCCCTCAATTTATTCAGCAAGCTATCCATCCTGGTTTTTTAACGAGAAAAAATTCCTGGATTTTTTAAATCCCCACTACGACCTCGTGGAAGAATTTGAAGGGACAGATAAGGCCAACAATATTCCATCGGTTTTTAAAGGTTTGATTTTTCAGCGAAAGAAATAAGGTATGCTCAACAGAATCAAAAGTCATCTTCGCAAGCAAGAATTCTACCCCGGATTTCTCGGGCTATTTGTTAACCCTTTCTTTATAGCTAGAAGAGGACTAGCGAAGCATGTGAAAGAAATGGCCCCTCACCTATCAGGAAGAATTCTTGATGTTGGGTGTGGAAGTAAGCCTTATAAAGAATTATTTACTTTCTCCGAATACATTGGTGTTGATATTGAAAACCCTGGGCATGACCACACACAGGAGGATGTTGACGTATTTTATGATGGTAAAACTTTACCCTTTCAAGCAGCAGCCTTTGATTCGGTTATCACCAACCAGGTGTTTGAACACGTGTTCAATCCGGCTAATTTTCTGGCGGAGATCAATCGAGTTTTAAAACCTAAAGGAAATTTATTACTCACTGTTCCTTTTGTATGGGATGAACACGAACAGCCTTATGACTATGCACGGTACAGTTCGTTTGGAATTCGTCATGTGCTTGAGTCAAATGGCTTTGAAATAATCTACTTGAAAAAAAGTGTCAATGATTTCAGGGTAATCTTTCAGCTGTGGATTTTATTCATCTATAAAAAAGTAATTACAAAAAACCAGTGGCTCAATAGATTCATTATCCTGTTCCTGATTTCTCCTGTTACCATAGCAGGATTGTTGATATCCAAAATTTTACCCGGTAATTCAGATTTGTATCTTGACAATATTGTCCTGGCAAAAAAGATTTCTTAAGATGAGCTATTACTGTACACTCTTTGACTCTTTTTATTTGAACCGGGGATTGGTGATGTACCAGTCGCTGAAAAAACATTGCCCGAAGTTTCACTTGTATATTTTTCCTTTTGATGACGCTGCTCTAAAAATCCTGAATGAACTAAATCTCGAAAATGTTACTATCATATCGCTAAAGGAATTTGAAAATGAAAATTTACTGGCGGTTAAACCAGGTCGCACAAAAGGTGAATATTGCTGGACGTGCACGTCCTTTACAATTGACTATTGCTTAAAAAGATTTGATCTACCGCATTGCACCTATATTGACGCTGATCTCTGCTTTTACAACGACCCTTCTGTATTACTGAATGAAATGGGTAAAAAGTCAGTGTTGATTACAGAGCATCGCTATACTCCCAAATACGATCAATCAGTTGAGTGCGGCATCTACTGTGTCCAATTTATTACATTCAGAAATAATACGAACGGATTACAAGTACTTCATTGGTGGCGCGACAGATGCTTCGAGTGGTGCTATGCTCGATTCGAAGACGGTAAATTTGGCGACCAGAAATATCTAGATGACTGGACAACACGGTTCAATGATGTACACGTTCTGGAACACCTGGGCGGAGGTGTAGCTCCGTGGAATGTTCAGCAGTATGTTTTGTCTTCACCCCAGAAGGCTTGGATTGTGACAGAAAGAAGCTCAGGTATACAATATCCGTTGATTTTTTTTCATTTTCACTACCTTAAATTTTTCAATGATGGGACAGTAAATTTCAGCGATATTTACAGTCTTGGATTTAAGCCTGTACTTCAACTTTATATAGAGTACATCAAGAAAATTGAGGCTGTTAATGAAATGCTGAATCAGAAGTTTAATTTTACCGCACCATTAACACAAAGACCTGAGCGATCAGTGATTTATAAGATGGCGAAGAATATATACAACCGGTATCAAAGAATTTATGGGCTGTATAATAATCTTAAGATCAGTGATCTAATTAAAGACTAACGCAAGTGAAACGAGTGTTTTTTGGAATCAAATATTCCTTGATTAACCATGGCTAGACTTATCGACCTGCAAACATTTACAGACCAAAGAGGCAACCTGACTGTTATTGAAAAATCAATTCCTTTCGATATAAAGCGGATTTTCTATATCTACGGTGTCGACAGTTCAAGACGAGGCGGGCACCGGCATCATAAAACCATACAAGCTGCTATTTGCATTCAGGGAAGCTGCACAATCTCGAACAACGATGGATCAAAAGAGGTAGTGTACCTGCTGGATAAACCACATAAATGCTTGATACTTGAACCCAAAGACTGGCATGAGATGTATGCATTTTCACCGGATGCCATTCTCATGGTACTTGCCTCTGAAAACTATGACCAAAACGATTATATTTTTGAAAAATACAAATGATTGAATACGAAAACCTGGCAAAGTTAAATCGACCTTTTTTCAAAGCGTACTTGGAGAAATATCTAGAAGTTGCTGAAAGCGGATGGTTTATTCTGGGCAAGCAGGTTAAAAGTTTCGAAGAATCTTTTGCAGCATATTGCGGAAGCAAATATTGTGTTGGCATGGCCAACGGACTCGATGCGCTGGTTTTAGCATTGCGGGCCTTTGATTTTCCCCCAGGAAGCGAGGTCATTGTTCCATCCAATACCTATATCGCCACCATCCTATCCATCCTGAACTGCAATCTAAAACCGGTTTTGGTTGAGCCCGATATCAGTACGTATAATATTGATCCTACTTTAATTGAAAGTGCAATCACTACTAAAACAGTTGCCATCATGGTGGTGCATTTATACGGTAAATGCTGTTCGATGGATAGTATTGTAAAAACCTGTAATCGTTATAATCTTAAATTGATTGAAGACTGCGCCCAAGCTCATGGTGCAGAATACAAAGGAAAAAAGGCCGGCACCTTTGGCGACTTTGGAGCTTTTAGTTTTTATCCTACTAAAAACCTTGGCGCGTTAGGTGATGCCGGATCGCTCAATACCAATTCTGACGAGTTACGAAAAAAGGCTGCAATGCTTCGAAACTATGGTTCAGAGAAGAAATATTATAATGAAGTTATTGGGGTCAACTCCAGACTTGATGAAATGCAGGCTGCATTTTTAAATGTCAAGATTTCAGCTCTTGACCAAATCAATAACCATAAAAGGAAATTGGCCTCACTCTACAATCAAGGCTTGAATAGTAATTTTATTAAACCGGTTTGTAATCCTGATTACGTTGATGTTTATCATATTTATAATGTTAGACATCCGAAGCGCGATGCACTAAAGGAGTATCTATTAAAAAATGAAATTCAAACTGAAATCCATTATCCGGTAGCTCCTCATCGACAGGTAGCCATGAGGGGAATTTTGGATTCTGCGAACCATCCTATTTCAGAAGAAATTCATTCAACTACGCTAAGTTTGCCAATATCTTTCTTTCATACTGAAGAAGACATCGACACCATTATCAAAAAAATGAACCAATTTTGAGTTACTGCTAAAAAATCGCAACATGATTAAGAGCTTGATAAAGAATGCTTTGAAAAGCATAGGATATAGAATTGAAAAGACAGGCAGTGAAACAGACTTGACAATGAATGGAGCATTATCAAGATGCTTGGAAAGAGGCGTAAAGGTTAATACGGTAATTGATGTTGGGGCATCCGATGGATCATGGACACGCGATTGCTTGAAGCACTATCCAAATGCTAACTACTTACTGATTGAAGCCCAGCAACCTCATAAACAAGCATTGGACAAATTTTGTCAAGGCAATCCTAATGTTAAATATGTTTTAGCGGCAGCAGGTCGAAAAGAGGGGAAAATATTTTTTGACAATTCTGCTCTTTTCGGAGGATTAGCTTCTGAAACCCCATTGGAAGGAAACTCGATTGAGGTGGACGTAATATCGATCGATGCAGAAATTCAAAGACGCAATCTTAAAGGACCTTTTTTAGTGAAACTTGATACCCACGGATTTGAGGTTCCAATTTTAGAAGGCGCTGAAAAAACATTAAAGGAAACCTCGCTTACTATTATTGAGGTTTATAATTACAAACTGACGGATACAAGTTTGCGCTACTTCGAAATGTGCGAATACATGAACAAGCTAGGATTTTTAAGTGTTGAGATGGTAGACTTTATGCTCAGAAAGCTTGATCTTTCTTTGTGGCAGATGGATCTATTTTTCATCTCATCCAAAAGCAATGAATTCAATAATAACTCTTTTGATTAACTGCAATATGAAGAGAGCCCTTATAACGGGAATTACTGGTCAAGATGGATCATACTTGGCAAAATTACTGATCGAAAAGGGATATCATGTGATTGGTATTATCAGAAGTCATCACTCGTCTAACTTATCAAACTTAAAGTACCTGGGAATTCTGGATAAAGTTTCTCTAGAAGAATGTGACTTATGCGATTTGGCGTTTGTAATTGGACTCATCGAAAAACATTCACCTGATGAACTATACAACCTGGCAGCGCAAAGTTCGGTCGGGCTTTCTTTTTCTCACCCCACATCGACAATTCAATACAATATAACCTCTGTACTAAATCTTCTTGAAGCGATCAGGTTGATGAATAAACCCATTCGATTTTATCAGGCCTCGAGCTCAGAAATGTTTGGCAGAGTACAGAAACTCCCTATAACCCTATCCACTCCCATGAACCCAATAAGTCCATACGCGACTTCAAAGGCTAGCGGCTACTGGACAGTTATCAATTTTAGAGAATCATATGGTATTTTCGCTTGTAGCGGAATTCTCTTTAATCATGAATCATATTTACGCCCTAAGAATTTTTTCATAAAAAAAGTGATTACCGAAAGTGTTCAAATACATTTCGGGCATCGTTCTATATTGAAAGTAGGTAATCTAGATGTTAAACGTGACTTTGGTTATGCTCCAAGTTATGTTGATGCCATGTGGAGAATTCTACAACAAGAAAAGCCTCAGGATTTCATAATTTGTTCTGGACAATCAATTTCATTGCGTGAAATAGTTCAATATATTTTCAGTCAATTAAATATTTCTGACTCTAAATTGGTTGTTGACCCCGAGCTCTACAGACCAGTTGACATTGCCGATATTTACGGTGACAACACACCAGCCAAATTGCAATTAAGTTGGTCTTATGACCTGGATTTTAAGCAGGTTCTGAATAATTTAATTCAGGAAGAAAAGACTAATTACAAATTCCCACATGAAGCGAATTAATAAATTTAGCGTTATCACGGCTTGCTTCAATAGTGAAAAATATATCGAAGAAACTATTCAATCTATAATTCAACAGAAAGCTGTTTCTCAGAAGCGTGTTCAACTTGAATACATACTATGCGATGGAGGCTCTACAGATAATACCCTATCGATCATTCGGAAGTATGCTGATGAACACAATTTAATTGTTATTTCAGAAAGAGATTCGGGGATGTATGATGCCCTCACAAAGGGAATAGAGAAAATTACTGGTGATGTTTGTTCTTACCTGAATGCCGGAGATTTATATTCAAATACTGCTTTTGATGTTGTGCTTGATATTATGGAAAACAATCCGGTATCTTGGTTAACTGGAATTAATACGTTCTACAATGAACAATCTCAAATTATTGCTTTTGAAATTCCTTTTAAATACAGGACATCGTTTATAAAATCCGGTATATACGGGACTGTCTTACCGTTTATTCAGCAGGAGTCAACATTTTGGAGAAGTGAATTAAATTCCACTGTAGATTTAGAACGCCTTCGAACTTTTAAGCTGGCAGGTGATTATTATTTGTGGAGCTGTTTCACCAATCAATCCCAGCTTTACATCGTGCAGTCACATTTAGGAGGTTTTAAAACGCATCATGGCCAATTGTCCGGAAATATAAAATCTTATATTAAGGAAATGAACGCAATAGCCTCACCGAATTTCTTTTTAAAAATATGCGCTTACATCGACTCCATTGTGTGGAGGTTGCCAGCGCGTGTTAAAAAAGCACTGAACAAAAAGGGATTCTTTAAATATGACAATGTGCTGGGGGTATGGAAATGATAAATAGGTGTTGAGTAACAATGAAAAATGCAAAACCTGTAATTTCAATTGTAACACCAAGCTTCAATATGTTATCGTATTTGAAGTTATGTTGCTTATCCGTTCAGGACCAAGGTCTTGAGTTGGAACATATTGTAATGGATGGTGGATCAACCGATGGCACAGCTGAATGGCTATTGAGTAATGAGCAACTGAGGGGGTTTTCTGAGAAAGATAAGGGCATGTATAATGCCCTCAATAAAGCAATTGACAAAACCTCTGCAGACATCGTAGGTCATTTGAATTGCGATGAACAATATTTACCAGGAACTTTAAAGCTTATCATTGACTATTTCGCCAATAACCCTGATATCGATTTTATAGCAGGCGACTTTTTAGTAACCGATCCGTCTGGCAATCTGATTGCCTACAGGAAAGCCTTTCAGCCCCGATGGCCATACTTTTTTAGCAATTATCTTTACACCACTACGTGCACTTTATTTTATCGCAGGAAAATATTTGAAAAATGTAAATTTGATGAATCATATAAATCGATAGCGGATGTGATTTTTTTGTACAACGTAATTCAATTAGGTTTTAAAGGCATTCACATAAAAAAGTATTTTTCAACTTTCACCTTTTCTGGTCACAACCTAAGCCTTGACCCAATATCTGCACATGAAAAAGTAAAATTTAACACCATGCTTCCATCATGGTATCGGATTCTGAAGCCAGCTTTCTTTGTCTTGTTTTTTGTGGAGAAGTTGATAAACATGACATACACAGAGAAAAGTCCATTGTCTTATGCTATCTTTACCAAAGGAAACATGGCTTCTCGAAAAATATTCACAAAGACGAATCCCGGATTCCGTTTGATATTTAGAAAACAATAGTGAGTGCTGAAAGCGTAGCTGCCATTCTTTTATCATGAAGGTTAATAAGTATTACCCATTTGCTTTTATCTATTTTTTTATAAATGCTGTGGGGCTTCCTTTTAGCCTGCTTTATACAATAATTCTTACACCAGTCTTTTACTTATGGATAGTAATAAAGGGTAAACGCCAGATACTCTTAAAATTTTTTCTTTTAGCTACTCCATTTTCCCTTGTTCATCTTTTTAATGGTGTTGATTTGCTCACCTATACCAAATCATTAACCTTATTTTTTACCGTGTACATATTTTGTTATAGTTTTTATACTTTGATAACAACGTATGATGGCATAGAAAATATATTTCAAAAATTATCAATCACTAATTTTTGGCTGACCATCGTTGCGCTGCTTTTTGTTTTTACATCGTATCGTTCCCTATTTTGGGATCAGGGACACTGGTCGGTAGATACTCAAAGTTGGCCACGACTGGCGATGTTCACCTATGAAGCTTCCTATTATGCAACCCTTCTTGTTCCAATTTTTGGGTTCTACTTTATTGGATTCATTTTAGGCCAGAGTTCAAAAAGAACATTTCAGCAACTTCTCATGATTTCATTGCCTCTGGCATTATCTCTTTCGTTGGGAGTCATCGCCAGCTTGCTTATTGCAGCCGCAGTTCTGATTTCTTTAAACGTTACCAGGTTCCTGACAAGTAAAAAATTGTTATACTCATTAAGTGCATTTGCTATTGTCGGTCTACTGGCATTCATTATGCTTCTCATTTTTTATAGAGACAATCCTCTTTTTACAAGGGCTTTATCATTCATTATGGGCAGCGATCAATCAGGGCGCGGCAGAACATCAGAGGCTTTTTATCTGGCATATACTATTGCCGATTTAAAATCTATCTGGTGGGGAGTTGGACCAGGGCAAATTAAGATCATTGGGGACAGTGTGATCAGGTCATTTTATAACTACCCTGATTATGTGACTCGGGTCGGAATCCCGAATGCATTCGCGGAGAACCTCGCTTTATTTGGAATACTTGGCACTTTCGTACGACTTTTCGTAGAGTTATATTTATTCTTTAAAACCAAAGTCTTAAGCAACTATTATCGAACGTTCCTCTTCTTTTTTATATTTATTTACCAGTTCACGGGGAGTTATACAAGCAACATAGCAGAGTATGTAACCTGGATACTGGCATTTACAAACATCTTTCCAAAATATGACAGGCTGTATCATCAACCTACATGCCTGAATAAGTAAAAATTGAATATCTTAGTAACAGACTTACCCTTTCTTTATATGAAAACCAAATCTCTTAAAATTATTGGTGCCCTGCTCACTTTGGTTGTACTGACATCCTGCGCACAGAATGAACCTCATAAGACAAAAATGAAGGTATTGATTTTAGGCAACAGTATTGTGGAACATGGTCCGCTTCCTTCTATTGGATGGTATGGTGAATGGGGAATGGCAGCCACTTCTAAAGAAAAGGACTTTGTTCATGTTTTAATGGATACACTTTCAAAAGTGCGCAAAAACATTGAATGGGATTATCAATATTATAATATTGCATACTGGGAAAGAGATTTTAATTATGAATTTCCACAAGAGCAACTGAGTTACAAGCCTGATTTATTGATTATTCGACTAGGCGAAAATGTTATTGAGGAATACGGAAAAAACAATGATTACAAAACCGCTCTTAATTTAATGATCAATAAATTTAAAACTCAAAATTCTAAAGTACTTGTTACAAGTAACTTCTGGCCTAATACATTCAAAGATGGAGTTCAAAAGTCAGTTGCCTTAGAAAATAAGTATAGTTTCGTTGATCTGTCGGATCTTGACAAGGATAAGAAGAATCAGTCATTAGGTAAATTTGAAAACTCCTCTGTAGCAATACATCCTTCCGATTTTGGCATGCGAAACATTGCTATTAGAATTTTGAAGCAAATTAAATGATGCTTAAACAAAAAGTGGCTCAATCTAATTTGATCCTAGCGATGTGTATATGAAAATAGGTATTGATGCAAAATGGTACTTTGAAGGTCCACCCAGCGGAAAAAGAATCGTTAGAAGTCTTGTTGAAGAGTTCCTAAAAGATGAACGCCACGAGTATTACATTATTCTTAACAAAAAACATCGAGATCGTCCATTTCCGATTAAACCCAACAAAAACATTCATTTATGTTATGCGTGGGCAGGCAACAGCCTTTTGTCTAATCTATTCGTTCTTCCATTTATAACCCACAAGCATTCTCTTGGCGCGCTTTTGTATCAGAACTTCCCTTCACTCTTTGGAAAAGGAAAGAGAATTGCGTACGTGTACGATGTGTTGTTTTTATCTAACCCAGAGTATTATACGTTTTTTGAGCGCCTCTATTTTGCTCCACTTAAATTTTTGGTACGAAGGGCACATGCAGTAATTACAATCTCAGAAGAAGAAAAAAATCGTATGCTAAGATTCAGGTTGAATAGCGCGGAGAAGATTGCAGTATCTCATCCGTGTATCGATCCTGGATTTGCTCCCAAGGACGAGCGTCCAACCGATTTATTGGAGGAAACCCGCCAGAAATTGAAACTACCTTCTAAATTTTTGCTTTTTGTGGGAAGACTCAACGCAAGAAAGAATGTTGGAAATTTGTTAAGATCTATTCCCCTGTTAAACAACAAGGATATCCCTTTGGTTATTGTTGGCTCTGATGACTGGAAAAAATCAAATCATAATCAGGTTGTAAAGGAGCTTGGGATCGAAGAGCGGATTGTGTTCACAGGGGGAGTCGATAATAAACAACTTGACATAATCTATTCCTTGGCTTACGTTTTTTGCTTCCCCTCATACGCAGAAGGGTTCGGTTTGCCTCCATTGGAGGCTATGGCCTCAGGAGTACCAGTAGTTGTTTCTAACACGACCTCGTTACCAGAGGTATGTGGGGAAGCAGGTAGCTATGTTAACCCGAATAAACCTGATGAAATTGCTAAAGCTATTGATGATTTGTTGAGCAACGACAAACTTTATGCTGAAAAAAGGAGGCTGGGATTCTTGCAAGTTAAAAAATTCACATGGGAGCATGCCGCGCAAACAGTAATCAATAGCATTGAGTCTGCAATAAAAAACAATTAATTCTTTGAGAAAGCTATTAGAAAGCATTATTGGTAACTTGAAGAACGACTCTTCATACAGACTTCACTCAGATTATTCGTCAAGACAACTTTTCTCTATCGTGTATTACAGATCTCTTCAACTAATTCGTGGGTTCTTTCTCAAATTGAGGATTTCCTCTTCCGGGTTTGTTTTTTGTGGACGAAAAGTATTTATTCATTATGCCTATCAGGTTAAAGTTGGAAAGAATTTTGTTATCGAGGATGGAGCGCACATAAACGCCTTATCCAAAAACGGCATTACAGCAGGAGACAATGTTACAATTGCAAAGTATGCCGTACTTTCATGCACGGGAGTAATAGCAAATAAAGGGATTGGAATTGTAATAGGCAATAATTCGGCCATCGGTGCACAATCTTTTCTTGGCGGACAAGGGGGCATAAAGATTGGTAATGATGTAATCATGGGGCCTCAGGTAAAAATCTTCTCTGAAAATCATAACTACAGTCAAACTTATATTTTAATAAGAAAGCAAGGAGAATCTAGAAAGGGTGTAACCATTGGAGATAACTGTTGGATTGGTGCTGGGGTTACAATTCTTGACGGGGTCTCAATCGCTAATGGATGCGTAATTGCAGCAGGTTCGGTTGTTACCAAGTCGATTCCTGAAAATGCTATTGTCGCTGGTGTCCCAGCTAAAGTCATTAAACTCCGAATTACGCTATGAGATTTTTTCTTTATGTTTGATGTTACGTTTTCTTTTTAAGGAATTCACCTACTGGTTAAGACAATGGATTTATTAGCTCTTCAAAGAGAGAGAATGATGAATAAACGACTTGTTTTCGTTTTTTTAACTTGTATAACATTGCTGGGTGCATGGCTACGATTGTATCAGTTAAATTATGAGAGTTTATCGCTAGATGAGCTTATGGTGATGAATTTGACAGACCCTGAACTTGATATATTAACGATTATTAATATCTCTCGAATGCACGGAGGTCAAACACTTAATATGCTTCTTTATTCCCTGTTCTCTCTTTTTTCTTATACATCTGATGTTGGTCGTTACACATGCGCCATAGTGGGGATTGTTTCTATTCCTGCATTCTATTTGTTGATGCGCGAGTTTTCATCACAAAAAGTTTCTCTTATAGGCGCGTTACTGGTTGCAATAAATTATTGGCACATAACCTACTCTCAAGAGGTTAATTACCACTCTCTGGTTTTTCTGTTCTCAATTTTGTCCTATTTGTTTTTTGTCAGATCCATTAAGGACTCTGGCACCTCTTCCTTCTATGGATACGCTTTCAGTACAGTTGCCTTAATAAACATCCATAGCTATGGCTTTTTACTATTCATATGCCAGTTGATTACGTTTGCAATCATATTTTTTGTCTATAAACCAAAGGCTACCGTTTTACAGGGATTTGTCTTGTCGGCAATAGCAATCCTCCTTTTTACTCCCTGGAATGATTTCTTACTTAATGAATTATGGGTGGGATACTCTTGGGCTGAGAGACCCAAATTCTATTTTGGACTCGCGTATTTCAACAACTATTTTGGCAAGGATATTATTTCAACAGTTTTTGCAGGGTTGTTTATACTTCTATTTCTAAAATGGGCAATTGAAAGTAGGAAAGTAGCAACACATGGCCAAATGAATTTGATTGTTTTAGCGTGGATATTTCTTTCTCTTCTTCTACCATTCATTAAGTCCATGATTGGGAATTCCATCTTAAACATTCAGTATACCTTTATTACAATACCTGCTCTTATAATCGCCATTTGTATTGGTTTGGAAAATTTTGAGCGTACTACTATTAAGATCACCATGATGGGTGTATTGGTTCTTTCGTCTCTGATTACTCTCTTTATTATAAAAGACTATTACAGAGTAGTGAATAAGCCTCAACTTCGGGAGGCCAGCGAGTTTGTTGTTACTAAGAATACTCAGAATAATTATCCCATATTTACAGACAATGCTTGGCAGATTAATTTTTATTTTAAGAATACTTTCAGTCGTGTGATTGAAGATGACTCTCTTATTCATGTGCCCAATGCAAAGAAAGTTTGGCTTTTCTCTTCTTCAGATCAAATCGAGAATAGTGTCGCTGATAATTTTGTTTTAGTGGAAAAGCATCACTTTCATCAGGTCAATGTACTATTGTTAGAACGAAATCAATGAGAAGTATTCCAGTTAATACGAAGGTATACCTCCTTCTTTTTTTAATATGTCTTGCGGGTGTTCTGTTGCGGCTCTATAATCTAGAGGTTAAGGGTCTATGGTTAGATGAAATTCACAGTGCGATTGGAGCAAATCCTGATCAGACCGTTAATGAGGTAATTGAGTATTGCAAAATAGATCAACCTCCGTTGTACTTCTTAGTACTCCATGGGTGGTTTAAAACCTTTTCTTATAATGATGTAACTGGGAGAATTTTAAGTATTGTCATCGCGGTCTTTGGAATAATATCGGTCTTCTTTCTTAGCAAAGAGTTCAAAAATGATCGCGCTGGATTAATTGTATCATTTCTGACAGCAATCAATTACTTTCATATTTATCACTCCAGGGAGGTCAGGTTCTACCCCTTGGTTTTTTTACTCTCGACACTCTCCTATCTCTTTTTTTTAAGAGCTTTAAAAAGAGGCAAGTTGAAGGATTTTATTTTCTATGCATTAGCAGCCGGAGCACTTCTTAATACCCACTACTTTGGTATGGTTGTATTTGTGTCACAATTTATTCTCTTTGCTTTTGTCATTTTCTGGAAGAAAATTACCAATCTTAAATTTATCTTCTATGGCTTGTTATCTGGTATACTGGCAGGTCTTTCATTTGCCCACTGGCTGCCGGTAGTATTTTCTGATTTAGGTATACCAGAATTTCATGTACGTCAGTTGAGTTGGGATTTTCTGTTAGATTTCTATTGGATGTACTTCCGCGACAATACAACACGTGTTATTGTTGCAATCCTGTCGTTACTTTCTTTAAGGCTTATATATCTTCGTGTGAAGAAAAAATTAGTCACACTTGAAGATATTGTTCTTATAGGTTGGATATTTCTTGGGTTCATGATACCGTTATTGTACTCCATCTTAAGGATGCCAATGCTAGAACATAAGTATACATTTATTGTATTCCCCGCTTTATTGCTCATTGCAGGGCTTGGATTAGAATCCATTAGTTCCCCAAAAGTAAGAACGTACATACTGGTGCTACTGCTTTTCAGTTTTTTGAATGCGGCCTTGTTCGTTGACTCGCTTTATTTTAACCTATATCCGCCTGAGCTGTGGAGAGAGACGGCAGCGGAAGTGATGAAAACCGAAAGCAAAACTCAATTTGTACTATCAAATTATGCCTGGTATCACAGGTATTATTTCGAAATCCATCATGCCACCAATCCACCGCTGGAATTGGCGTATGTAAATTTTGAAGCAACCTTATCAAATGCCGAGTCGTTATGGATTCTGATTTCTAAGCGATACCATGATGAAGGTATGAGTGCTGATCAGAAACGAAAGTTATCGGAAGCAAAATTTTCTCTAAAAAAGAGACTTGAATTCGGTGATGGAGTTGCTGAACAATACATTAAGCAATAATTTATTCACTCACGATACTTTATTCAAATAGATTGATCCAGACGCTCCCTTGATGTCAGATAGGAACAACTGCAGTAAGTTGGTCAAGGTGGTTACAATTCCTATTTTTCTTAATTGCTTTGTTAGCATATAAAGATCAGGACAATTATCAATTGTCACGAGCCCTGTGATGTTGCACATCCGGATGGAAAGTGGCTTTACTTGTGTTGGAGCTTAATAAGGTTGACATTAAGGCGAAAAATACAATTCCTTTATTGGATTCTAATATTGATTCTGACATGCTGAAGGCTAACGTAATCAACAGGAAACTCAATAATTTCATATCATTTGTACTGTTGGCTTTCCTGAAGAGGTAAGAATACAGCAGGCCCATCATGAATACCCCTATTATTCCAATTTGTAAGTACGTAAATATCCATTCATTATGGGAATCCCAACCTACGTATCCCTCTCGATTATATTTGGGATTAGTATAAAGTGAATCCAGGTAATCTTGGGCATCACCTGTCCCATTACCACTTAACACAAGATTATCTTTCCACGAGTTAACAATTGAAATTTTCCAGAATAAAAGCCTCATATTTAATCCGGTAAGCGTCTCTTCTTGCCAATCACCCAATTCATCTCTGGTCAGAATGGATAGATTTTGACTTAACTCGGTGAATCTGCCTCTGGTCGTATCGTTAAAATATAGGACGGTGGAAGAAGAAATAATTAAAACGGCAAGAAAAATAGTGATTATTTTTCCGTTCTCAATTTTCTTATAAAGAAGAATGATTGAGGTAAAAGCATACGCTAGTATTCCTGTTTTCGATGCTACGAGTATCAGAAAACTTATTGAATAAATAAACAAGATAAACAGAATGAAAACACCATATTTCCATTTAATCATTTCTTCAAATAATGACTCCAGTAGAAAAAGAGAACCAACAGCGAAATAAATGGAATAATAGACATACGGAAGGAGAGGAGTAGTGAAGTTTTCGAAATAAAAGGCTTGCGTATTTTGCAGTATTACAGTTTTGTACCCAGCGATTACTATTAAAACAATGCTACTCAAAATGGTGATATACCCTATTATTTTGTAGACTATGCTCTTGCCAATATCGACCCTCTGAAATAAGGGTAACAAAAGGAGAGGGAACAATAATAGCGTGATTTTTTTCTCCAAGACGAAAAGGCCAACTTTGTAATTTGAAGTGTAAAGCAATCCAATAATGTATAAAAAGTAAAATGAAGTCATTATTTTTGAAAACACATTTCGTTTAAGTGTTTCTAGAAAATCTTTAGGAGGAGTTTTGATTAAACAAAAAAGAAGGATACCAATGATGGTGATATTGCTGATATGGATTGGGAAAAATAATCCAACATAAAGCAAACAAATTAGCCCAATTAAAATTCCTTTGGTGCTTTTGAGTTCAGATATCATTCTAAAATTTAATGCAAAAATGTAAATTTAAAGTGAGACTTTAGTGGCGTTAAATCAAAAACTTATTTCTAAATGAAAATTGCGATTCTTGGAACAAAGGGGATACCTAATAACTATGGTGGATATGAACAGTTTGCTGAATA
>JAGPCT010000085.1 GCA_018057925.1 Saprospiraceae bacterium
CATTACTGCTTATAATTTCCTCAACATTTACTGTTGAACCATATTTTAAGGTTATTAAACTCACAGATCCGTTGTAATCATTATGAACTCCCGACAAGTAAACATTATTGTATGAATCACATGAACAATTGTAAGCTTCACTAGATGACATAGAATTGTATCTATAAGATGCTACCCATAACGTATCACCATTCGTATCATATTTTATTGTAAAAATATACTTTTTACCGTCAAAACTAAACCCAGTTACATATACGTTATTTAAATAATCAAGGCAAAGTGCTTTGGCATCTTCACCAAAACCAAGCCCATTTGAACTGTCGTAGGATCGTGTCCACAGAATATTTCCTGAAGAATCATATTTCATAGTAAAATAATTTCTATCAGGCCCGCTATTTAATGCTGATGTTCCGGTAACATAAACATTTTCTGATGAATCAATTTTGAGGCTCTTAAGCCAGTCTTCTCCTGCGGTCACGTTATAAACTGAGCTCCATTTGAAATTACCACTACTATCATATTTAATAACTAAATAATCTGCACCTCCGCCCCCATTAACCGAATACATACCGCCAACATAACAATTTCCGCCAGGTGAAACAGCAAAGGAAGATGGGGTTTCATAATCTATTCCAGTTATATCAAATCTTTGAACCCATTGCTGAACACCTGAAGAATTGTACTTTATTAAGGCAATATCCCAGCTGGTTATCGGATCCCAACTTCTGCCGGTAACATAAACATTTAACATACTATCTAGTCCCAAGTAAACAAAGCCGCCATCATTCCAATCATGATCATACCGGGCCGACCATTGATAAACTCCTGATGAATTAAATTTCATAGTAATAATATCATGGTTAGAACTAACAGGAATGCTGTCACCCTGACCAGATACATATATATTATTATTACGATCAATAGTTGTCTTAATATAGCCTCCTAAAAACGAATAATGTGAAAGAGAAGCATTTGTTGATGACCAAACTAAATTACCGATTGTATTGTATTTCAAAATAAGAATGCTGTTTGGGCTACCGTCATTGATTGCCGCATATACATTCATAGAATCATCAATTTCAATGCTTAATGAATAAGTATAACTTAAAGTGGTATCAACTACAAAAAGTCTGGTTCCTGCAGCATTATATTTTACTAATTCCAAGTAATGATTACCTGATGTATCGGCTCTTAATGATCCGACATAAGTATTGCCAAATGGATCAACTTTCATGTCAACCTGTAAAGCATAATTTGGAGGAGGAACTCCAATTGTATCTACCCATTCAGGCAATATTTGACCAAATGAACTCAAAGAAAAAACCAGAAATAAGAAAATCAAAATCTCTCTTTTACTTGATTTGTATATTTTTTTCATGACTGTTTGAATTAGCACTGCCGTTCGTTCAAAGATATATTAACTCCAAAAGTTGATGCGTGGTTCGCTGCTCAAATATACAATTTCCTGTCGGGTGCGCACCAAAACCCCGGCTTAGGGCTAGGTGCCGTTATAGCCAGTGGTTATTCTAATTTAAAGTCTACTAATTCGTAGTTTGCGTTTCGTCCTCCTTCGTCAGTTTGTTTCAAGATGCCTTTTTCTACCAAGTCCTTAATGTCTCGCAAAGCTGTGTCTGTAGAGGTTTTGACAATTTTGGCCCATTTTGAGGTTTGTAGCTTTCCTTCAAAATCGTCAAAAAGTTTGTTAAGTATTAAGCGTTGGCGTTCGTTGATTGGTGTGTGTTCGTGTAATTTCCAAAACTCAGCTTTACGCAATATTTTCTGTGTAGTGTTTTCGGTGGAGAGCATCGCATTTTTGAGACAATGCAAAAACCAGTCGATCCATTCGGTAATATCACCTGAACTATGTTGCACTTTTTGCAATACTTCGTAATATAGTTTGCGTTCGGCTAATATTTGGCTAGACATACTGTAAAAACGTTCTCCACTGCCTTCGGCACAGGCAAGCAACATGTCGGTTATGGCTCTTCCAATTCTGCCGTTTCCGTCATCAAAGGGGTGAATGATGATAAACCAAAAATGTGCTATGGCAGCTTTCAAAACTGGGTCAAGGCTGTTTTCGTTGTTGAACCAATCCAAAAACTTGTCCATTTCCGTTTTTACTAATTCAGGCTTTACGGCTTCGTAATGCACTTTTTCTTTTCCCATTGCGCCCGAAACAACTTGCATTTCACCAGTTCGGTATCGTCCCACTTCAATTAAGTAAGGTCCGCTGTACCCAGTAGGGAAAAGTGCTGCGTGCCAACCAAACAAACGTTTTTCGGTTAAAGGTAAAGTATATCGTTGGGTGGCATCCAGCATCATTTCTACAATGCCTTCAATGTGGCGGCTGCTCGATACAAGTCCAGCGGTGTTTATGCCCAAACGCCTGGCAATTGTTGAACGTACTTGGTCATAATTGAGTATCTCGCCTTCAATTTCTGATGATTTTACTACGTCTAAGGTTAAGGCGGTAAGTGTGGCTTCTTCTTTAGCAAAAAAGCCCAATGCGTTCATTTGCCCTATTATTTTACCTTGCATAAGCCGCACCTCACCAAATACGACATTTATGGCTTTGTCCTGCCACGAAAAATCTGTCCAGTTTTTGCACTCGTAAATGTATTTTACCATTACCTAAATTTTTATGCGGTAAATATACGAATTTATCACCGCAAAAATGCGGTAATAAATTTATTTTTTCACCGCAAGAGAATAGGTTGTCTAAGCTCGTAATTTATCCTACCATTGGCTATAACTTCTAAAGTTTTTGTCCGCAATTCTTCCTGAAAAATACGATAGAAATCAGTAGTTGCCAAATTGCGAATAACTCCGATAGCTATCGTATAGAGTTGAACGAAGCTGCCGGGGTGACAGGGTTTTGGTAAGCAGCTCGTTATCAGGTTAATGAGCTAAGGAAATGGAGTTGTCGCAGTTTTCAACATTTTTTTGCCACCAACTCCTTAGCAACAAATAGCATCATCAAAAATTAGTGCTTGTATAGCCGTATATGGTTATTAATGACATCAATAAAAATATTGATGTGTTTTTTTTAGGGAGTTGTGCCTGTCCGACTGGCCAGGCGGGCAACGGCAACGGGCTGTTATAGGTTGGCCGTCTTCCGGAGAATTAATTGTCATAAATTACCAGCTTCTGTATAAAAAAATAATAACCTGATTTGATGCTGACAAGATAAATTCCAGGGTTTATAGATTTTGAAAGACTTATTTGCTGCATTGAACTCCATGGCGGCAATTTCCGTGACCAGATCAACTTACCGTTAATGTCATGAACCTCCAAAATTCCTTGAATATTTTGAGGAAGTTGATATCTTATGTTGAATTCTCCGTTGTTTGGATTAGGGTAAACTCTTAAAGTTAAATCATGCGTTTGTATATTATTGATTCCAGTTAGTGTATCACAAGGACTACCTGACAATGCTCCCAGGCGATAATTTGGAAAATTAGGAAGTGTTGCATTAAACTTCGGCAGTAGGATTGAGTGCTGCTGCACATTGCAGCCAATACCAGCACTGTCAGACGACTCAATGGTATGCAATGCCATTGTTGTGCTTGTTGTATTTATGTAAATTTTGCCATCCGGGCCAATTTGATGCATCCAAAAATTGGTATTCCATCCTGCAGGGGCTTCAAAGCCATCATAAGTGGCCACCACTTGTTCTGAATTGACAATGTTTGCTGCCTGCAAATCATATTGCAGTATTTCAAATCCACCATGGGTCACATAAGCATATCGTGAGTTTGATGATATGCTCGCTCCAAGGCAAAAGGCGCTGTCAGGAAAAACTTTGTTTTCAAGAAAAGTAAGTGCCCCACTGCAACGGTCAAAATCAAAAAATGACACCCCCCACCAATAGCTTATGATATATTTGCTACCGTCAGGTGAAAAACAAGCCTGCCCACCTTGCAAGCCATCGAAAGGAAAAGTTTGGTAGTTTGTTTGTTGAATCGTGTCAGGTGTTACCAAAAAAGTGTAATATCCTATGCTTGGCCCCCATCTGGGCACAAGTAGCCACCAGTCCCTACCATTGCCATGACGGGTAAGAGTTATTGCACCTGGATAAAGCGTATCATCTAGAAGAATTTGATTTTTACTAAATACTTCTCCAAGACCACTATTTCCATTCATATTGATTGCACTTAAATATAAGTACCTGGGTCGTCCAAGTGGCAAGGGAAAATCTGCTGTACTATGAAACAGGTAATAGATGCTGTCACTTCCTGGAGATTTAATTATGATATCGGCTTGAGGTGATCTCAATCCTGTATTGCTGAACTGCGTTGTGTACCAGCTTGGATTTAGTCCGCTTCCATTCATCATGGTATCATCCTGGGCATCTGCAATAAAAACACCATTTGTATAAAATAACAACTGCCCGGTATCATTGCTCATAGCAGCATTTGTAAAAACAAACCACATTGGACGTGAATGTGTATCAAGAACTGCTGTATTACTCGGAAAAGTTAATTGCATCCCACCAGCTAAAGGTTGTGGGCTATAACTTGCATATCCCAAAGGCCAATAATTATCATTTCCCTGGCCAGCACAAAATTGCAGGTATGCTATAAAAAATATGGTAATTAATGATTTCAACATGACTTTCAATTAATAGCGGTAAATCTTGAAGTGTCTGAACATTACCTGTAGAATCGTATTTTGCAGTAAATACATTATATAGTCCATTGTTAATTAAAGTATCTGAGTCAAAAATCATAGTTGACGATCCAAAAGATCCTGTGATGTAAACATTTCCATACAAATCTGTTGCTACGCTGTTGCTAACAGCATTTACTGATGTCCCTCCTGCACATTTAGCCCATAAAACATTACCGGAAGTATCGTATTTAGTAAGAAAAATATTTTTTCCGTTGTAATTTAGGGTATCATTTCCAAAAGAGATATATGATGAATCATACATGCCGGTTATATAAACATTACCAAAAATATCTGTTGCGATGCTGTTGGCGAAACCACCTCCTGTCCCGCCTGATTTATTTGCCCAAAGCACATTTCCTGATGAATCATATTTTGTTACAAAGGTGTAATAGCCCTTTGGGTTTTGACAAAAGAGAGTAATAGAACCGAATGAAATTGAATCATTCTGGAACCAACCTGTAACATAAGCATTTCCTGAGGCATCAGAAGCTACATCTATTCCTTCACCAGTAGCCAAGGCGATTGACGAATTATTGACAGCACTTCTTGCCCATTCCCAATCAGGAGTTTGAGCCTCGCAAATTATGCAAATAAAATAAAGTATGATTAAGCAACAATATTTATTCATCATGTCAAAAAATTACGGATAACGGCAGACTGTGAAATTACTAATTTTCCCCATCCATTGTTAATTTCTATTGAAAAATAGTTATGAATGTGAGCCTTTTCATTGGTATTTTTAGGGAAATTTAATTCCTATGCAACACATAGTACCCATAGATCGCCACCAGGTTTCTTTCAGTTCCCTGGAGGAGCTGGTGGCATCGGATGATCCCGTCCGGTTCCTGGATGCTTTTGCCGAAAAGCTGGATTTATCTAAACTTGGTTTTAAAGCTAAAACTATACAACAGGAAGGACGCCCATCCTTTGATCCACGAATTTTGTTAAAGATTTATTTGTACGGCTATCAGAACGGTATCCGATCAT
>JAGPCT010000014.1 GCA_018057925.1 Saprospiraceae bacterium
TTTTGAAATAGACAATTCTTTGCTCAAGTCGTCCATTGTAACTGAGCGAAAGCCATATTTTAAAAAAACTTGTACCGCTTTTTCTTCAATAATATCTTTCGTGTTGGTCAAGTTGAAATACTTTAACTATATAAAGGTGCAAAAGTAATTATTCTTTTCAATAGGAAACAAATATCACAAAAAACGTTTCCCATGTGTATAATTTTAAAATTTAAAATTTAGAGCAAATTATATTTTGAAAAATTGATAAATTGTGCTTTTAATCTGCATCACAAATGACTAAATAAAGAATAAATAGGATAAATTTGAAATTTGGAATATCGACGAAATGAATAAAAAAATCGACAAAAATTTAGAATACTTAAAAAAGTTAAATGAAATTATTTACTAAGAAATATGTTTAAATTTACCTCCAAAGAAATAAGGAATCAATAAATTTTTTGTATAATTTTAATAACCTAATATCTTCAACATAGATTCTGAGTCCTGATCGTTTGCCCAGACCCAATCTATCAATTTTCCTTCCGGATCTTTATCGATTAATACATGTTTGGGAGAGGGGAGGAGGCAATGTTTTATGCCGCCGTAACCACTTAGAGCATCTTGATAAGCACCACTATGAAAGAATCCCAGGTATAATTTTTCATCTTTTTGAATGGCAGGGAGATATACTTGATTGCTGTGTGCTTCTGAATTATAATAGTCAGAATTATCACAGCTCAATCCCCCAATATTTACCCTTTTGTAATCACGATCCCAATGATTTATGGGCAGGAGAATGAAATGTTCATTGATACCCCATGCATCGGGAAGTGTATTCATCAGAGAGTTGTCAACCATATACCAGCACTCGTTATCATTTTGCTGTTTTTGGCCGATTACAGAGAAAAAGTGAGCACCGCTTTCACCGATTGTGTATTTTCCAAATTCAGTAAATATATCAGGAGTGGGAATATTGTTTTCAATGCAGGCATCTTGAATTTGCCGCACGATTTCCAGAATCATATAGCCATAATCATATTCAAATCCAAGGCTGTTTTTAATGGGTAATCCGCCTCCGATATTAATGGCAGTTAGTGTAGGACATATTTTTTTAAGTTCGCAGTATGTTTTAATTCCTTTGCGTAATTCATCCCAATAATAGACATTGTCTTTGATGCCTGTATCCACGAAAAAGTGCAGCATCTTGAGGTTTACATTGGATTTATTCTGAACTTTTTCTTTGTAAAAATCGAGAATTTCTGATTTTCGGATACCGAGTCGCGAGGTATAAAATTCAAAATGGGGTTCTTCTTCAGTTGCTACTCTGACGCCGATATTGAAATTCCTATCACCTAAATAATCATGGAATATATCGAGTTCTTCCCAATTGTCCATGACGGGGATGATGTTGTTGAAGTCTGATTGTATCATACCGCATATTCTGCGGATATAGGCATCGTTTTTGAATCCATTATTTACAATTATTTTGTCCTTATCAACCAATCCTTCCGCATGTAATTTCCATATTAGGTCGATATCAAAAGCCGAAGATGTTTCTAAATGGACATCATTTTTCAATACTTCTTCTAAAACATATCTAAAATGACAACTTTTAGTACAGTATGTATAATTATATTTTCCTTGATACTGAAGTTGAAAAATAGCTGTTTCAAAATAATTTTTTGCTTTTTTTATCTGGTCAGATATTTTAGGGAGATAGACCAATTTTAAAGGAGTTCCATACTTTTCGAGTAAGTCATACAAACGAATACCATGGAAAAGTAAGGTATTTTCTTCCAAACCGAAACCTTCTTGTGGAAAATAGAAGGTTTGACTAACTAAATCATGGTAAGTATGGTTCATCTTTTAAACCAGAATATATTAAGATTTGAATGGATAAAGTTAAAATATTTGGATGTTGTTGAATATCAAATCGATGAAATCAAAAACATCCAAATTTTGTTGATCTTTCTATTAAAAGAATCAGATAATTATATGTGTATCACCTCCCCGTAAGCCGCAGCCGCTGCTTCCATGATGGCTTCGCTCATCGTCGGATGCGGATGAATGGCTTTAATCATCTCATGTCCTGTTGTTTCTAATTTACGCGCTACCACTATTTCAGCAATCATTTCAGTAACATTATCGCCAATAAAGTGAGCGCCTAACAATTCACCGTATTTTTCATCAAAAATTAATTTGATAAAACCGTCTTTAGCACCGGCTGCTGCGGCTTTACCGGATGCCGAAAATGGAAATTTGCCGATTTTAAGGGTGTAACCTGCTGCTTTGGCTGCTTCTTCAGTAAAACCGACAGATGCAATTTCAGGTGAACAATAGGTACATCCGGGGATATTGTTGTAGTCGATGGCTTGTGGATTGTGTCCGGCTATTTTTTCAAGACAAGTTATTCCTTCCGCACTAGCGACGTGGGCTAGAGCCTGCGTTGGAATGACGTCACCGATAGCATAATAACCATCAATATTTGTTTTATAGAATGCATCTACTTTGATGTGACCTCTATCTAGCTGAATGCCAACTTCTTCCAAGCCTATGTTTTCGACATTGGGTGTCACGCCGGTAGCGGATAATACGATGTCGCATTCAATTACTTGGGATGCTCCGGTTTTTCTATCTTTAACGGTGACTTTACTGGAGCCTCCCGCCGACTCAATTTTTTCGACCGCCGTATTTCCCAAAACTTGAATACCTTTCTTTTTATAGATTTTATTCAACTCTTTTGAAACGTCAGCATCTTCTCTCGGTACAAGGCCATTCTCCATAAATTCAACTACGGTAATCTTAGTTCCAAGAGAATGGTAAAAATAAGCGAACTCAACTCCTATAGCTCCGGCGCCTATAACGACCATTGATTTTGGTAATTTATCCAATGCAAGAGCTTCTCTATACCCAATAATATTTTTGTGATCTATTGAAATGCCGGGAAGTTCTTTGGCACGACCTCCGGTAGCAATAATAATGTTATTGGCTTCATATATTGTTTTTTTACCATCGGCGGATGTAACTTCGACTTTTTTTCCTTTTTTTAACATGCCGTTGCCAAAAATAGTATCAATCTTATTTTTCTTTAATAAAAACTGGATACCCTTACTCATTCCATCTGCGACACCACGGCTTCGCTTGATAATAGCATCAAAATCAGCTTTGCCTCCTTCAACCGTAATGCCATATTCTGATGCATGATTGATATATTCAAACACTTTTGCACTCTTGATTAGGGCTTTAGTGGGGATACAACCCCAATTGAGACAAATTCCTCCTAAAGATTCACGCTCAATAACGGCTGTTTTAAAACCCAATTGAGAAGCTCTGATAGCTGCTACATATCCTCCGGGACCGCTTCCCAATACCAAAACGTCGTATTTCATTTTAAAATTTATGTTTTAATTAATAACCAAAAAGTCGGTTTTTATCAAATGGCGCAAAGATATAAAATTGGTTAGATATCGGAAGGGTTAATTCCACCATTTGGAAATGATTTTCTCTAACTAACTTTTTTTATTATATGGTTAAAATTTCATTTTCCATACCTACTTGTTGACGCCACATGGCAAAATAAAGACCTTTATTCTCTAACAATTCAGTATGATTGCCCTGTTCTACAATTTTTCCATTTTCCAATACATAAATTCGATTACAATTCATAATGGTGCTTAGTCGATGAGCTATAAGAATCGTTATTCTTTTATCGTTATCCGGCAAATTTTCAATCGTTTCGTTGATTTCTTCTTCTGTTAGACTATCTAAGGCTGATGTTGCTTCATCGAAAACAAGCAAATGTGGATTTCTCAATAATGCCCTTGCAATGGATATCCGCTGCTTTTCTCCACCCGAAACTTTTATTCCACCTTCTCCTATAGTTGTATAAATTCCTTTTTCAGCTCTATCCAATAATGTATGTGCAGCGGCTTTGCGTAATACAGATTTTATTTCGTCATCTGTCGCATCCGGTTTAACAAAAAGAAGATTATCTCTTATTGTCCCGGCAAATAAATGAGTGTCTTGATTGACGATACCTATTTGATGTCTGATGTCGTCCATATTGATCCGCTTTATAGGTATATTAGAAAAATGCATATCGCCACTGACAGGTTTATATAATCCAAGCAAAAGTTTGATAAGTGTACTTTTTCCTGCACCGGAGGGACCGACGAAAGCGATTTTTTCGCCCTGCATGACGTTGAAAGTTATATTGTTTAAAGCATTTTTAGGCGTACTATTATAGTGATAGGACACATTATTAAAATCAATAGAGTCGATAGAGCCTACCGGAATAGCATCGTGTGGCGGCAATTCAGGCTTCATTTCCATGAGTGTTTTGAAGTTTTGGAGGCTAACAAGCGTTTCAGAATACAGGTTGATTAAGTTGCCGATTTCATTCAATGGCCCGAAAATAAAGAAGCTATACATAAACAAAGAGAAGAATTCGCCGACACTTATTTTCCCTTGAAAGATTAGGTAAGCCATTATGACGATAATCGTCGTTCTGATGAAATTGATAACAGTGCCTTGGATAAATGAAAGGCTGCGGACGTATTTAACTTTTTTAATTTCTAATTCGAGGATTTGGTTGGTTGTATCGTTGAGACGGTTTATTTCTTGTTCAACCAACCCTGTACTCTTTATTAATTCGACATTTCTAAGTGATTCGGTTGTTGAGCCAGCCAATGCAGTTGTTTCTGCTACAATTGTCTTCTGAATTTTCTTAATTTTTTTGGTCAAATAACCACTTAGTATAATTAATATTGGAATGGTTATCGCAAATAATGGCCCAACAGCCCAATATACAGAAAATGAATATATTGTGACTGCGATTATTCCTATCAAAGAGACAAATAATATATTGATAGTAGTTGATAATAGACGCTGAACGTCAGTTCTGACCTTTTGTAAAATTCCTAACGTTTCTCCACTTCTTTGGTCTTCAAATACTTCGAAAGGCAAACTTAATGCGTGTTTCAGCCCATCATTATAAATTTCAGTACTAACTTTCTGAGTAATTAAATTGACCAAATAATCCTGAAATGCTTTTGCTATGCGTGATACCATGGCTACACCAATTATCGCAAGACCTAAAGTTAGGACGCCTTTTAAAAAATCCCGGGAAGTAAACTTGCTCAAATCATTGGTGTAGTTATCTATTAAAAGCCTCATGATATACGGGTCCATCATGCTGAATAGTTGTCCTATCGCTGCTAACACCAATGTAAACAGTATTAAACCTGAATATTTTCTCAAGTATTTGAACAGTAATTGCATAGAATTATTTGTTTTCAAACACTAACTTTACTATATAGTTTAATCCGAGCTCCGTATTTGAAGTTTGAAAAACCGAAGAGTTTTGATTAATAGAGACTTCCTAGATGAAGGAGCCGTTTCAAAGATTTTTTGAAATCATTGATTACGAATTCTTTAGCAACGCAACACTTTTAATTGCAAAATTATGCCTAATAAAATCACAATAACATGAATATCAGCACTATATAAATTGATTATCTCATAGCCATTTTGAATGCAACAATGCTGAAATTGAACTTATTATTTCTTAGAGGCGGCATCCCGCTTTAAGAGCATAAGAGAGCGAAAATATTAAATTCAGTAGGAAAATTTATTTTACACAAAATTAAAAGGTAAAAGTTTGTGCTTTAATCATTTATTAGTACATTTGAATATTAAATCACTTTAAATCTATGTTTCTATTTCAAATTTGCGAAATAATACAAATTAAAGTTTTTATACAGTAGAAAGGTCTCAAGTAATAATTTATAATATGTTGTAAATGAATATATATCGCATATCGATATTTTATATATTTATAAGTCATCATATACTTTCAACCCGAATACAACAGTATAGGTTAAGTAAAACCGTATAGTGTTGATTATGAGGGTTAATTCAGATGTACGAATCGTTTAAATTGTTTCTGTAAACCATTGATTACGAGTCGTAAATAGATTCCGTATTTGTCTAATGCGGAATTTGGGATTAAATTAACATTCTTTTCTAACTATTTATTCAATTTATTATGGCAAATGATCCTAATCAAGGTGACCAAAATCAATCACCTTCTCCAGAAAATAATCTTTCATCGAATAACCCAAAATTTGAAAAGATAGGAGTAATTGGAGTTCAGGATACCCAATCCAATGTACCCATAATTGGTGAATATAAGGCAATAGGCACCTTTAAAAGTGTACAAACAAGAGGGGAAGGTAAAAAGGTGGAACTCTTGGACGCTAATTTAATTGGTCAGGCTGTCATGGAAGATGATTCAATATGGATTGGCTATTTGGGCGATCTGGATGAGGTTTTTTCTTCAGAAATAAAACGTTCTGATGGAGGAGAGTACAAAGTCCTAACCGACGGAGTTTCAATTTCTGATGATAGGGGAGTCTTTAAGTATATAAAGCGCAAGTTACTCCATGTATTTGAGGCGGATGCAGCGAGTAAAACAGCCGCATATATTGCGGAAAAGGTGGACAAAAGAGTGATGACCAACCCGGGATTGTTCGTAATTGATAAAGACATGAACATGACGAAGTACGACTCAATGACTGAGGTGAGTGGCAAAATATTATTGTTGTTGCATGGGACATTGAGCAGTACAGAAGGTTCTTTTGGTGACTTGAAGAACGGTGATTTGTGGAAGTCTATTCATTCAAGATATGATTATGTATTGGCGTTACAGCATTATACTATTTCGGTGTCACCTATTACCAATGTTATTGATATACTAAAAGCTTTACCATCCAACGTATCAATTGATATTTTGTCACAATCCCGTGGAGGCTTGATTGGTGACTTGTTATGTCGGTGCGATTCAAGAAATAGAATAAAAGGATTTTCTTTGCCTGAAATGGAATCTCTAAGTCAGGATGCACCGGAATTCAATAATCTTGTGAAAGAGATGAATCAATTGGCTGAATTAAAGAGATTGAAGATAGGACGTTTTGTCCGCGTTGCCAGTCCAAGCAGTGGTACGAGTATTCTGGGAAACAGATTAGATGTTTATCTGAATGCTATTTTAAATTTGATAGGAATGGTGTTTGGGACAAAAGCCAATCCAATATATAGTGCTGTCACGGAGTTTGTCATGGATGTTTTGTCACACAGAATGGATGCTCGAAGTATGCCCGGATTATGGTCTATGGTCACATCTTCCACTTTTCAAAAATTGAACAACAGAAATGATATAGAAGTTAATGCGGAACGCTACATAATAGCGGGTGATGCCACTATAGGGGGAAGTGTCGGCAATTCAATTATGGTCATATTGACAAATATTTATTTTTGGCGACAGAATGACTTTGTTGTAGACACTAATTCAATGAATAAGGGATTGATGAGTGTTGATGGATATTATTTTTATTATCTGTCTGATATATCTAAGACAAATCATTTTAATTATTTTAAAAATGAAAATTCCAGGAAAGCTATATCAATGGCGATAAATGGAATCCCCAAAGAAGGCGATATAGAATTTAAATTAGTTGCCAGAGATAAGGATTCCAGAGGAGTTAATCTAAAGCTTGAATCCAAAGTTTTTAGTTGTGATAACATAAGCGGTCAAAAACCTATTGCCATTTTAATCCCGGGAATTATGGGTTCAACACTCGCCGATAAAGAGAATGACTTGTGGCTTTCTATATTAAGACTCAACAAAGGAGCTTTAATAGATAAAATGAATATCGGCGCTAAAGGGATCTATTCGACCGGTGCTATGGATAAATTTTATAGTAAAATTGGTAACTTCTTATTGAAAGACCATGAATTAAAAGTATTTGGATTCGATTGGAGGTTGGATATGGCGACAGCTGCAAGGGACCTTGCTTCTTTGATTGATAAATATATGGAATATGATCGACCCATTCACATTATTGCCCATTCAATGGGTGGGCTTGTGATGAAACAAATCATGATTAATCATACACAAACTATTGATAATTTTAGCAAGGGAGTAAACAATAAATTGTTTTTATTAGGCACCCCATGGCTTGGTTCACACCTTATCATGGAAGTCTTAACCGGACACTCAGATCGAGTTAAGTTACTTAGTTTCATTGACTTTAAATACACAAAAAAAGAAATTGTTCAATCTGTTTCTAACTACCCGGGTGTGATGCAATTGTTGCCGATGACAAATGAAGGTTTTGAAAAAGAGTCCTTCTGGCAAGATAAAAGTAATTATGCAAATGATACAGCAGTACCTAATCAACAAATGCTGACTTTGTATCATAATTATAAAAACTCGACCCAATCCTATAAGATGCCTGTAGAACTTTTCAAAAAAGTCTATTATATAGCCGGACATAGCAAGACAGTCAATGGATATGATCTTCAAACCAAGTTGTTTGGTGGGAAGAAATTAGTTTACAAGACGACAATGTTAGGTGATGGTAGTGTGACATGGGAATTAGGAATTCCATCGGAAGTGCCAACTACCAACGTCTATTATAGCGAAATTTCCCATGGTTCATTAGCTAATGAAGAAGTAATATTTGAAACAATTCGTGAAATCATACAATTTGGTTCTTCCGGATTTTTGCCTCAAGTGCCGCCCGTCAGCCGTGGCTTGGAGGTGGAAGAAGAGAAGAAAGATGTCGATATTATTGTAGAGAATGATAATCAAATAATCGAAACAATATTTGATGGATTCAATGAGTCAAATAAATCAAAAGTAGATGATTCTCTTGTTAACGTTACAGTTTTAAATGCTGACTTAAAATATGCTGCTCATCCGGTCCTTGTTGGACATTTTCTCCATGACGGACTATATAGTGCTGAAAAGAGTTTGGATACCTATTTAAAACAAAAATTAAGTGAGCGTCATCGATTGGGATTTTATCCGGGAGACATTGGCGCTAGTGAAGTGACCTATCAGAGTGATTCTAAGCCAAAAGGTGCTTTGATAGCCGGTCTGGGGCCGGTGGATCAATTGACCGCTTATCGCCTTTCTATCACAGTGGAAAAAGCAATTATCCAATATGCTTTTTTTTTCAGAGACAATTATAGCAGAGTCGAAAATAAAAACATAGCAACCGGAATAAGTTCTATTCTTTTGGGTACATCCTTTGCCGGATTGCCCGTCTCTGAATGTATCCGGGCTATCTTGTCAGGTGTGCAACGAGCTAATCAACGGATGGTGCAGCTGAATTCGGGTCTAAAAACGATAAAGGAAATAGAGTTTGTGGATTATTATGAGGATATTGCCCAGCAGTGTTATCAGATACTTAAAGACATTGAATCAAACCATGATTCATTAAATATAGCTGTAGGTCAATTTAGAAAGGGTTTAGGAAAAAGAAGAAGGTTATCTTTGTATGAAGGTGCAGCTTGGTGGCATACATTCAACACAAGCGCAACTTATGTACACGGTTATAGTACGCCAAGGGGTCTATCTTTTAGTTCGACGTCGGGTAGAGCTCGCATTGAACAAGATGGAATAGCTACCGACTTGAAGATGGTTGAATACCTTGCTCGAGAGTTTTCACACCGAAGTAATTGGGATGTAAGGCTTTCCAAGACTATGTTTGAACTGTTAGTTCCAAATGATTTCAAAAGTATAATCCGCAATCAAAATAATATGGTTTGGAAGATGGATGAATACTCTGCTCAATTTCCATGGGAAATGTTTCATGACTACACATCTATTGATAATGCACGAAATGAAACACCTACTTTTGTCAATACCGGTATGATACGACAATTGCTGACAGATAAATACAGGAATAACCCTATCATGGCAGAAGAGAATAAAGCCTTTGTAGTGGGTGATCCGGATTACACAGATAGTGGATTTTCTCAATTAAGCGGAGCAGAGCGTGAAGCAATTGAAGTGACAAGGTTGTTGAATGACAATAAGTTTCAAGTGACATCACTCATTAGAAGAAATGCGCAAGATATCATTACCGATTTGTATTCCGAACAGTATAGAGTTATGCATTTCGCCGCACATGGGTTGTATCAGGATGAAGAAGTCAATGGAGAAGTTAGGAAAAAGGTTGGAATCGTATTAGGAAAGGATTTGATTCTCGAACCTGGGATGATCAACCAATTGTCGTATGTTCCTGAATTTATATTTATTAACTGCTGTTATTCAATAGATATGACGGGATTGGATGAAAAATATTATAAGGGAAGATCTAATTTAGCCGCCAATATTGGTACACAATTGATCAAAATGGGGGTCAAGGCTGTCGTCGCTGCAGGTTGGGCAGTTAATGATGCAGCTGCACATACTTTTTCTACGGAGTTATACAGGAAATTGTTTGATGGATACGAATTTGGTGATGCTGTTTTGTCAGCCCGGAGAAAATGTTATGACAATCACCCGGATAATAATACATGGGGAGCTTACCAATGTTATGGTGATCATTATTATAAACTAATTAATAAGTCAGTAACAAAAATCGATAATACACCGTATGTTACAGAGAGTCAAGCAATCATTGAGCTTCAGAATGAGATTTCGTTTATTACAAGCCAAATCGTCAGCAAACGGGATCATCTTTCTAAGCTGCTGAATATCATAAATAGGGTACAAGTTAACAATCTTGAAACCGGCTATATCAAGGAGCTTTATGCAAAGATATATGCAGAGTTGGGTGAATCCGAAAAGTCATTGAAAGAGCTGGATGGTTTATTTAAAATCGAAAAAGCTGATTTTTCAGTGTCTTCTTTGGAGCTTTATTGTAGTCTGAAAGGAAAGGTTTTACTGGATAATTATCGGGAAACAAGTATGGTAGATGAATCTTTACTGGATGAATTGTTGGCTGATATCAAGGTTTTGGATTTGATTGGAGTTACAGCTGAACGAAGAGCCCTTAAAGCTTTGTTGTTCCGACGAATATCTTTCTTGAGAAGAGATGAAGTGGATAAGCGTTCAAAATGTCTATTAAAAATGAAGGAATATTATGGAGAAGCTTATGGAATCATTGATAAAACGATGCTTGTTGATTCAATTTATATGCTATATGGATTTTTCCTTGGTAGTTATTTGACCGGAAGTAGAACACTTTTGGTCGAAATGAATAAATTGATGAAAAAAGACTATACAACATTGAATGCATTTATAAATGATATTAAGGGTAAGTTACTTATTGATAAAGATGGATTTAGGATGTACAGTAGGAATAAGGCAATAGTAGAGGTTTATATGATGCAGTTGTTGTTATCTGAAACCAAAGAAGAATTGGACTCCGCCTATCTCGATGTAAAAAGAGAGTTGGTTTTTGTAATTGAAAATTTCGGTAATTTGAAGCATATCTATGATGAAATAGAAAACGTCGAATTTGTAATAGGAATGTTGACTATGAAAAAGGATCAAAACAAAGTCAAAGTATTGAATGATTTAAAAAAGATATTAGAATCCTATGTAGAATAATAAAATTGATAATATATAAATAATAAATATTTATAATAATATATATAAACAGTTAAATATGTACAAAATCGAATAATGTATAGTGCTTGAATTATACGTTAATGGAGTTGATTAAATGCGGTAACGCAATATTAATTTATACTTGAACTTTATGGAATGGTTTTTTAGAAACGATCATGAAGCCTGCTATTCCGATAAAAAATAAAAAGAAAGCGATAATTTCTGCTTGTGATGCTGTAAAAACACCGAAGTCAAAAGTGTCATTTACACGTATCTTTTCAATAAAAAATCGTTCTAATCCATTCAGAAGACAATACAGGAAAAATATCTGGCCCGGCTTAATCAGTGTTTTTCTTAATGACCATAAAACGCCAAAGATGATGAATGCCAATATCGTCTCATAAATTGGCGTTGGATACACTCCTTGAGCTAGTTCTGTACAATAATTTCCGACACAATCAACCATTTTTACTCCTTCTTGAGCGACATTTCGCGGATAGGTATTAGACCATAACCAATCCGGAAAGATAAACCAATTGGGTTTATTGGCGGCAACTACACCCCAATCTCCATCACCACTCAACTGGCATCCAATGCGACCAACACCATATCCTATCATCAAGGATGGCGCCGTGGCATCACATATAGTCAATATTTTTATTCCAAATTTTCTTACATACCATGTTACGGCAAAGAATGCGACAATCAATCCACCATAAATGGCCAATCCACTGCCGGAGAATAATGTATGAAATGGATCTCGAATAAATGATTTAATAGACTCAATACTTTCAAATATAGCGAATAACTTGGCACCTACTACACCTGATATGGCTGCAACCATTGTGATGTCGCCAACTTTCTCATGCGGCCATATCGTTGTAGATTTTCCATCTTTAGTTATTTTAATTGGCTTGATGGAACCATCCTTTTCCCTTCGCTTTAATTCAAGACTCAAGAAATAAGAACTGCATAATATTGCAATGGCCAACATTAATCCAAACATTTTTACTATGGAAGACCAGTTATCAACCGGTGTGCCAAATAAATCATGGAAAACATACGAAAGATCAGGATACATAAAAATTAAGCTTTTATTTGATTTAATCCATAGAATTAAGTCAATGAACTGTAAAGGTGATAAAAATTATGATTTTCTTAAACGCATTGTGATAATATTTTTTAAACTTTGGCGATTATTTAGATAAACAAATCATGAGATTATTTTCGATAGTATTGGTAATTTTGTCTTTAACCTCTTGTCACGTCCATAAAAAGTCACAAATAAATGCACAGGATTCAACTGTAACGCCGCCAATTCAAAAGACTGAAACTTCTTCGAAAGATAATACAAGCAAGGAAGAAGAGCCTATAAGTCATTTTTCAATTGAAAATGCTACAAATCCACTAAGATTGGATTTTCAAACAGCTGAGATGACAGGAGAAATGGTTCTTGAAAATACAACAGACCGATACAACTTTGCTTTTAATATTAGAATTCACAAGGATAGCATAATTTGGATGCAGTTGAAAAAATTTGGTTTAGAGGGAGCCCGAATTTTGATAAATAAAGATTCTATGTATGTCATTGATAGAATTCATCGCAGTTATATGAAAAAAAGCTGGCAAGAAATTCAGACCCAAATGAATGCACCGGTTGATTTTAATATATTGTATGAATTAATTGCAGGAAACCCTTATTACATGGAAATGGGTAAAGATAGTATCAGATCAACTGAAAATATGAAAATTATCACCAACCGAAAAGATTCTAACCGTATATCTATCGGTATAAATGCTGTATTTGAACAGATGATTTCTTATATGATTGAAGATTTGTCAAAAAAAATATATTTAAAAATGGATTTAGCAGATTATAAATTATTATATGATAAAAAAAAGTTTTCTTACCTTCGTGATTTAGAGATTATTTCGAATAATGTAAAATTACTATATATAAATTTATCATTTAATGAGGTCAAAAGAAATACTAAATTCAAATTCCCTTTTGAAATTCCTGTGGGATATAAACCCATGGCTCCTTAAACCCATATTTTTGACACTTACACTATCTTTTTTTCTTGTTTCCAGTGGTTATAGTCAAAATACACAAGCCTTAGAAAAAAAGAAAAAAAAGGTCGAACAAAATATTAAACACACCCAAGAAAAAATTGAAAATACTAAAAAAAGTAAAGAGAGTACATTAAAGGATTATAACAAGATTCAAAAAAAGATCGAGGGTCGTAAATATGTTATTTCCGGCGTTCAATCAGAAATTAAAACAGTTCAAGTCTCTCTGACCGGGAAAAATGACGATATTATTCGACTCGAAAATCAAATAAGTAAGCTCAAATATGATTATGGGAATATAATGAAAAGTGCTTATAAAGCTTCTTTGTTGACCAATGAATGGATGCTTATTTTGTCCTCAACAAGTATGAATCAAGCCTTTCATCGATGGTTATATTTAAAGAAGATTAAAAAGGACCGCAAACAAAAAGCAGCCATTATTATAGCCAAACAGTTGGAACTTGAATCAGAACTTTCTAATCTGGAACTCATAAAATCTGGAAAACAGCTATTGCTTAAAAAGGAACAAAATCAATCCGACCTTTTATCCAAAGATTTGCAAGATAAAGATAAACTACTCGCCAATCTGTCTAAAGATGAAAAATACTTAATAACTACCTTAAATCGTCAGCAAAAGCAACAACGTGCCATTGCTTCTGATATTGAGAAAGCTATTAGGCGGGAAATTGCACGTAAAGAAAAGGAAGCACGCGAGCTTGCTGAACGCGAAAGAAAAAAAGAGGCTGCAAGGTTGGCTGCAATTGAAGCTGCTAAGACAAAAGCTGCTGCTGATAATGAAAAACCTGATGTTGGAAGTGCAGCAATAGATGTTAATCCTGTCAAAGCACCAGAAAAGAAGCCTGTCAAAACAGTTTCAGAGAAAAAGGAAGTCGCTATCACTGAAACACCCAAAAGCGCAGCTTTGTCAGCTGATTTTCAGTCTAATAAGGGCAATTTGGTGTGGCCTGTTGGTCGGGGAGTTATTATAAAACGATTTGGGACACAAGCTCATCCTGATTTGAGTCATGTCACTATTGTTAATAATGGAATAGATATTAAAACAGAGACAAATGCTAAAGTTAATGCGGTCTTCGAAGGAGAAGTTGTCCATATAGCATTTTTGTCAGGATATAAAAATACAGTCATGATAAATCATGGTAAATATTATACCATTTACTCTAATCTTGAATCTGTCGCTGTATCAAAAGGTCAGAAGCTAAATACCGGTGACATGGTCGGCATCGCGGCAGTCAATACGGATTCAGGCAATACAGAAGTGCACTTCGAATTGTGGAATAAGGAAAATCCACTTAATCCGGCTATTTGGCTTAAAAAATAAGAAAAAGAAATTTTTGCGATTGGGTTAATGATTTCCAAAAGTAGAATATTTCTATGTTATATGGCTGATAGTCTATCCTTTATTCAACTTTAAGGAAGAAATTAAGATAATAACCCATCCTGCAATAAAAGTTAATCCACCCAAAGGCGTGATAGGGCCCAAAAACCCTAATCCTTCAATACCGGTGTATTGCCTTGTACTTAAAAAATATATGGAACCGGAAAATAAAATTATACCTACTAAAAAGAATTTTGATGCAAGGAGAAATGCTTTGTTATGCGTTATGTGATATAAAATGCCACAAGCTAAAATAGCGAAAGTATGATAAAATTGATAGCTCACTCCTGTGCGATAAGCTTCAAGAGATTCAGCTGAAATGACGGGCTTTAGACCATGAGCCCCAAATGCCCCCAAGATTACAGCTGTGATACCCAAAATAGATGCTGTTATTATTGAAAAACGCATAGAATTAATTTATTTCACTTGGATAAATAAATGTTCGATATCGAGTCGAAAGAATTAAGTATATCCTTGAACCCAAATTCCGCATTTGATATTTGCGGAATCGATTTATGACTCGTAATCAATAGTTTACAGAAACCATTGAAACGATTCGTACATCGGGATTAACCCTCATAATCAGCATTATGCGGTTTTAAAAAACCTTTATTGCTGAGTTCGGGTTGAATATATCTGTTGTCAAAAGGAATATTTCCAACTCTTACTTTTTGATATACATGACTTCTTTTACAGCATGAATGATTTTTGCCGGATTAGGCATATATTCATCGACATAGACATGCGAATATCCCAATGAGCTATCGGCTGCATTAACCCTTGTAACAGGAGCATCCAAATAATCAAAAGCATATTTTTGAATCTCATACGCTATTTCAGCGGAGACTCCAAACATTGGCCAACTTTCATCAACAACGATGATTCGATTTGTCTTTTTAACAGATTCGATTACAGTGTTGATGTCCAATGGGCGAATACTTCTCAAATCAATAACTTCTGCGGATATTCCCTCTTTAGCTAGTTCATCCGCTGCCAAAGTACATGTTTTTACTTGCTTGTTGAATGAAACCAATGTTACATCCGTTCCTTCTCTTCTTATTGCGGCTTTGCCTATAGGTACTAAGTATTCTCCTTCAGGGACTTCACCTTTTTCACCGTAAAACACTTCGGATTCCATCATACATACCGGATTAGGATCTCTAATGGCTGATTTTAATAACCCCTTTGCGTCAGCAGGATCAGTACAAGAAATAACTTTTAAACCGGGAACATTTCCCATCCAGGACTCAAAAGTCTGGCTATGTTGTTGAGCCAATTGCCCGGCAGCTCCTGATGGACCTCTGAATACTATTTGACAACCGAATTGACCTCCCGATTGACTCATAGTTTTGGCAGCATTGTTCACAATTTGGTCAAATGCTAATACAGCAAAATTCCATGTCATAAATTCAACAATTGGCTTAAGTCCATTCATAGCAGCACCTACACCTATGCCGGCAAACCCTAACTCTGCAATAGGTGTGTCTATTACTCTTTCCGGACCGAATTCATCCAATAGCCCCTTGCTTACCTTATAAGCACCATTGTATGCTGCTACCTCTTCACCCATAAGAAAAACCTTCGGATCCAAGCGCATTTCTTCTACCATCGCTTCTCTTAAGGCATCTCTTAATGTTAATATTCTTGACATTTTTTAAAATTTGTCGCAAAAGTAACAAACTTTCCATATATATTGAAATCAAGTTGATAACTTGGCACTTGCCCGTAGAATTATCGCTATAACTTTACTGAAAGAGATCATAGAATCTATTGGCTTGTGTATTAACCCCAATTCAACTATTGAACATGTTGAATCGATAAAGGATTTGTAATAAAAAGTTTAAAAAATCATTGAAATATCTCCTTAATTGGGACGTTCCTCATGATGGACGCTATTCGATTTTGTATAACATCAATGACTGAATTTGGGATTAGGATGCTTTATTCATTTATATTCCTATTTCTTACGCTTCACTTAAATTGTCTCTAAAATTTACGTACGTTTGCATTTTTAAAATTTATTGTAAGATATGGCGATGCAGTTATTGATACAGCAGCTTGTTTGTCAAGGAATTAATCAAATATATAATGCTGTCGTAAAGCCGGAGGATATACCCGTTACATTTACTAAGCCGGAAATAAAAGGTGATTTTACGGTGACTTTATTTCCTTTTGCAAAAGACTTAAAAACTAATCCCAATCAGATGGGCATTAGTTTGAAAGAATATTTAGAAAATAAGAATGAACAAATTTCTTCTATTGATGTAGCTGGAGGCTTTTTAAACTTTACCTTAACAGCATCTTATTGGATTGAAACACTTAACAATATTAGTACTTCGATAAATCCTGATGATGAAAGATTAAAATACATTATTGAGTTTTCTTCGCCGAATACTAATAAGCCTCTTCATCTTGGGCACATTCGAAATATGTTGTTGGGGGACTCCATAACGAATATTTTACAATCTCTTGGCCATGATGTTAAAAAGGTTCAGGTGATTAATGATAGGGGTATAGCTATTTGTAAGAGTATGGTAGCATATCAATTATTTGGAGATAAGAAAACTCCCGATGTCTTACAAGTCAAGGGTGATCACTATGTTGGGGATATGTATGTTTTGTTTGAATCAAAATTCAAAGAAGAATATAAGGCTTGGCAAGACTCTGAAGATGCAATTACCTTACTATCTCAATCCAATTCTCCCGAAAAAAGGGATGATTTTTTTGCAAGTTACAAAAATCAATATTTCAATAATAATAGTTATCTGGGTCAATTGGCTCGTAAAATGTTAAATGACTGGGAAGCCGGCGTACCGGAAGTCATTGATTTGTGGAAGACTATGAATTCATGGGTAATGGCAGGTATGAATGAAACGTATAAGCGCCTTGGAATTCATTTTGACAAAAATTACTTTGAAAGTGAAACTTATTTATTGGGCAAGGAAGCCATCAAATTTGGCCTTGACAAAGGGATTTTTTATCGACAAGAGGATAGTTCTGTATGGATAGACCTAAGTGATAAAGGTTTAGATCGTAAGTTGTTGCTTCGCTCGGATGGTACATCGGTATATATGACACAAGATATAGGTCTTGCTTTACAGCGTTATGATGAATATCACTTTGATAAAATGATATACGTTGTGGCTGATGAACAGAATTATCACTTTCAGGTGCTTTTCGAGATAATGAAAGAATTGGGAATGAACTTTTCAGATGCCTTGTATCATCTTGCTTATGGAATGGTTGAACTGCCAAGCGGTAAAATGAAATCAAGGGAAGGTACAGTGGTCGATGCAGATGATTTGATGACAGAAGTTATTACTGAAGCTGCCCAATCCGGTCAAGATAGGGGCGGAGTAGCAGAATTGACTGACGATAGTAGAGATGAAATTTTTCAAATTATTGGATTGGGCGCTTTAAAATACCACATGATTAAGGTCACTCCCAAGAAAAAAATGATTTTTGATCCCCGAGAGTCAGTGGATATGCAGGGTGTAACCGGACCTTATATCCAAAATGCCTATGTGCGAATAAAAAGTATCCTAAGGCGTGAGAAAGCTCAATTAAATTCAATTCCTCTTACTTCATTAAATGATTTAGAGGTCGATTTAATAAAGAATATGGTTGTTTATGAAGAAACAGTCCGTATAGCAGGCAAAAATCTGGATCCTTCGCAACTGGCTAATTATTTATATACTTTGGCTAAATCATTACACCGTTATTATCACGATATCCCTATTCTAACTGCCACAGAAGATAATGTAAAGCAAATGAGACTGTTTTTGATTGAAAAGATTTCAGAGATTCTCAAATCGGGCATGAGCTTATTGGGCATTGGAATGCCTGAACGAATGTAAGTTAGAGGATAAATCGAGTTTTTATCTTAATTAGTGAATAATTTGCTAAGAAACTAATTTTAAATTTTTAAAAATATTACTTTTACGACATAAAATATACGCATAGTGTTAAAAAACATACTTTTATTTATACTCTTCTTAGCTTCATTTTCCGCCTTTTCTCAAAAAACTGTTTTACGTGGTAATGTTATTGATAATGAAGATGGAAACTCTGTCATAGCAGCTTCTGTATCTTTAGTCGGTACCAATAAAATTGATTTGACTGACAATAATGGATATTTTAATTTAAATGATGTTCCGTCCGGAAATCATACAATCATGGTTACTTATATTGGTTATGATACTTTGTTTGTTGATGTTAATATTTTGCCGGGAACAATTAATTATAAAAAAATGTCCATCGTGCAATCTACGCAAGTATTGAAGGAAGTGCAGATTACTGCTGGTTCAATTGAAAAGCGTACCGTTGTAAAAGCCGGTGTTATTACGGTAAGCCCTAAGCAGATTAAGCAATTGCCTTCTATTGGTGGGGATGCGGATATAGCACAATATTTGCCCGTATTACCTGGTATTGTCAGTACAGGAGATCAAGGTGGTCAGATTTATATCCGTGGAGGTGCGCCAGTACAAAATAAGATTATGATTGATGGCATGACCATCTTTAATCCATTTCATAGTATCGGGATTTTTTCAGTATTTGAAACAGAGGCGATAAAAACGATAGATGTAAATTCCGCTGGGTTCAATGTTGAGCATGGAGGAAGAGTATCTGCTATTGTTGATGTTAAAACGAAAGATGGAAATAAAAAGAGATTCGGTGGAGTCGTCGGTGTGAGCCCATTTAATGCAAAAGCTGTTTTGGAAGGGCCTTTGGTTAAGTTGAATGAAGAAAAAGCCTTTAGCTCATCATTTTTGGTTTCCTATAAGCGTTCATTACTTGATTTGACATCCAAGTCACTTTATAGTTACATCAATAAAGATGGACTGCCTTTTTCTTTTGAAGATTATTATGGCAAAATAAATTTTGGATTTGATAACGGCAGCAAAATTGATGTTTTCGGTTTTAAATTTAAAGATCGTGTAGATTATACCAAATCGACCAACTTTTTGTGGGATAATACCGGTGGTGGGATTAATTTTGTTCTCAATCCTACAGGATCCAATTTTAATATTGCTGTCAATGCCAACTTGACCAATTACTCTATTCAATTAAACGAATTAGAGCAAAATCCAAGAACCTCCTCCCTTAACAATTATTTTGTAGGCGCTAACTTCACTAATTATTATTCAAAATCAGAACTTCAATTTGGTATCGAAATAGGCGGCAATGCCACCAATCTCAACTATACCAACTACTTAAAGAACACAATTAATCAAGATGACAATACAACCGAGATAGCATTCTTCTTTAAAGACAAGTTGTTGTTGGGTGATTTAGTTTTAGAGCCCGGAATAAGATTGCATTATTATGCCTCTTTGGGTCAATTTAGCCCTGAACCAAGAATCGGTATGAAATATAACTTGAATAGCAAGTTTAGGTTAAAAGCTGCTGCGGGTGTATATTCTCAAAATATATTGAGTACGGTGGATGATAGAGACGTCGTAAACTTATTCAATGGATTTTTATCGGGACCGGAAGAATCTATATATGACTTCGGGAAAAATCAATTGTTGAACAATGTATTGCAAAAAGCCTATCACGCTGTATTTGGTATAGAATATGATGTTAATCCTTATTTAGAATTAAATTTAGAACCTTATTACAAGGATTTTGCAACTTTACTCAACTTAAATAGAGGGAAACAATTGTCCACTGATCCCAATTATATATTGGAAACTGGAAAAGCTTATGGAATTGACTTTACTGCAAAGTATAGTCGAGGTCGTTACTATTTATGGGGAACTTATTCGTATGGAAATGTAACCAGAGATGATGGGCGGCAAGAATATCCAACAATTTATGACAGAACCCACAACGTTAATTTGTTAGGTTCCGTAGCATTCGGTAAAGACAAATCTTTGGAATTGAGTGCGCGATTTAATTTTGGGTCAGGTTTTCCATTTACCAGAGCAATCGGCTTTTTTGACCAAATCCCAGGCACTGACCTAAGTACAGACTTTGGATCAGCCAATGGTCAGATTGGAATCATCTATGAAAGTAAGCGCAATCAGGGAAGATTGCCTGATTATGCTCGTTTTGATATTTCAGCCAAGAAAACCTTCCATTTTAGCAATCACGTTAGATTGGAATTGAATGCAAGTGTTTCAAATGTAACCAATAGGAATAATATATTCTATGTCAATCGTCTGACTTATGAACGAATAGATCAATTGCCGATACTTCCGAGTATAGGCATTAATTTGTACTTTTAAAAAAGGATTATTATGAATCGAAGATGTATATCACTATGTTTTGTGTTTTTGTTTACAACTTCGATGATTGGACAAGAGCTGCCGAGAGGATTTGATAAAGACGAATTGTCTAAAATGCCGGAGTATTTAACCGAGGTTTTCAATTATAGACCTTTGCATCATAGGAGCCAGTTGCCCGGAGAGGTCAGAAGTATGGCGGAATGGGAAGAATTGCAGGGATTAATTATTTCTTGGGTCAATAGTTATAAAGAGATTCAGGCAGAGATTGTCAGAGCTACAATCGGTCAATGTCGAATAATCATCGTATGTACAGAAAAAGAGACTGTGAAGAACTATTTGCTATCAAAGGGGATTCAAGATAGTGAACAGATACAGTATGTTGTAGGGAAATATAATTCTATTTGGGTAAGAGATTATGGTCCTAATTCAGTGTATTCTAATGATGTCGATTCGTTGTATTTTACAGATTGGATATACAATAGGCCAAGGTATCAAGATGATACAATTGCCCGACAGTTGAGCAGATCTCTGAATTTACCACTATTGGAGACAAATAGTATTCCGACAGATTTAGTGCATACCGGTGGAAACTACATGTCGGATGGACTGGGTTATGCCTTTTCATCATTGTTGGTCATGAATGAGAATGGACCGAATAACTCATTTGGATTTTCAAACCATTCTGAAGCAGAAATTGATACTATAATGAAAAATTATATGGGTACAAAGACTTATGTCAAAATGAAAACTTTGCCTTATGACGAGATTCACCATATAGATATGCACATGAAGATTTTGGATGAACAGAATATCCTTGTCGGTAGGTATAATAATAATGTAGCTGATGGAGCACAAATCAATGCTAATGTAGATTATATCTTGTCCAATTATAAAAACACTTTTGGCAAACCTTTTCAAATACATTACATCCCGATGCCACCTGCCGCTAATGGACAATATCCCAATACCAATGGTGATTATAGGACATATACCAATTCTGTTTTTGTAAATAAAACAATCATTGTTCCCTTCTATGAGGAAAAATACGATACCATAGCAAGGAGAATTTATGAAAATCTTCTTCCAGGTTATAATGTCGTCGGAATTGATTGTAATAAGATTATTCCATCTTTAGGCGCAATACATTGTATCACTAAGGAAGTAGGTGTTTTAGATCCATTGATGATATCCGTAGATCAATGCGCTCCTTTTATAAATGTCGATATTGAACAAGATAGGAAGGTGACAGCAATTGTCAAGAATAGATTAGGAATTGAAGCTGTTTGGCTTTATTATTCTGAAGATAAAGAGCAATCCACGTGGGAAAGAATACGAATGGAACGAGGAGATACCGATTATTATACTGCTACACTACCCAAATTTGATTCTATCATGTTCTATTATGTCGAAGGTATAGCCTTATCAGGTAAGTCTATTTCAAGGCCAATGACTGCTCCTGATGGGTATTTTACTACCAGAACTATGGTCTCCAGTTCAGCACACAATTTGGTCAATACTTCTAAAGTTCAAATATACCCCAATCCCGCAAATGCCATCACCTGCGTAGATATTCAAAGCACACCCACCCAAAAGACGAAGGTATATATCAATGATGATTCCGGAAAAATCGTGATGACTTTGTATGATGGATTGGGACTGCCGGTTTCTCAAAAGTTATTTTTTAATGCAAAATCTTTAACTCCCGGAACTTATTATTTAAATATCCAAAAAGATAATAAATGTATGATTGAAAAGTTCGTAGTAATTCATTAATTGAAGTATAATAAATTACATTACGATTATTTTAAATTTATTGATAACTGATTAATCAAGTATAATATATCATATATTTATTATATTTGTGAACTTTTTGATGACAAATTGCATTTACATACAAGCACATTGTAATAAAGGATTAAATTTATTTCATTTTTATCTATAAATTAGAAAGGAGCTGTAATAGAATTGATTTTATTTCATTGTGAGATAAATGGTGATAGGTAAAAATTTAAGATGAGACGAAGAATTCAAATAATTCCATTCATAGTTGTGTTTTTTTGCTTTTTCGGCAAAGCCTTTGGTACCGGAGATTCAATACATATTCTTACGGTAAAAGATACCATTTTTATTCAAAAAGATAGTTTAGGTATCAATTTTTTTTACCATCAGGTCGAACCCAAACAGACCATGTATAGTATATGTAGATTCTATGGTTTGAAACAAAAGCAATTGCAGGAATTGAATCCGGCATTGAAAGTTAGGGGAATTCAAATTGGAGAATTAGTAAAGGTGCCCATTAGTGCTAAATTGATTCGGGTATCCGCTTTGCCACTTAATAATGTTAAATATTCACCTATATTTTATGAAGTCATGCCGGGCGAAGGACTGAATAAAATATCGAGAAATTATTTTGCAATAAAGCCCGAAAAATTGATGCAGATCAATGGCATGACTTCTCCGGAGTTAAAACTTGGTCAGTTATTACTCATCGGTTGGATACCGTTGAACTTATTTAATGAGCCTAAAAGTCAAATTACCAAAGATACCAAGAAAGATGAAAAATTAAAGACAAAAGCGCCCATACCTTCGAAGGATTTAAATAAAGATAAAAATCACTCCCAACTTGCGATAGAAAAAGATATTGCCAAAGCCAATGTTGCTGATGCAGTTGAAAAAGTTGAAAAAGAGGAAGCGCTAAATACCTCAGAATCAAACAAAATTAAGCTTGAAAAGAGTGAGCGACAAAAAATCGAAGATCAAGGAATTGCGTTTTGGCATAAGGAAATGCGCGGTAATAAAGGATTGTATGTGTTGCATCGTAATGCTCCCCGTGGGTCGGTCATTAAGATTAGTAATCCAATGTTTGGCACCACGGTTTACGCCAAAGTCGCAGGTAGTATTTCATCCAATGCCTATCCTGATGAGGTTATGATTGTCGTATCACCGGAAATAGCTGACAAGTTGAGAGCAAGAGATGCCAGATTCTTTGCTAAGATTAGTTACCTAAGATAAGATACTGATTAAGCTAGATTTTGGATAATATCATATTGTGTTAAAATATGATGCTGACCTGTTGAATCCACTGTAATTACTGCTGGTATTTGCTTTGAAATATAATTACTGAGGGCTTTTACTGGTAGGCTTTCATCCACAATAGGAAAGGGGTCTTGCATAACTTCACCAACAGAAACAGTAGATATATTGTCAGGATTGGTTAAAATACTGCCAATAATGTCGGTTTCTGTGACAGAACCTACTATTTTATCCTCATCTGTTACAACCATTTGTGAGAAATCATTCTCTTTCATCAATTTAAAAGCATCATTTAATTTGGAGTTTTTAGCAACAGTGATGAGCCCAGAATCTTTTTTCTTTCTGATGAGGTCGCTAAGTTTTAATTCAGATTGAATAAATCCACGATCTCTCATCCAATCATCATTGAATATTTTGGCGACATATCGACTGCCATGGTCATGAAAGATTATCACGACGACATCCTCATCTTTCAAAGTATTTTTAATCTGAAGTAATCCAGCCATAGCGGAACCAGCACTGTATCCCAATAACAATCCTTCCTCTTTGGCAAGTCTCCGTGCCATTAGAGCGCCATCTTTATCGGTCACTTTTTCAAATTTATCAATCAAATCGAAGTTGACGTTTTGAGGAAGAATGTCTTCTCCAATACCTTCCGTAATATATGGAAAAATTTCCTTTTCGTCAAAAATACCTGTTTCTTTATACTTTTTGAAAACTGATCCATAGGTGTCGATACCAATAATTTCAATATTTGGATTCTTTTCTTTTAAAAATTTTGCAGTTCCGCTCACTGTGCCACCTGTTCCGACACCAACAATCAATTTAGTGATTTTACCTTCTGTCTGCTCCCATATTTCAGGTCCGGTAGTTTCATAGTGGGCTTGGGTGTTGGCGAGGTTGTCATATTGATTAAACCAAAATGAATTAGGTATTTCATTACTCAACCTTTGTGCAACAGAATAATAGGAGCGAGAATCCGTCGGTTCCACATTGGTTGGGCATACGATAACTTCAGCGCCCATGGCTTTAAGCATATCCATTTTTTCTTTGGATTGCTTGTCGCTAGTTGTGAAAATAGCTTTATATCCTTTGACTGAAGCGACCAAGGCTAGACCCATTCCGGTATTGCCTGAAGTGCATTCGATGATTGTTCCACCCGGTTTAAGTTTGCCTTCATTCTCAGCGACTTCCACCATTTTAAGCGCCATTCTATCTTTAATAGAGTGTCCTGGGTTAAAAGTTTCAACTTTGGCAAGAATAGTGCCCGGAAGACCGTAGGTGATTTTGTTAAGTTTCACCAATGGTGTATTGCCGATTGTTTCAAGAATATTATTATAATACATAATGATTGTTCAAATTAAGTGGCAAAGGTAGTAAAAAGACAGTAGAAATAAATAGTGGCAAAGACCAAGGTGCAATGTTTAATTGATCGGTAAATAATATTTTTTTTTAGGTATAGTAAGTATCTATAACTAAAGGGTAAATTGAATTGACCCCAAAACATGAGAGAACGAATCGCAAATTACGATTCCGTAATTGTCTAATCTAAAAAATGGAGCCAAAAAAAAAGGGAACCAATAGGCTCCCTTTTTTGTACCGCCGGTGGGAATCGAACCCACACGACATCGCTGTCACTGGATTTTGAATCCAGCGCGTCTACCAATTCCGCCACAGCGGCAAAGTCATTAAAACGTTAAATGCGTTTCAATGGGAGGCAAAAGTATTAATACTTTCTTCAATACGCAATAGATATTTGCTAATAAAATAAAAATTTTTTAATTTTTTATAGTCATCTGTGTCAATAGTATGTGTATCATATTGATTTAGAATAACTTTTGCGGATTCAAATTCTTTGATTTTTTTTGCCTCTATTTGCAATTTATAATCATTTATTGCTTTTTCATCGTTATTTTCCTTCGCATTTTCAATGTCCATGTTTATTTCAAGCATCTCCATAAGAAAATCCTGGGGTAACTGATATTTTTCATCGGGAATAATGATACCTTCCAATTGAAGAATATATTCTAATCGAGTGTAGTCACCTTTCAGTGTAGCATACGCCTTATTGTTATATTCCGAAAGAGTAATAGCTTCAGCCTCATCTATATTAGATTTGTCAGGATGGAGTTCCATTGATTTAGCTAAGAAAGCTTTTCTTAATAAAGTATGGTTTATATTATAAGCTTTTTCTAATGAAAACCATTTGAAATAATTTGTCATTTGAATGCTCTTATTACGTCTAAACCATTGGCATATAACAATAAGCCTAATAATAATATCATCCCTATTGTGGTTGCTACTTCCATTACTTTATCATTGACTTTTTTGCCAGTGACCACTTCCCACAATAGAAACATAATGTATCCGCCGTCAAGAGCCGGAATAGGCAATAAGTTCATAAAGCCTAAAATTAACGATAGGATGGCGGTAATATTCCAGAACCTTTCTGTATCCCATTGTGAAGGGAATAATTTTGTGATACTTGCGAAGCCGCCCAATGATTCGGAAGGTTTTATTTTTCCGGTAAACATCTGGCCAAAAGCAGATATCTGAGTTGATATAAAATCGTACCCATTTTTGAATCCGGTTGGCATTGCCTTAAATAATGAATATTTAACGGTATCTAACTTGAAAAATTCTGATAAAGGAGCCGGATTAAAGCCAATTTGACCTTGTTCTGACAATTGTAGTTGATTGATTGTCATAGAATCGCCGTTGCGAATTATTCCAATATCAACTTTCTTACCTTTATTCTCTTTCAATTGGGGTGACAAGTCACTAAAAAATGGGGCAGCAGCACCATTGATACTGATAATTTGATCGCCTTTTTGAAGCCCTGCTTTAGCGCCATTGGAGGCCGGATCAATATTAAATACGATAGTGGGAAATCGAGGCGCGATCATTCCTGCCGCTTCACTTTGGTTTGATTTCAATTTTTCTACACCAGCTTCCGGAATTGTAACTTCAGTAATCTTGCCATTTCTTTCAACCTCAATATTCCTCACATCATTGAGTAATACATCTTTTGCCACTTCAGCACCATTAAAATAATCCAATGTTCTGTCACCGATTTTAACGATTTTATCACCATCTTGCAAGCCCATGTCTTTGGCAAGTTGAGTGGTGGCAATACCGTACTTCATTTCCTTAATGGATAGCTTTTTTTCACCATAAAAATAAAGAAGCAGCCCGAAAATTAAAAAACCAAGAATAAAATTAACAGTAACTCCACCTATCATTATAATTAGTCTTTGCCATGCTTTCTTGGATCTAAATTCCCATGGTTGTGGAGGTCTTTTGGTAAATTCTTTGTCCATGCTCTCATCTACCATGCCGGATATTTTAACATATCCACCCAATGGCAGCCAGCCAATACCATATTCTGTATCTCCTTTTTTGAATTTGAAAAGGGAGAACCAAGGATCAAAGAATAAATAAAATTTTTCTACTCTTGTCTTGAACAGCTTAGCCGGAATAAAGTGCCCTAATTCATGCAATATGACCAATATTGAAAGGCTGAGTATTAGTTGGGCAATCATGATTAATATATCCATCAATTTTCGTTTTAATTAATTTACTTTGTACAAACGTTGATTTGTGCTTTTAGTTGTACTTTTTCGGGTGCAAAGGTAAATGTTTATATTTGTTTTGCTAATATTGTCCATATTTATTATTGTAATATGTTACAGCTATTTTGGGGAAAGAAGATTAATGACTCCGTACTTATTGTTGAAGGCGACGACGTAGGGCATATAACCAAAAGTCTTCGACAAAAAGTAGGCGACCAAATTGATTTGATTGATGGTAGCGGTGTAATCTATCATTGCGTCATTACCAATGTGGCAAGAAATCAAATTGATACGGTTGTAATGTCTTCTGGAATCGCGCAAAAATATTGGAATCACGACATAACACTGGGGATTTCATTGTTGAAAAATTTGGATCGCATTGAATGGCTTGTTGAAAAAATTGTTGAACTGGGAGTTGAATCCATTTTGTTTTTGCATTGTGAAAGAAGCCAGAAATCTAACTTTCGAATTGATAGAATTAATCGGATTGTGCAGGCAGCCATGAAGCAATCCAATAATGTATATATGCCGGATATACAGCATATTAAATATATAGATGTGTTTGCGAATCAAAAATATGAATTGTATAATAAATTTATAGCTCATTGTGAGGATACTAACAAATTGACACTTAAACATACATCATTTCCGGAGGCAAAATCTATTCTACTAATTGGTCCTGAAGGTGACTTTACTTCAAATGAAATAGAATTGGCAGTTCAAAATGGTTTTAATCCTATTTCATTGGGTCAGTCACGTTTACGGACTGAGACAGCAGGGTTTTATGCTGTTGCAGCAATAAAAGCATTGACTTATTAACCCAACTTCCGCAATAGACAAATGCGGAATCGATTTACGACTCGTAATCAATGGTTTACAGAAACCATTGAAACATTCGTACATCGGGATTAACCCTCAAAATCAGCACTATACGGTTTTACAAAACCTTTACTGCTGAATTCTGGATTAACTTGATAATGTTACTATAATATTTTATTGAATGTTATATTTTCATGACGGATTAGCCTTTTTGTATAATGATTCACTCAAATTTGAAGAAATAGGATGTTTTCCCTCATTTCATTACTTTTGCGCTCAATTTAATACACTATGGATAGGTTAAAAGAGATCGAAAAGAGAAGGACGTTTGGTATAATAAGTCATCCGGATGCCGGAAAAACAACACTCACGGAAAAATTGCTTCTTTTTGGAGGAGCCATACAAGTTGCAGGAGCAGTTAAGTCCAATAAGATTAAAAAGACTGCTACATCTGACTTCATGGAGATTGAGAAACAGAGGGGTATCTCAGTTGCAACATCGGTTATGGGTTTTGAATACAAGGATTTGCAAATCAATATTTTAGATACGCCGGGCCATAAAGACTTTGCAGAAGACACGTATCGAACACTTACAGCAGTGGATAGTGTCATTGTCGTTATTGATGTTGCAAAAGGAGTTGAAACTCAGACGGAAAGATTGGTTGAGGTGTCTAGAATGCGAAATACTCCAATAATTGTATTTATCAATAAGTTGGATAGGGAAGGGCTTGATGCTTTTGATTTATTAGATGAAATCGAACAAAAACTTGGCCTTAATGCGTGTCCATTGTCTTGGCCAATAGGGATGGGGCAGCATTTTCAAGGAGTTTATAATATTTTTGAGAAAAAAATATCGTTATTTAGAGCTCACGGTAAGCAGCAGGAGGGAGAAACAACTATGATAGCTAATATTCATGAGCCTTCCGTCGATAAGCTCTTGGGTGAACGACCCGCAAAAGAATTAAGGGAGGAAATGGAGACTGTCTATGGAGTCTATCCTTCTTTTGATAAAACATTGTATCAAGAGGGTAAACAATCACCTGTGTTTTTTGGAAGTGCAGTCAATAATTTTGGAATTAAAGAATTGTTGGATTGTTTTATTCAAATCGCACCACCGCCTCAACCAAGGGAGACGGAAGAAAGAATCATCAAACCACAAGAAAATACATTTTCGGGTTTCGTTTTTAAGATTCATGCCAATATGGATCCTAAACATCGTGATAGAATAGCATTTTTACGCATTTGTTCGGGTGAATTTAAGCGAAATACCAACTATTTCCACGTGAGAAAGGGAAAGCAGATGAAGTTTAGTAATCCGACTACATTTATGGCATCAAAAAAAGAAATTGTGGAAGAAGCATACCCGGGTGATGTTGTAGGTCTATATGATTCCGGCAACTTCAAGATTGGAGATGCGTTGACGGAGGGAGAAATACTGCACTTTAAAGGTTTGCCAAGCTTTTCGCCTGAACAATTCAGATTTGTCAATAATGCCGACCCTATGAAGTCCAAACAACTCGCTAAAGGCTTAGAGCAATTGATGGATGAGGGTGTGGCTCAAATGTTTACCAAAGAAGATAATGGTAGAAAAATTGTTGGAACTGTCGGCGCATTGCAATTTGACGTAATCCAATTTAGGTTGGAACATGAATACGGAGCAAAATGCACTTACGAACCGGTTCATTTATATAAAGCGTGTTGGATAACAGCATCAAAACAATCCGATATGGATGCTTTTGTACAGCGACGTAAAAAAGATGTTGCCAGAGATCAGGATGGAATGTTGGTTTATCTGGCAGAAAGCCAATGGGCTTTGAAAACCGTAAGGGAAAATCATCCGGAAATAGACTTTCACGTAACGACTGAACAGTTATAAGGGATTTGATTATTTTGTTAAGAATAAAATTTTTGTGAATAGTTGTAAAAGACTTGCCATATATTAAAATTAATTATTATCTTTGTTCTTGAGCTCTAAGCATATATATAAAATTGCAGAGTATTTGATGAGATAACTACATAATTTTATAAATCTTATGGCAACAAGAAAGCCTAAGGAAGCACCACTTTCTTTTGTACAAAAAGTTAAGAAAATTACGACAGATGATCGGATTCCCAAAATTTCCGGCTTATTCTGCTACTTATTAGCATTGTTTTTATTCATTTCCTTTTCCTCATACATCTTTACATGGGAGGCTGATGATAGCTTTTTGAGGCCATTCAAATGGGATAACTTATTTGATTCAAGTATTCAAGCCGAAAATTGGTTTGGTAAATTTGGAGCTCTTATTTCGAAATCTATTATATACTGGACATTTGGGATATGCTCATTTGCATTAATATTTTTATTAATTAGAATAGGATATCGATTGATCAATGGAAAAGGTAGTGCCCGCATCTGGCCTATGTTTAGAAATGTTTTCTTTACAATGGTATTGGGCTGTACATTTTTTGAATTAATTTTACCGGATGCTTCCTTCGCTTATAGCGGTGCTTATGGAAAGAAGATTGTAGATTGGGGTATTACTTATATCGGTAAACCAGGGACTTGGTTGTTATTTATCTTTGTTTTATTGGCAATAGCCGTTTGGTTTCGTAATGCACAACCAGAATTATGGTCACTAAAGCGCTTCTTCCCTGAAATAAATAAAAACTTTTTCTCTTTTCTTAATTTTGCCTCTTTCATAGATGGACTAAAAAAACGAATGCGCGAGCGAGAACAGGAGTATTATGATAATATAGAAGCTGAAGTGCAACAATCCGATATATCTGATGACGCTATTCCAGTAGATAGTTTATCTGATGACATGGAAGAAGTAGAAGAAGATTTTAATTATGGTAAGTTAGATACTTCAAAGGAAGAAAAGAAAAACGTTTCCCATGAAGTCCCTTTTGAATTTGAAAATATTGAAACAGAAAACAATCATTTATCTTCCCAAATTAAAGGCGATCAACCTATCGGGTTTGAAATAGAGGAGAATAACCACAATGTTCCATCAGTTGACACTGTAGAGCCTTCTAATGAGCAAGAGCCGCCAATTAACATGTTGTCTGCTGATGAAGAAGATTTACTCAAAATAAATGCTGAATTGGATAATATCGATGAGCCTTATGATCCTGTTTTAGAACTTTCTAAATACCAAAAACCCGGATTAGACCTTCTTGATACGTATGAAGACAAAATGGTGCAAGTTGATCATTCTGTCTTAAATGCAAATAAAGATCAGATTGTCAATACTTTATTGAATTACAAAATAGAAATCATAAAAATTAGGGCAACAATTGGTCCAACAGTGACGCTATACGAAATAGTACCTGCACCGGGTGTCAGGATATCTAAAATTAAAAATCTGGAAGATGATATAGCTTTGTCACTTGCAGCTCTGGGTATTCGGATTATTGCTCCAATTCCTGGAAGAGGAACAATCGGTATTGAAGTCCCTAATCAAAACAAGCAAATCGTAGGATTGAAAGAAGTACTGAATTCTGAACGTTTTCAGACTGCTCAGATGGATCTTCCGATAGCATTTGGAAAAACTATAAGCAATGAAGTCTTTGTGGCTGATTTGGCTAAAATGCCTCACTTATTGATTGCCGGTGCAACAGGGCAAGGAAAATCCGTCGGAATTAATGCTATTCTCCTTTCAATCATCCAACATAACCATCCTGCTTATGTAAAATTGGTGCTGATTGACCCCAAAAAGGTTGAATTGTCTATTTATAGCCGATTAGAGAACCATTTTATGTGTATGTTGCCGGATCAGGATGAACCAATTATTACAGACACAAAAAAAGTTATTAGAACACTCAATTCTCTTGTAATAGAGATGGATTCCCGATATGACTTGCTAAAGAAAGCAGGTGTGCGTAATATCAGAGAGTATAATCAGAAATTTACAGAACGAAAACTGAACCCCAATAAAGGCCATCGATTCTTGCCATTTATTGTCCTTGTTATTGATGAATTCGCAGACTTAATCATGACTGCCGGAAAAGAAATCGAAACACCAATAGCCAGAATAGCTCAATTAGCAAGGGCAGTTGGGATTCATTTGGTTATTGCAACGCAACGACCTTCAGTTAAAATAATAACCGGTATCATTAAAGCCAACTTCCCGGCTAGAATCGCATTCAAGGTTTCTTCCAAAATTGATTCTGGTATAATTTTGGATGCAGGAGGTGCAGACCAACTCATCGGAAGAGGCGACATGCTGTTATCGGCTGATGGAAAAATTGTACGTATTCAGTCTGCTTTCGTTGATACACATGAAGTCGATCGAATCGTTCAATTTGTGTCAGATCAACAAGGTTTTCCGACTCCATATATGTTGCCGGATGTGCCGGATGATGCAGAAGGTGGAGGTGAAAGAGGTCAATTGAAATTGTCTGATATAGATGATTTGGCTCAAGAAGCCGCATTATTGGTGGTTACAAATCAGCATGGCTCAACCTCTATGATTCAACGACGGCTCAAGCTCGGTTATAATCGTGCTGGTAGAATAATGGATCAATTGGAAGAATTGGGAATTGTGGGACCTAATGAAGGAAGTAAGCCAAGAGAAGTTTTATTTCACAGTGAAGTTGAAGTTAATAACTTCTTTTCCAGTCTCAACGAGAGCGCATTTTAATTTCTATGATAAAGCATTATTAATTACTTATTTGATGCAATTTTAATTTTTGATATATCGACCATAAAATCTCTTTTGCGTAAATAGATTCATTTTTATTACCTTGGTGAGTTATTGAAAAAAATTGGTTGTATGAATTTTCGTTATTTTTGGATATTGGCGATAGCTTCTAATATTGCCGCTCAAAGCCCTGTATTATCAGTTGATTATATTATGAAAGATCCTAAGTGGATAGGTGTTTCGCCATCCAATCCACAATGGAGTAATGAGGGGAATCTTTATTTCAACTATAATCCCTCTAACACTGACAAGGACTCATTATTTGTCCTAAATGATAAAAACTTATCTTATAAAAATTCCAATTTGAAAAATAGTGATATTATATTTCAAAATGATATCATATATAATAAAGTAAATAACAACTATATATACAATAAATATTCTGATATATTTTATGTTGAAAAAGGCAAGACCAAAAAACGACTTTTTAAGACAGCACAATACGAATGGGCATTGGGATTTGATGATTCCGGATCCAAAGTAATATATTCTGTGGGAAATGAAATTTATTCTTACAATCTTATAACAGGTCAAATCGTACAGCATCTAAAAATTGAGAAATTCATAAAATCCGGTGACGCTGAAAAATTAAATCCTCGTGACCTATGGTTGGAAAATGAACAAATAGCATTGTTCCAATCTTATAAAAAAGAAATGAAATCTAATGAACAGCCTCAAAACAACAAAGATTATTACACGTATAAGTTCGATAACGAAAAAGTCTTAAACACCGGTATTAGTAATGATTTTCGTGTTGTTGCTATAAGATGTTCAAAAGATGTTCCTACGCCACATAAAACTATCATGCCAATTTATGTCACGAAAAGCGGTTATACTGATGTTGTGGATACTAGACCAAAGGTGGGTGAGTCTTTTTCTAAATACGAATTAAAGTTTTATGATTATAAAAAAGATACCACTTACATTTTAGATATCAATCCATTGCCGGGGATAAAATCGATTCCTGCGTATTTAAAGGATTATCCGGCAGTGTATGATAGTTTATCAAAAAAGCTTTCTAACAAGGATGTCAATATTTTCAATCCATTGTGGCAGCCGGTGGGCTATTTATGCGTTATTCAGATTTATTCATTTGATAATAAAGATCGATGGATTGTGTTGTATAATATTGAAAATAATTCATTCAAAGTGATTGATCATCAGCATGATGATGCTTGGATAGGCGGGCCCAATATAGGTGGTAATTATTGGCCAGGTTTTTGTGTTTGGCAAGACAATACCTCAATTTTATACGCATCTGAAAAATCCGGATATTCCCATATTTATCGGTATAACATTCTTTCAGGATATACTGAATCGTTGACTTCCGGACGATATGAAGTACAAAATATTGATATTTCGAGAGATAAGAAAACGCTTTATTTGGTGACTAATCAGACACATCCGGGAAGTAAAACTTTTGTTCATTTAGATCTTGTAAGTAAAAACCAAAGTATTATCATTGATTTGGGCGGTGGATTGCAAGACGTTAGTGTTTCTCCGGATAATAAGAAAGTTGCCTTTTTAGCAAGCACTCCTAATTGTCCTAATGAGCTATACATTGCTGACAATATCCCTATGGGCAAAGTAATTCAAATTACACGTTTAGCACGTAGTGAAGAGTTCTCAAAGTATCATTGGCGAATACCGGAGATTGTTACCTATAAAGCAAAAGATGGCGCTGATATTTATGCAAGGCTATATAGACCGGCTATAGTGAATAAGAATAATCCGGCAGTGATATTTGTTCATGGTGCCGGTTATCTGCAAAATGCACACAAATGGTGGAGCACTTACTTTAGAGAGTATATGTTCCACAATATGTTAGCTGATTTAGGTTATACTGTTTTAGACATTGATTACCGCGCCAGTTCAGGATATGGACGTGATTGGCGGACAGCTATATATAGACACATGGGAGGGACAGATCTGTCGGATCAGGTTGATGGAGCAAAGTATTTGGTTGAGCACCTTGGCGTAAATAAAGAGAATATCGGCATCTACGGTGGTTCATACGGTGGATTTATTACATTGATGGCATTGTTTACAAAACCCGGTATTTTTAAAGCAGGTGCTGCTTTACGTCCCGTAACAGATTGGAGTCATTATAATCATGGATATACATCGAATATATTAAATATACCGGTATTGGATAGTATAGCCTATGCCAGAAGCAGCCCTATAAACTTTGCAGATGGTCTGAAAGATCGATTGTTGATATGTCATGGTATGGTGGATGATAATGTGCATTTTCAAGATGTGGTACGCTTACAACAGGTTTTAATTGAAAAAGGTAAAAATAATTGGGAACTTGCTGCATATCCTATGGAATCACATGGATTTAAGAGTCCTGCGGCATGGACGGATGAATATAAAAGGATTTTTAATCTATTTGAAACGACTATAAACAAAAAATCAAAATAGTCATAGGATGTTTTGCTAATTCAATATGATAAACATTATAATTTAGCATTGGAACATGCCTTCTTTGTTTTCTTTTCTATTGGCTTACCGTCAAGAAGGATGACTATTTCACCTTTTGCTGGAATCTGGCCGGACGTCACAGCTTGATACAATTCTGAAAGAGGTGCGGTAACTGCTTGTTCATATATTTTGGAAACTTCCCTCACAATACAAGCTATTCTATTCTCACTCGCATACTCAATTAATTCTTCTATGCATCTGAGTAGTCTATAAGGGGATTCATATAAAATTGTTGTGCATGGTAATTCGACAATATACTTTAATCTTGTTTGACGACCTTTCTTATGTGGAAGGAAACCTTCAAAGAAAAATTTATCCGTCGGCAAACCACTCATAACCAACGCTGGAACGAAGGCGGTGGCTCCCGGAAGGCAGGTTATACGTAATTTTTTTTGAACAATGTTATGAATTAGTAAATATCCCGGATCAGAGATACCTGGAGTTCCTGCATCAGAAACCAAAGCTATTTGTTTACCTTCTTGAAGTAAATGGGTTATTGCTTCGACTTCTTTATGTTCATTGAATGCATGGTAAGGACGAAGTTGAGTAGAAATTTCATACTTTTTTAAAAGGTTGCCGGTTGTCCTTGTATCTTCTGCAAAAATGATGTCAACCATCTTCAATGTTTCTAATGAACGCAGTGTTATATCGCCCAAATTACCGACCGGAGTCGGCACAACATATAGAATTCCTTCCGAATCAGCCATTGTTATATTTTGACAAAATTGGAAATAATAGAAAAAAGAATATACAATAAAATGGATGCACTCAACATGACATAAGGATAAAATATACCCATCCCCACTATAGAGCCTAAGAGTAATAGTATATAAGGGTTAGATAAGGTTTCTTTGTTAAATTTTATTTTAAAATGGACAATTTTTGAATTCATTAAATACGAAAAAAGTATAATAAATAAATAAATCAAAGAGCTATCTTTTAAATATGATATCAAATCAATATTTCCGCCCTTTTGTATGAGTAACCAGCCTGTAAAAAACATGCCCATAGCGGGAGTCGGTAAGCCGATAAATTTGTCAGATTGATCGTCAGAAATGTTGAATCTGCCCAGACGCAGCCCAGCAAATACTGTTAGAATAAAAGCAGGATATAGCATAGCACGATCTACCCAATCGCCACCGGAAGGATCAATATTCAAAGCTTGAACCAATGTTATATATACTACTGCACCGGGAAATACTCCAAATGATACAACGTCGGCCAAAGAATCAAGTTGTATGCCCAATGGGCTATTTACCTTTAGTTTACGGGCTAACATTCCATCCAAAAAGTCGGCAACCAAACTTATTACTTGGAATATTAAGGCCTCTTCAACGTGTAAATGAAAAATACTAACTACAGCTAATGCCCCACAAAATAAATTAATTAAGGTTAAAGTGTTTGGTAAATGCTTGAGCATGAATCTTTATTTTTTGACAAATTTGACAAAAATTACCGGAGTTCAAACTATATTGTAGTTATATTCGTTTAAAACTTGTAATTTTATTTTAATCTGTAAGGCTAATGAGGCTATTTTTATTACTTAATCTTATCATTTTTTCAGTTACAGCAATAGCTCAACCAAGCAATGATGTCTGTAATACAGCCACTGAACTTACCAATATTAGTAATTTTTGTTCTGATTATGGAGCTTATAATAATTTTGGAGCAAAGCCTTCTATTCCATTTAGTAATATATGTATCCCCAATGATGCTACTGCGAAAGATGTTTGGTTTAAGTTTGTCGCTATAGCAAATTATGTCAATTTAGTTGTCAATGGTAAATCACCCAATAATCCAGGTGGAACGTTGATATCTCCTCAACTTTTATTGTATTCCGGAACATGCAATGCATTATTAGAAATAGATTGTATTAGTGATGCTTTTCAAAACAACAATGTAGAAATTTTTGCCGGGCCATTGACTCCTGGACAGACGTATTATATTAATGTGAGTGCTCGTAATGATAATGTCGGTACCTTTCAATTGTGTATTAATAACTATAATCAAAACTTTGTTCCTGATGGCGACTGTCCTACAAGTAGAAAGCTATGTGACAAATCTACCGTTTTTATCGATGCAGTATTTGATCCCGGCAAAATAACGAATGAGATACCCAATTTCACTTGCATAGGGAATGAAAGTGCATCTTCTTGGTTTCGTTGGACATGTAGTAAATCCGGCACTTTGACGTTAAAACTGTCACCTACCAAGCTGGATGATGACTTAGATTTTGCTGTTTTTGAATTAACAGGTGGAATAGATGATTGTGCATCTAAACGCATGATCAGGTGTTGTGCATCAGGTGAAAACGTTGGCGAGCCTTATGAGTTGTGGAAACAATGTACCGGTCCAACCGGGATGAACCTTACAAGCACCGACGAGCAAGAGCAACCGGGCTGTGGCAATGGTAATGACAGTTATGTTAAGTATATTGATATGGAAGAAGGTAAGAGTTATGCTTTATTTGTCAACAATTTTTCTAAATCCGGTAAAGGATATACGATGGAATTTGGAGGAACCGGTGAATTCCTTGGAGCAAGAGCTAATTTTGATGTCATTCCGGATGGAACATGCTTCGAAGATTCACTTACTTTTATCAATAAATCCATTGAACCTACCGATCCAATAGTTGATTATAAATGGAATTTTGGCAATGCTGCGAATCCTAATTCTTACAATGATGCCAATCCGCCCAAAGTGAAGTACGCAAGTCCCGGGTATAAATCCGTATCTTTAACGATAACATCTAAAGACGGTTGCGTTGATACTTATGTAATAAACTTTGTAGCTCAATGTTGCGTTGATCCCTTGAGTGTTGATTTAACGGTTAATCCATCAGATGTTGTACTGCTTGGTGATAAAATTACTTTGAATGGTATTGTTACTAATGCCGTAGGTTCTGTAAAATATGAGTGGATTCCGGCTAATTTAATACAAGAGTGCTTTACCTGTCCATCCGTTAGCCTAATACCTGTAAAGGACGATATCTTTCATGTTTTAGTTGAAGATAATAAAGGTTGCATTGCGGAGGATTCGATTGAGATTAGGATAGTAGATATAACGGATGTTGTTGCTCCAAATATATTTAGTCCTAATTATGATGGGATTAATGATTATTTTAATATTTTCCCAAACCGTGGTGCCAAAACCATTAAGAAATTGCTTGTATTTAATCGTTGGGGTGCATGTGTGTATGAAGGCTCTAATCTAAGACCGGGAAATGATGGTGAAGGCTGGGACGGAACCTTCAAAGGGAAAGAATGCAATCCGGATGTTTATGTCTATTATTCGGAAGTTGAATTTCTCAATGGCAGGATTCAAATTGTAAAAGGTAGCATTACTTTGGTGAGATAATTGATTAATACAGGGTTGTTAATTCAGATCAATTCGGCTATTTTCTAAATGTTCCATTTTAAATTTTATTACCTCAATTGTTGTATTCAGGTTAATATACTTATATTCGCAAAAAAATATAAACGTGTACAATTTTCTATCTTTTACCAAAACATTTCTTTTTGTATTCTATTTAATACCTATTGTCGGGTTTTCTCAGATAAACATTGTTCCCCAACCTGTTAAAGTAATTAGTCAGGCTGGCAAATTAGATATTCGGAAAATGGAATCTTATTATTATTCCAATGCACCCACTCAAGACATTATGTCTGATTTTTTATCTTGGGGAAAAGAATATTATGCCTTAAACTTGAAAAAATCCACAAAACCTGAAAAAGCCATTCGTTTTGTGCAGACAGATACATTTTCACATAAAAATGCTTATTTGTTGACTATTAACGAGAAGGGTGTTGAAATACGGTATAAAGATGAAGCGGGAGCTTTTTATGCTACACAGACTTTAAAACAGCTTTGTCCTGTGGAAGGCAGCTTTTCTACAGAGAATTTCAAACAAGCATTGAAAGTCCCATATTGTCAGATATATGATTATCCTCGATATGCGTATAGAGGGATGCATTTGGATGAGTGTAGACACTTTTTTGGGATGGAAGCGGTGAAGAAATATATAGACATGCTGGCTTTTCAAAAGTACAATTATTTCCATTGGCATTTGACAGATGATCAAGGCTGGAGGATAGAGATAAAAAGATATCCAAAATTGACTCAAATAGCTTCTTGCCGTGACGAGACGTTAATTGGACATTATCGAGATAAGCCTGTGCGGTATGATGGTCAAAAGTATTGCCATTACTATACGCAAGAGCAAATAAAAGAAATTGTTGCTTATGCGGCAAAGAAATATATTACGATTGTTCCTGAAATTGAGATGCCCGGACATGCCTCAGCGGCACTGTCTGCATATCCAGAACTCGGATGCACCGGCAAACCCGTCAAGGCTGCTACTACTTGGGGCGTTTTCGAAGATATATTTTGCCCTAAAGATGGTACGTTTTTATTTTTACAAAATGTTTTAGATGAAGTTATGATGCTATTTCCATCAAAATATATTCATATTGGTGGAGATGAAGTTCCAAAGGTACAATGGAAAAATTGCGATTTCTGTCAGGGTTTGATAAAAAAATATCGATTAAAAAATGAGGAAGGACTTCAATCATATTTCATTCAAAAAATAGATAAATATGTTACTTCTAAAGGCAGGACTATAATAGGGTGGGATGAGATATTAGAAGGCGGATTGGCCGAAAATGCTATTGTGATGTCGTGGAGAGGCACTGAAGGCGGCATTGAAGCAGCTAATCAAAATCATGAAGTCATCATGACGCCCGGAGCATACTGTTACTTTGACCATTTTCAAGCTCGCCGCCCAGGTGAACCGGTTGCCTTTGGTGGTTTGACTACTTTGAAGAAGGTTTATTCCTTTGACCCAACACCACAAAGCTTGCCTTTAGACAAACAAAAATACATACTTGGAGGGCAAGCCAACTTATGGACTGAATATATTGCAAGTCCCGAACATGTTCAGTATATGGCCTATCCGCGCTCTTTTGCATTGTCAGAAGTGCTTTGGTCTCCTAAAGATAGTAAAAATTATGCTGACTTTGTAAGAAGATTAAAAGTGCAATTGCCACGATTGGATGCTTGGAAGATCAATTATGCCCACCATTTTTACACGCTTGAGATCAAATCCAACCATGTCAATGACAGACAAAAAATTTCATTTACCACTGATGCTCAACCGGCTAATATATTATATCGTATAACTGAAGGGAAATCAACTACTGCATGGTTGCCTTATTCAGAACCTATCGATATGCCAAATGGAATGGGTGTTGTAGAAGCGAGAATGGTGGATGATGAAAAGAAAGTTGATATGCCTATTTATTCCAAAGAATATGTTTCAAATATCGGGTGTTCTGCTGTGATGAAATTAGATGCTGAGCCCAGTGAAAAGTATAATTTAGGTGGAGTAGTGGCTTTGCAAAATGGATTTTATGGCACTGACGATAGTTTTGGGGGTGATGAATGGCTTGGGTTTTCAGGGAAAGATATAAATGCAAATTTTCAGTTTAATTCAAAAACGGCTCTTAGTCAAGTGGAGATTCGTTTTTATGATGACAGAGGGAATTGGATTTATCCTCCAAAGTCATTTACTATACTTGGTGGAGATGACAATAATAATTTAACTGAAATCCCGTGTAAAGTTACTATCAATGAAATGGGTAATATATCCAAGGCGTTTATTCAATTTAAACAACCGGTTGATGTTTCTGTACTTCAAGTGAATATTAAACGTTTTGGAATTATTCCTGATGGTGAGAAAGGTGCCGGACACGAAGCTTGGCTTTTCTGCGATGAAATCTTATTGCGTTGACATTTGATACATCAGATATACCTGCCAGCCCTCTCGAATTTATCTTGAGACAACAGGATGGAACTGAACTGTATATCAAAAGAGATGATTTAGTTCATCCTATTATTGAAGGCAATAAGTGGAGAAAGCTGAAATACAACATTATTGAGGTTTTACAAAAAGAAATGAAAACCATTATTAGTGTTGGAGGTGCATATTCCAATCATTTATTGGCGCTTAGTCAAGCTGGTAAATATTATCAGTTTCAGACGAAAGGATTTGTTTATGGTGATTATGTCGATGTACATAATTTTACGCTCTCTTCATGCCTTAATAATGGAATGGAGATTGTACCGCTTTCAAAAAAGGAATTTTTACATATCAAGGAAAAAGGATTTTCCACTAGAGAATATGAATATTTTGTACCCGAAGGTGGCAGCAATAACTTATCATTTATTGGGACCGGGGAATTATATGCGGAACTCATCCAACAAATGCCTGACTTGACCCATATAGTTCTGCCATTTGGAAGTGGCGGTACGACGGCAGGGATTTATCAAGCATCTTTGAGAAGCATTGAAATCATTGCCATTCCGGTACTGAAACTCAATCCTAAGCAACATCTTTTGAAGATTTTTCACCGGGATTTCGATGCCTTAAAATCATTCGATGAATATCACTTTGGTGGATATGCCAAGTTTAATCAGACTTTGTTGGATTTTATAACCTCATGGCATGAAAAATATAGTATGGTTGTTGATCCAATCTACAATGGAAAAGCATTATTCGGTCTAATTGAAAAGCTGTCACATGGGTATTTTCCACCTTATTCGAAGATTGTATATATCCACACAGGGGGAAGTCAAGGAATTGTCGGATTTAACAGACGGTTTAACTTAAACTTACCCGAAAAGGGGATGGAAATATAATGACATTACAACAACATCGTAAGCGGCTGCTCCAGATAAGATTTTAGAGTCTGAAGGAATTGAGCACCTACAGCACCATCTACCACCCGATGATCACAGGATAGGGTCAGTTTCATGGTGTTGCCTGGCACTACGACGCCATTCTTCACGACCGGTTTATTAACAATGCTTCCAACAGCTAAGATACACGCATCCGGCGGATTGATGATAGCGGTAAAGTTGTCAATATCAAACATCCCTAAATTAGAAATAGTAAAAGTATTGCCTTGCATTTCATCCAATCCAAGTTTTTTGTCTTTGGCTTTTCCTGCAAGTGTTTTAATTTCTTGATTCAATTCGGATAAGGACTTGAAGTTCGCATTTTTAACAACAGGAACTAACAGTCCATCCGGCACAGCAACAGCTATACCAATATTGACCAAATAATTTTCACGAATGAAGTCATTCATCCAACTGGAATTAACCTGAGGATGTCTGGCTAAAGAAAGGGCAGAAGCTTTGACGACCAAGTCGTTGTAGGATATTTTTACATCTCCGTTTTTATTAAGGCTCTCTCTTGCGGCGATGGCATTATCCATATCCACTTCAATAGTAAGGTAAAAATGAGGAGCACTGAATTTACTTTCTCCCAATCTGCGAGCGATGGTCTTTCTAACTTGAGAAAGTGGAATATCTTTGTATGCCTCACCTGATCCGACAAAGTTAGACGCAGTAGGAACAGGAATGGATGAACCTTTGAAGCCTTCGACATCTTGTTTGATAATTCTACCACCTTCACCGGTACCGGCGACTTTAGAGAGGTCAATACCTTTTTCACTGGCTATTGCTTTGGCTAAGGGGCTGGCTTTTATTCTATCTGAATTTACTGAGCTAACAACTGTCTCTTGTATGTTTTCTTTAGATTCTGATGCCTTTTCGACTATGTCTGTAGTCGGTTGAGGTGATGATTTAGGAGCATTACTTCCGGCTAAAATAGCAGATATGTCTTCTCCTTCTTTACCTATTACCGCCAATAATGCGCCTACAGCAATATGTCCTTGAGGAACGGCAATGTGTAACAATGTACCTTCATAAAAACTTTCTAAATCCATAGTGGCCTTATCTGTTTCTACTTCAGCCAAAACGTCACCCGGGGAGACTTTATCGCCCACCTTTTTAACCCATCCTACAATATTGCCCTCTTCCATAGTGTCACTTAGACGGGGCATCATTAATGCATCTGCCATTTCTTATTAAATTATACCGCCAAAAATAGGCTTTTTCATACAATTCACAAATCTAAAGTTTTATTATCCTTTTAATTCGTTTGAATAGTCATGAAAAAACTGTAGGCCATTGTTTAAAAAAATAAAAGGTCGATTCGATGAACCGACCTTTCTGGGGTGAATGATGGGGTTCGAACCCACGACCTTCGGAACCACAATCCGACGCTCTAACCAACTGAGCTACAATCACCGTATTTTGGTTGGCAAAGATAAGACTATTTTATAATGTAGAAAGAAATTTAAACATTTTAATTTAAATATTTTATTGTTCCTTGATAATCATGCATATATGTAGTAATCTATTATAAAATTAATACCATTTTTGAACAAATATTGAAATATATCATTTAATTAATTGTATCTAAAATGAAAGTGATGAATAAAAGAAGTTTTTTAAAAGGAATAGGGTTAACATCAGTGGCATTCATGGCGACTAAATTGTTTGGCTTTAGTAAAGAATCAGAGGATTTTAATTATGATTTTATAGGAGAAGGGGAGTATTTAGCCGATCCAATCTTGCCCGTTGATGGAAAATTTATTTTACCAAAGTTGGGATTTGATTACAACGCACTTGAACCTAATATAGATGCTCAGACGATGGAGATACATTATTCCAAGCATCATCAGGGTTATGTAAATAACTTGAATAAAGCTATTGAAGGAAAGGCATTGGCAACGTATTCACTTGAAAAAATTTGTTCTCTTGCCGATAACAAAGATATGGCTACGAGAAATAATGCCGGCGGTCACTTTAATCACACATTTTTCTGGGAAATTATTAAGCCGGGTGGAGCAAAAGAACCGAACGGTGCGTTAGCCGGCGCAATTGTCAGAGACTTTGGCTCATTTGATAAATTTAAGGAGGTGTTTCAAGATGCTGCCGGCAAAAGATTTGGATCAGGATGGGCTTGGTTAGTTAAAGGAGCCAATGGTAAATTATACGTTTATTCTTCTCCTAATCAGGATAATCCATTGATGTCAACGTTGGGATATAAAGGTGTGCCCATCATAGGAATTGATGTATGGGAGCATGCTTATTATTTAAAATATACCAACAAGAGAGGTGATTATGTGAAGAATTTTTGGAATATTGTCAATTGGGATGTTGCTGAAAAAAATTATTCTAAAAAATAATTGTATGTATTTGTATATTTCAAAGATTAATATACCTTTGCGAACTCTTTGTTAAAAAGACAAGGTTTTGGAGAGATGGCAGAGCGGTTTAATGCGGCGGTCTTGAAAACCGTTGACTGTAACAGGTCCGGGGGTTCGAATCCCTCTCTCTCCGCATCGACGATATGAAATATTATTTTTAATCGTTAAAATGGAAAGTTTGTAATTTAGTCAGATTACAAACTTTTTTTTGTGTGTAGCTCACCCGTAATTATTAGTTTTTTTGTCTTCTATAAACCTATCTAAAATATCCTTTGAAGGAACCATACAACTATCTCTTTTCCCAAACCAAGAATATCGCTTCTTTGAAATGATATCGTACACAATATCTCTTAAAAACCGAGGTACTAGTATGAAGAAATATGTATAATTCCACGGTTTAGAAAGGTTTCGCCCTATTTTTAACGCCGCTGTTGAACGATCATAAATTTTATCATTTTCAATATAAAAAATACTATCAGGTAAGGATTTATAATGCAAATCTATAAGAAACTTCTGTGCAAAATCTGATTGTAAAGAAGCGAATTTATAGATCTTGTTTGGATCATGTTTAATGATAAATTGCACTGTATTATTGCAAAAATTGCAATCACCATCGAATAGGATAATATTGTTTTGGGCTTTGTTCATGTGATAAAGTTAAACACGAATTCAAATTAAAAGGAAATAAATTGTGATGCAATTATATTCACCTAAAAAGTTGAATCCCAATCAAAATATAACCGGGTATGGTATTGTAATACGTATTTTCAATAGAACCATTCGAAATTTTTGTAGTTAGAAAAGTTTTTGGATTAAGATCTAAAACATTATTTCCTTGGATAAAAAAGGTTAAGTTTCTTTTGGAGATAGAATAGGATACGGAAGGATTGAGAGAATTATTTATCTGTGTGTTTTCGTTCGTTTTACTGTAAGATAGATAATTTGAGGCTTTAATTCTAAAGTTATTCAGTTTTACCTGAATAGTAGGGACATAGTTTAGTTCGAAAGCCTTATTTATTACATCTTTATAAATAAAATTATTATATTTTATGTTAAAAGTATTGTTTATAGATATATTTTTAGAAACCATGGTTTCAATATTTATTTTAAATGAATAAGATTCAATGTTATTGTGGATTCCTTTTGAATTTATGCTGTTTGTTTTGGAAATAAACAATTCGTTTCTAAAGGTATTTTCCCATTGACCTTTTAATTTAAAGTCATAATGTGTATTAAAGGAATGGATGGTAGTCAAACTGTCATTGACTAATAAGATTAAGTTATAACCATCTAATTGGTAGGAATTAAAGTTAATATAATTTTGAATTTTGGAAATCTTGTAATTTAGATAAAGATTGCTGTAATTGTCGATAGAATAATTCCATCCCAAAGTTCCACTTAATGATTTTATGGGTTTGTCGAGTGAATTCATTCCGCTAATTCCGGATTTAAAATCATTGAATATTAAAGTGCTGTCCCATTGGTATAAACTTGGTAAATTGGTCTTTTTAGTTAGGTTTACAAAAATATATTTATCTCTGGTTTTTTTAAAATTATATTTTATTGAACTAGAATAATCGAAGAATTTTGATATGTTGGATTGACCAGAATAAAATCGTTGAATAAATAATGGATATTCGGCTTTAACTGTAATTCTTAATTTTTTATTATCGTACTCTGACACCAAATAGGAAGGGATTTCTGTTGCCTTCATATAATTATTATTTTCTGAATTTAATGATATACTGGTTAATTCATCTCGGAGTTGTCGATAACCTATGTTGAATGTAAATTTATAATTATCAATGGTTATATGGAATCTTTCATTTAGATAAATTGAATTATTTCTATACAAATTTTTTTGATAAAGTGAATCAACCTGGAGATTAATAACTGCAATTTGGTTAAGTTCTCTATGTTGTAACTTTGAATTATAATTGAATTGTACTTGGTTATATGTCCCTTTTTTCAGGTACCGAATTATGGATAATTGCCCGACAATTTCTTGCTGTTTTCCGGCATTAATGAAGTTATCATTTTTATTATCAAATAATTTATTTATGTTATAATTAGTAAAACTAACCGGTAAGTCTATATTTAATGTATAGTTTTTATTGATATCCCACTTAACACCAAAATTTCCAGCCAATGTTTTAGCTTTTCCAACTCCAGAATAAATGTTTGAAATGGAAGAATTATGAGTGTTGCTGAATACTTCATTTTTGTTTTCAAATATTCTATGAATAGTACCAAAATATGTATCAGCTAACAATTTCATTTTTTTCCCATTGTTGGAAAAATTGATTTCAGCTTGTAAATCATCGTTTTGGTTTGCAACATTTAAGTCTGATTCGCTCATAAAGGAATAGTCGCCAAATTCCGTTTCACCTGTCATTTTTGCAAGGTTTTCCCATTTATTATAACTTTTATTCAATATGTTAATTTTTCCATCATCTTTTCTATAATTAACTTTTGTTCTGATGCCATATTTATCATTTATAAAATAGGGTAAAATATCTGAATTCCATCTTTTGATATTGGATTTAAGTTCTGCATTTCCATTAATACGCGATTTTGATTGTTCTTTCAGAGGAAGATAAAGTTCGAAATTCTCTTGATTGTCAGTATTTTTTTTTAATATTATTGTGATATCTTCTATGTTGTCTTTGTGTATTGCAGTATTTAATGCATTGGCATCCCCGGAAAAAATATCATGACCTCCAATGTTAATATTTGTTATTTTTTGACCTTTGTAATATATACCCCGTTCGTCAAATACAAACCCAGGAATATGCCTTATAACATCACCAATCGAATTGTCTATTGCTTTTTCAAAATATTTCTTATTGAATACTGTTGAATCGCCTTTGTTTTCTATTGCCGGATCAGCTTTTATTATAACCTCATCTAATATATGTTCGAAAGATTTTAGGTAAAAATTTATAACATTATTTCCAGGTAATAATTCTTTTGATATACATGAGTCGTAAGTGGTAAAAGAGCTAAAACATACAATGCATTGACTTTGATTTGAATTAAAACTGAAACGTCCATTAGCATCTGAGACGGTCGAACCAATAAATAAACTATCCGGTTGTCTGAAATAAACTTCACAATCAATAACAGGTATGTTTTCACTATTATAAATGACCCCGGAAATTTGATATTGACTCATAGCAATATTGGTATGTAGAATCAACCAAAATACTATAAGTATTTGTTTCATTTAATAAAGATTAAAGTTTTTTCGTTGCATTTTTTTATGCAGATTAATAGTCTTTCATTTGAACTTCTTTAAAGCCTTTGATGTCTGGAATATTAAACATTGGGACCTTTTCAAACTTTTCCAGGATATAAATTTCATTAGGAAAGGCTAATTTTAAAACAATACCGGTAAAGTCATAAGCAGCTTTCGGTGTAAAAGCTATGGAAGACGGCTTGTACCATATTCGACATGGAATTTCTTTATTTATTGCACTATTGACAATATTTCCGTTGTATTCTATATGCAAAGAATCAATCACATATTTTTCGGATTCACGGAAAGGTCTTTTTGCATAAATTTTCTTCCTTGGATTGAATGCCAACAATTCATTATTACGAGGAACTATTATTGTTAAATCAATCAAAGAATAATCTAATTTATCCAAATCATCATAAGGCAAACGATCGGTTGAGATTATCGTATCATTCTTGTACCAAACTTCCTTGCGTAAATCCGGTAATTTAGCTTGTTGTGCACGTATCTGTACGTCAATTGGAATATTGGAAGATGAATCTATAACCATCTTTCGTTTTGGTTTAGTAATATGATAAACTCCATGATATATATCTTGAGCGAACATTAAATTGAAGCTTAAAAGGCAGAAAAATATTAAAATTGACCTCATAATTTTGTATATATAATAGGAGACCCAATAATGAGCCTCCTTGTTTTAGATAATTTTACTATATTTAACACGTGCAACTACAGTCCGGGCACAAACAATTCCATTGGTATTCAAACCATACCCATTCTCCTTTTATATCATCAAATACTAAATCCCAATGTGAGTAAACTCCGTTGCAGCCATCATCTAATATCGTAATTGTTCCATCCGGATAATGTTTAACTTTCCATTCAATTTTGTCATTTTTTACAGTTGAAATTTCCATAGTACTTGTAGCCGTATTCTTGATATTGTCAGCATGTAGCCCAAACATTATCATTACAAAACCTAAAATTAAAACAAAATTTTTCATTTTACAAAAATTTAATTGATTATAAAAATTTCATTTATGATATCCGGATTAATAAATGTTTGGCAATATATATATATATATATATATATATAATCAAGTATTAAAGAGGTGTTAACATTACATTAACATTACACTTTATTCATCATTTTTAAAAAATAAGATTTCGTATTGTAGATTTTGTTAATAAAAGATTCAAGCAATGATTAAATCAACTCACATCTTTTTCAAATGTGTATATTTGAATCAAATCAAAATGTAATGTATGTCCGAAGATTTAAATAAGCTGAATACTATTGTTAATACCGACAATATATTGTATGCCTTCAGATGTATCATTGGTGTAGTATTGTGTTACATATTATATAAACAATATCCGGAACTTCCGTTCCAGTGGTCTATGGTATCTGTTGTCGTTGCGATATCTCCTGATAACCAGATTTCATTGGCTGTTGACCGGATGAAGGCTAATTTAGTAGGTTGCGCTATAGGGTTCATGTTGTTTTTTATTCATCCACCCAGTTTAATAATGCTTTGCATCGGAGTTGTTCTTGTTATAATAGTAGGGTTGTATTTCGAGCTTCAAGGATCTATAAGAAGTGCTTTGGCTGCTCTTGTTGTGTTGATGTTATACAACGGACCGGTACATGATTGGCGATTGGCTATGGATAGGTTGATATGTGTTGTAATCGGCTGTTTGATTGCATTATTAGTTACATTATGTTTTAATTACATATTTAAACTTATGAAAATAAATGTCGTGAATCAGAGTAGCCAAGATTTATAAGAGTGGAAATTTAGTACATTATGGTTTTTTACCTTAACATCGAAACATAGGAATTTAATCCAAGTTGCAGGAAAGTCAGCAATAAACGATAAAAACGGCTTAGGAAAGATTAAAATGATTTTTTAGCAAGTCAATAAATATTTCTAAATCTTTTGTTGTAGTAGCTATTCCCATAGAAACTCTTGTAGCGCCGCGCATTTTACCAAGATAATGGACCATATCGTGATAATCGCCTTCATCGCGACTCACAAAATATTGAGTCATTTCTTCATTTGTGATGCAATTGTTGATTTCATCGATCCCTGGATTGCAGAAACAACCCGAGCGGATTGATATGTTTTTTTCTTTGGCAATGATGTCAATAGTTTCAAATGGTACAATTGATCCATCAGCGTTGTAGAAATTCATGACGATATTGCCGCCTCTGACATTTGTATCTTTTGGGCCGAATATTTTTACGACCGGCACACCGTTACTATGCTGCAATCTTTGAAGTTGGTCAATTAAACCAATTGTTAGATGTTTAATTCGATTATTTATTCTGTCTATTCCAATTGATTCAATATATTCAAGTCCATTTTTTATTGCCGGAATGTCTAAGTAATTGAGTGTTCCATCTTCAAATCTTTCATGGTTATTGACAAGAAAGCTATTGGGGGCTGCCACGGAAACCATAGTAACTGTCCCGCCGGCAAACCACGGTTTTTGAAGCTTATGGAAGACTGATTTTCTGATTAACAGACAACCAATGCCAGTCGGGTAACCAAATATTTTATAAAATGAAATTGTGACAAACTCCGGATGAACTTGTTTTAGGTCAAGTTTAGAAGTGGGCACAAAAGCTGCCGCATCTAAAAGAACATCATATCCGAGGTCATGGGCATATTGTATCCAGGAAAGTGAATGTTTGACGCCACTGACATTACTTTGTGCAGGGAAGGCAAACAGATTATTGCCGGCGTGGGCACATTTTGTTAAGGATTCTTTCAAAGCTGCGTCATTGATTTGTAAGTCTTCATATTGTACAGGGACATATTCTAATTGTCCACTTTTGTTGCGGCAATATTCTCGAATTCCATTTACTGAATTATGGTTGTCAGCCAGTAAGACAAAGTGGCTGTCTTTATTAAAAGGATAACTTTCGCCCACAATTTTTAAGGAACCGGATGCATTTGGTGTAAAAACACAGAAATAATCATCTGCGTTAAAGAATTTGATGACTTTGTCACGGGCTTCTTCTATAAGGTGAGTCGATATCTCAGAAGTGGGATTTATGGAATGCGGATTGCCATATACGCCATTTAAAAGAAAATTATGATGCTTCTTGATTAATGATTCGGCATACAAATTACCCCCAGTATAATCTAAATAGATGTGTGGTGATTCAGAATCCAATCTTTTATATTCTGTAGATCTTAAGTCTTGGAAAAACGCTTCATCCTCAATCGATAGATTTTGTAAATTAGTCACAACAAGTGAATTTAGTAAGCAAATAATAAACCGTAAAGCTAATAAAAAAACAATAGAATTGATATATTATTTTTCGCAACTACAATTTACGCAAAATATAATATTTGAATTCTTTGAATATTTGTCATTAAAAATTTTAAATCAACTATTTAGTTAAAAAGTGGTTTATTGAAAGTTAAATATATAAAAAGACACTGCTTTTTATCGTCAATTTTATATAGAATATATTTCAAAAATTTCCGGAGAAAGCTTTTAAATATTAATAATGAGTGAAAGAAAGAAAAAGTTATACCTCATATTGTCACTAGGATTTTTGTCTGCTATTGGGCCTTTTTCCATTGATATGTATCTTCCGGGCTTTAATGAAATTGCAGTTGATTTAAATACGGATATTGCACATATAGGGTTGAGCTTATCCAGTTTTTTTATAGGAATTTCTGTAGGACAGCTCATTTACGGTCCATTATTGGATAGGTTTGGGCGCAAAGGTCCATTGTATATTGGGTTGGGTATATATATTATTTCTTCTTTTGCCAGTGTTTTGGTGCATGATGCTGACCAATTGATAGGATTGAGGTTTTTTCAGGCATTGGGAAGTTGTGCGGGGATGGTAGCAAGTAGGGCATTGGTTAGGGATTTATTTCCAATTAGTGAAATAGCAAAGACATTTTCTTATTTGATGCTCGTAATAGCATTATCACCCATCATAGCACCAACATTTGGCGGCTTTTTGGCTTTTCGATTTCCATGGCAATCCATTTTTATAACCTTAGGAATTATAGGTATATTGACAATTTTAAGCACGGTATATTGGATACCTTCCGGGAGAGAACCGGATAAGACGAAATCTTTGAAGCCAAAATCCATTTTAAAAAGTTATGCTGAAGTGGCGATTAATCCGCATTTCTATATTTATGCTGTGGTATCGTCTGTATCTTTTTCGGGTTTATATGCATATATCGGTGGGTCGGCGGATTTATTTTTAAACTATTACAAATTGAGCCAACAGGAATATGGTATAATCTTTGCTGTTATATCTATAGGAATGACTATTTCGGGACAAATAAATACTATCCTTTTGAAAAAATTTTCAAGTGAGAAAATTACATTCAATGCATTGGTAATTCAATGTATAATTGGAGTTGTTATGTTACTAATGTATGAAGTCGGATGGGTCAACCTCTTTACAACAGTAATTTTTATTTGCATTTTTTTGTCCATGTTGGGACTGATATTTCCAAACACATCTGCTATGACTTTAGAACCATTTAGTCGCAATGCGGGCACGGCTTCGGCTCTTATGGGATCATTGCAGCTTGGTATGGGTGCAATGGTGACCGGCATTGTAAATGTTATTCCTCATCATGGTGGACACCTTATTTATATTATCATGTTGATATGCTGTGTTGTGTCTATCTTAGTATTTCAAATTGGTACAGTGAAAGTCTTTCCAAAATACAATACTATAACTTAAGTTTGATGCTTTAATATTTTGTGATAAGCACGCCTTGCAGCGCCCCTGAGGTAAACTTGACCACAGTAAATGTAATTTAATTTGGCCAAAATATGTAACATTGAGTGGTTGTCAAAGTTGGTATCAACTCTAATGTTGGATATATTGTGTTGCAAACAATAATCTTCGATTAATAAGAATAATTTTGTTGCCATTCCCTTGCCAATCATATTATTGGAGGTCGCAACGCGGTGAATGACAGCATACTTTTCGTCATTTAGCCAATTGCCTTCTATATAATCATAATCCGGATCATTTTCAAAGATTACAGCTGCATAAGAAAGTATGTGATTATTGTCTTCTAAAATCATGCCTTGTTGCAAAGCAATATCATTCTTAAGCGTGTTTTCATTGGGGTAGCCTTCTTGCCATTGTTCACTACCTTCTCTTTTTCTTCTTTCTATAGCTGCTTGGATAATCATCCAAATGTCTTGTAAATCATTGAATAAAGCTTTCCGTAAAATCATGGTTTGAGCTTGAATTAAAAAGTAAGAAAAAATGGTTTAAAAAAACGGTTCATTAAAAATACAAACATCTGTTTTATAATAAAAATAATTTATGCTAAGCAACTATTGTCAATAAGTATTAATAAATTAGTCAAAATATAAAATACATAGAATAATTATTGGTAATATATTATATTTTCTTAATTTTGTGCCTTGTTGAATCTTGTTAATTGCTGTAATTATCTTTGCTACCTATGCACGAAAAAATTTGGTTAAATAATTATCCACATAATATCCCACATGAAGTTGATTTTTCTAAATTCCCCAATTTAAATTCATATCTGCATAGTATATTAAAAAAGTTTGGAGATAATGTTGCTTTTATCAGTATGGATAAAAAGCTTACATACAGCCAATTGGATAAAATGGCAGATGAATTCGCAGCCTATTTAGCTTATAAAGGTCTAAAGCCGGGAGATAGGGTAGCATTGATGATGCCCAACATCCTTCAATATCCGATTGCTCTAATCGGGGCAATGAGGGCTGGAGTAATAGTTGTTAATACCAATCCGCTTTATACACCCCGTGAAATGAAATTGCAGTTTCAAGATGCCGGTGTGACGGCTATTGTCATTGCAGAGAATTTTGCCAATAACCTTCAACAGATTATTGATGAGACGGAAATTAAGCATGTAGTATTGTGTTCGATAGGTGGATTGTTGGGGGGATTAAAAGGGACGATTGTCAATTTCGTTATTAGGAAAATTAAAAAAATGATTCCTTCGTACAGCCTTCCCGATGCTGTACGCTTTAAGGCTGCATTGAATATCGGTCGGGGGAAGCCTGTACCCAATCATCAATCAGCTCAAAACGATACTGTAATTTTACAATATACCGGCGGCACAACAGGTGTTGCTAAAGGAGCAATGCTTACCAATCAGAACTTACTTGCCAATATGGAACAAGTGAAGTCAATATTTCTTTCTCAACTAAAAGAAAAAGAAGAAGTTGGACTTTGCCCATTGCCGTTGTATCATATATTTGCATTCACTGTAAATTGTTTGGTACTTACTTCATTAGGTTGCCCATCTGTATTGATAGTAAATCCAAGAGATATCCCTTCTGTTGTTAAAGATTGGAAAAAGTATAATCCCTCTATTTTTCCCGCTGTCAATACATTGTTTAATGCTTTATTGAACAACGAAAACTTTCAAAAGTTGGACTTTTCCAATCTCAAGATTCCAATTGCCGGTGGGATGGCTTTGCAGACGTCCGTTGCAGAAAAGTGGGAAAAGGTTACCGGAATTAGGATTATTGAGGGATATGGACTTACAGAGACATCTCCGGTAGCAAGTGTAAATCCTTTAGATGGAAATGACAGATTAGGCACTATAGGATATCCTGTACCATCTACAGATATGCGAATAGTGAATGACGAAGGTCAAGAGGTGCCAGTTGGTGAGACAGGAGAAATTCAAATTAAAGGACCACAAGTCATGAAGGGGTATTTTAATAAAGTGGAAGAAACGGAGAAGGTATTGAAAGAAGGGTGGTTTAGTTCAGGTGATATCGGATTGATGGAAGAGGATGGCTATTTTAAGATAGTGGATCGAAAAAAAGACATGATATTGGTTTCCGGATTTAATGTGTTTCCCAATGAAGTCGAAGAGGTGGCAACATTGTGTGATAAAGTATTAGAAGCAGCAGCAGTTGGATTTCCGGATGAAAAGAGCGGCGAGCATGTAAAATTATTTGTTGTAAAAAAAGATCCATCTTTGACCAAAGAAGAGTTGATGGAACACTTAAAATTAAACTTAACCAATTATAAAAGACCCAAAGAAATAGAATTCCGTACAGAATTGCCGAAGTCTAATGTCGGAAAAATCTTACGTCGTGAACTAAGAAAATAACAAAAGCGGTATATAAGCAACCTTTCACTAAAATATTGTATTGTATTTAATCTAATTAAAATCAACGAATGAGGCTGTTTTTATTTTTAAATTTATTTTTAATTTTCGGTTTTAACTCCGGTATAGAAGCTCAAAATAAAATAAAACGAGAGCTGGAAATACAGAAAACTATGTATGATGTTTCAGAATATTATGTAGTTAATAAGAAATTTTCACGACAGGATGCAACATTGAAAAATATACATAAAGAAGGGGATGCTCTTTTTTTTGGCGTTAGTAAAGATGCCATTCATGGAATATTAGAAAATCAACCTGAATTGCTGATGCTAACTGTTCCTTATGGTACTGAAGGTAAGACTTTTACTTTGTTTATGTATAATAAGCAACCCTACACTAAATCTGCTATAGTAACCACTAATACCGGTAAAAAATATGCCATGAATAAAGGTGCATTTTATCGTGGAGTAGTGGCTGGCATTGACAAAAGCTTGGTTGCTATTAGTTTCTTTGATGGCGAAATGAATGGTGTTATTTCAACCGATGAAGGTCAATTTGATGTAGGCAAAATAGATAAGGGCGATGTGCATGTTATTTATCAGTCTTCTACGATGGCATATAATTTTAATTATAAATGTGGCGTCATAGATTCCGATGAAATAAATATAGACGATAATGTTGGATTAGAACAACGAGGTGCTAACGATTGCGTCAACATTTATTTTGAAACCTCCTATTCAATTTACCAAAATAAGGGAAGTGTATCAGCAGTTCAAAATTATGTCAATGGATTTTTTAATGTAGTATCGACACTATACGATAATGAGGATGTTAATGTAGCCATTTCAGAAATTAATGTTTGGACTTCAAGTGATCCTTTTCCAACGAGTAGCTCTAATGCGGCATTGGACTATTATACAGATTACAGAACCAATTTTAACGGAAACATTGCCCAGTTATTAGCTAAAACAAGCAACAACAATGGTGGCATAGCTTGGCTGGACGTATTATGCAGTAATAATTACAAACATAGTTATTCAGATATTTCTATGTCATACAGCAACTTCCCAAATTATTCGTGGACAGTTGAAGTGGTGACACATGAGTTGGGACATAATATTGGTTCTAATCATACGCATTGGTGTGGATGGCCGGGTGGAGCAATAGACAATTGTTATACAACCGAAGGGAGTTGTAGTCAAGGCCCACCACCTACAAATGGTGGAACAATCATGAGTTATTGTCACTTAACTAATTATGGAATAAATTTTAACAATGGCTTTGGTCCTCTGCCGGGTAATAAGATTCGTCAAAAAGTATCTCAGGCTAACTGTTTGTCTGGATGTGCCGGCCAGTGTCCTACCTTTGTATTGACAGCTAATGTACAGAATGCAACTTGTAATAATGGTCACAATGGTCAAATCATTTTAAATGAGCCGACAGAAGGAACAGCACCATATACCTACACTTGGTCTAATGGTGCAACTTCCAAGGATATATTAAACCTTGTAGCCGGTACTTACACAGTATCTATTCTGGATGCTGCCGGATGTCCGGGAGAAGCATCATTTACAGTTACAGAGCCAACTGCAATTGAAATTCAAGGTAATGTCACCGATGCTACTTGTTTTGGAAACTCTAATGGATTAATTATTGCTTCTGCAAATGGTGGAACACCCGGTTACAATTATACTTGGAATACAGGTGCGAGTTCTGCTGTTTTAGCAAACGTTCCTGCCGGAACATACACGGTTACAGTAACTGATGCCAATTTCTGTTTTAAATCAAATGTATTTATTGTAAGTCAACCACCCGAATTATTTCTTACTGAAACAATATCTGAAATTTCCTGCAATGGCTCTAACAATGGTGCTATAGTTGCTAACGCTAATGGAGGCACACCGGGCTATTTTTACTTGTGGGAAAATGGATCTAATGATCCTATTAGGACGAATTTAGGTCCGGGTAACTATGTAATGACATTAACGGATGCTAATAACTGTACGGTTAATAAGACATATACGTTTATTGAACCTTCACAGTTAGTTGGACAGGTTACCACGACCAAGACAACCAATCCTTCTACAGCAGATGGTACTGCAGAAGCAGTAATCAATGGTGGTAGTCCTAATTATTCCTATTTGTGGTCTAATGGCGCTGTTGGTAAAAAGATAACCGGTTTAGCTGTGGGTAGCTATTCGGTTACCATAACGGATTCACATAATTGTGAATTGATATTGAACTTTTCCATAGAATCAACAGAATGTAAGTTAAAAGTCGAAACTGTTAAAACAGATGTGTCGTGTTATGGCGCACAGGATGGGGTAGCGATAGCCAATATCACAGATCATACCGGAAACTATACATATCTTTGGTCTAATGGTGGAACAAGCCAATCGATTTCTAATTTGGCTGCAGGCATTTATACCGTAACAGTTACAGATGCTGTATGCAATGTAGTCAAATCCGTAACAATTAATGCTCCAAATTCTATTTTAGTTGTTCCGACATTTGTTTTACCTACATGTTCTAATAGCAATGGCTCTATTGATTTAGAGGTAAGTGGAGGCTTTCCAAGTTATAGCTATGCTTGGTCTAATGGTTCAACATCTCAAAGTATATCTGGATTGTCAGCCGGATCATATACGGTTACAATAACTGATTCACATCAGTGTAGTAGTAGTGCGACCTATCAGCTAAATGCAGTTGATAATCAACCTCCAGTTGCGACTAATTCCAATATTAATATTTACCTTGATTCTGAAGGAAATGCAAATTTAAATTGGGTTATTCCGACCGATTTATTTACCGATAACTGTGGTATGGCATTATTAAGTTTAGATAAATTGCTATTCAATTGTAATAGTCTCGGTTCAAATTCTGTTGTCGCAATCGGAACGGATAATGCTGGTAATGCAACTCAATCTATTATAACTGTTGTAGTTCACGATACAATAGCACCTAATCTACAATGTCCTAAAAGCTTTAAACATGGGCTTTGCCAAGGAAGCCCTAGTTGGGAGACTCCTACAGCAACTGATAATTGCCACATAAGTTCTATCACCCAAACACAAGGTTATAGCTCTGGAACAGTTTTCCCAATAGGCGTTACCACGATAGCTTATGAAGTGATAGATCAATCCGGTAACAAAAGTACTTGCAGTTTTACGATTACAGTAACAGAAGGTTTAACAGTTAAATTAACAGCCAAAGATATGACTTGTAATAATGTACCTAATGGAAGTGCAACGGTCGATACAGTTGGTTTAATCAAGCCTTTTTCAATATTGTGGAGCAATGGAGCGGCAACGCCAACTATTTCTAATTTAAATGCCGGCCAATACATGGTAACAGTATCTGATGGTAATGGATGCATGTCTTCCGATACATTTAATATTGTCAATCCTCCTCAAATAGAAATGGAATTGGTATCAGTTATTCAGGCTTCTTCCAATCAAGCTAATGATGGCGCCATCAATATAGATGTAAAAGGTGGAACACCCGGATATACTTTTGAGTGGTCTAAGGCTGGAAAAGTAATATCTACAGATCAGAATCCTTCTAATTTGGCACCGGGCGTATATACAGTAAAAATTATAGATAAAAATGGATGTGTTGTAATAGGGAATGAGATTACAGTTGATATTGTTTCAGCAGTAAATGGTTGGACTAAAGCACCAATAACCATTTACCCAAATCCGTCAAATGGAATTTTCACTATTAAATCAGCTGATTTAGAAGGTAGTATCCTCACTATTTATAATGTTTTAGGTAAAATTGAATTGACATCAAAGATTAAACAGAAGAATTCTATTCAATTGGATATGAATCATTTATATAATGGAAGTTATTTATTGAAAATAGAAGGTAATCATCAAACATTTATGACTAAACTTGTCATACAACACTAAGAAAATAAAAGTTCAATGGCTGATCATCAACTATTTTGGTGGTCAGCCTTTATTTAATTAATGAATAATGTTTTGATTGCTCGATAAGGATTGTATTAGTATTGATTTGTTTTACTCTTAAGATAAATTATAAGCAATTGATAATTAATAGGATAAAAAAAATAATTAGGAAATAATAGTTTGTGTCAAAATATTTTGTACTTTTGCGGCGCTAAAATTATTGTTTAACCTTTAAAAATTTGGATTCCATGTCAGAAAATGAGAATCTACTTCAAGAAACGCCCGAAAACACTCCTCAAGTTAAGACTGCTCATGACGCATTTGATTGGTCAATAAGCAAAAAAAATCACATTGAATATCCTGCTGAACAAGCACAGAAGTATTTGGAAGAATACGAAAAGACTTTAACGTCGATTAAGGATAATGAAATAGTGAAAGGTCTTGTGAAAGCGATTAGCGGAGGTGACGTCGTTTTGGACATTAACTATAAGTCAGATGGTATTATCTCCCTTTCAGAATTTAGAGATACACCGGATTTAAAAATCGGTGACTATATTGATGTATATGTTGAGAATCAAGAAGATGCAAGAGGCCAATTAGTTCTTTCAAGAAAGAAGGCTAAGTTGTTAATTGCATGGGATACTATTGTTGATTCATTTAATAATGGAACCATCATTAAGGGTCTTGTAATTTCTAAGACAAAAGGTGGATTGATTGTTGACGCATATGGTTTAGAAACATTCTTACCTGGCTCACAAATAGATATCAAGCCTATTATTGATTATGATGCTTATGTAGGAAAGACTATGGAGTTTAAGGTTGTTAAAATAAATGAAACAATCAAAAACGCAGTCGTATCCCATAAAGCTTTAATTGAAAGTGATATTGCAGAACAAAGAGAACAAATAATTGCAGGTCTTGAAAAAGGTCAAGTTCTAGAAGGTGTTGTTAAAAACATTACTGACTTTGGTGCATTCATGGATCTTGGAGGTGTTGATGGATTATTATATATTACTGACATCAGTTGGGGTAGAATTAATCATCCGGAAGAAGTGCTGCAGATCAATGATAAGATCAACGTTGTTGTATTAGACTTTGATGAAAACAAAAAGAGAATTTCACTCGGCTTGAAGCAACTTACGCCTCATCCATGGGAAGTTTTAGGTATGGATATCGCTGAGGGGTCTATTGTAAAAGGAAAAATCGTCAACGTTGAAGATTATGGCGCATTCTTGGAAGTAAGTCCGGGTGTTGAAGGTTTGATTCACGTTACTGAAGTTTCATGGAGTAATCAACCTGTTGCTGCCCGTGAATTCTTTAAGATTGATCAAGAGTTTGAAGCAAAAGTTGTGACTATCGATCGTGATGAGCGTAAAATGTCATTAAGCTTGAAGCAACTTCAAGAAGATCCATGGAATGAAATTGAAGAAAAATATCCTGTAAATAGCCGCCACACTGGAATAGTTAAGAATTTGACTCCTTATGGTGTATTTGTAGAAATATCAAATGGCATCGGTGGAATGGTTCACATATCAGATCTTTCATGGACTAAACGATATTCACATCCTTCTGAGTTTACTAAGGTGGGTGATGAAATAGAAGTTGTAATCATGGAAATAGATAAGACAAACAGAAAGTTGTCGCTGAGCCACAAACAAATTGAAGAAAATCCTTGGGATGCCTTTGAATCAGTGTTCCCAATTGGGTCTTATCACGAAGCAACTGTTGTGAGACGTGATGATAAAGGAGCTACAGTTCAATTGCCTTATGGATTAGAAGCATTTGCACCTATTAAGCACTTGAAGAAAGAAGATGGTTCAACTGCTGAATTAGATGAAACATTGACAGTAAAAGTTATCGAGTTCAATCGTGATGATAAGCGTATTTTAGTATCTCACCAAAGATATTTGGAAGATATCAAGAAGGAAGCTGATAATTTGATTAAGCGCGATAAAGACACAGCTGAAAATGAGACAAAAACGGCTATCAAGAACCAACAGTCTAAAATAGAAAAAACTACTTTGGGCGATATTGATGCTTTCTCTCAGTTGAAGCAACAATTTGATGAAGCAGGTGAAAAGAAAGCTGAAGAAGCTAAAGCAAAATTGGCTGCTAAAGAGACAAAGACAACTGCTAAAGCAAAGAAAGCTGATAAAGAAGATGTGAATGAAGCTGAAACAACTGCTGAAGAAACTTCTGACGAAGCATAATTTGAATGATTGATGCATAGTTAATTATGCAATGAATATACCGTGTTTTGGAAATTTCTGAAACACGGTTTTTTTATGCAGATAATATTTTTAGCTTTCGTTTCAGCCATTATCCCGTATATTTACACTTCATTTTATATTCGTTTTTAAAAGAAGAACCTCATATTAATAGATGGTAAATAATAAATTCATTAGTTTCCTTAAACCTTATATTCAAAGTATTCGAAAAATAGGGGGTAATATAGATAATTACTTAGCTAATCATTCGATTATAAATATATTGTTTAAGAGCGGAATGAGTATCCTTATAACATGTCTAATGTGCTTGTTTTTACTCATTTTTGCCGCTAGGATTGGCTTTTTTGGAGGCATGCCCTCTGATGAAGAATTGGCAGAGATAAGCAATCCTGAAGGAACTGAATTGTATGCCGATGATGGGACTACCATAATTGGTCGGTATTATATAGAGAATAGAACGAATACAACTTTTGATTCTCTTCCGAAGAACTTGATTCACGCATTGATAGCTACCGAAGATATACGGTATTATGAACATAATGGAATCGATTGGAAATCTTGGTTCCGGGTTTTGTTTAAAACCGTTTTAATGAAAGAAAGCTCATCAGGTGGAGGGAGTACAATAAGTCAACAGTTGGCAAAAAATTTATTTAAAAGACGCACCTATTGGAGAGGAACGACTCTAATAAATAAGATAAGGGAAATAATCATTGCCCAAAGACTCGAAAAAATGTATTCCAAGGAAAAATTACTGACTATGTATTTTAATACAGTTTCTTTTGGTGGTAATGTTTTTGGAATAGATATAGCTGCAAAGCAGTATTTTAGTACAACGCCAATACATTTAAAAACAGAAGAAGCGGCTACATTGGTTGGAATGCTCAAGGCAACAACTAAATATAATCCGTTAAACAACATAGAATTAGCTCAAAAACGGCGTAATACCGTTTTGACTAAAATGGAAAGGTATGGTTATATTACTAAATCAGAATTAGATTCTTTTTCAAGACTTGATATTAAACTCCATTATGTCAATGAAACACATACGGAGGGTATTGGAACATATTTTAGAGAATTTGCAAGAGTAGATCTGGATAATCAATTGGCACATTTAACCAAAAGCGATGGGTCGAGTTACAATATATATACCGATGGATTGAAAGTATATACCTCAATCAATGTTAGTATGCAAAAGTATGCTGAAACAGCTGTAGATGAGCAGATGAAAGAACTTCAAGATCTTTATACGCAACAGATGAAGTGGATTAAGCTTCCTTGGAAAGATACCGCATTTTTAAGTAAAGCAATAATGAATACGGAACGCTATAAGTATTTAGCAGCGAATAAAATGTCTGCACATTATATTGATAGCGTATTTAATGCACCCCGAGAAATGATGGTTTTTAGCCCCAAAGGCGAGCAAAAGATGAAACTAAGTCCTAAAGACTCCTTAATTTATTATCTTCAATTTTTATCTTGTGGCTTCCTTGCTGCAGAACCCACCACAGGCTATATCAAAGCATGGGTCGGTGGTATTGATAATAAGTATTTTCAATATGACCACGTCAAAGCCAAGCGCCATGTCGGTTCCACAATGAAGCCGATTGTATATGCAGCAGCTTTAGAAAAAGGATTGGATCCATGTGCATATTATGATAATACACAGAAAACATATCCACAGTATGACAATTGGTCTCCTCGAAATTTTGAAGGAGGGTATGGTGGGCAATATTCAATGGCCGGAGCATTGGCAAAATCATTGAATTGTGCTACAGTAGATATCATGTTAAAGACTGGGATTGATACAGTTGTTGACTTTGCGAAAAAATTGGGAATTTCTTCGGCAATTCCCTATGAACCATCCGTCAGCCTTGGAGCTGTTGATATCTCTTTGATTGACATGATTCGTGCTTATTCAACATTAGTAAATCAAGGCAGGCGCCCTGTCATGAACTATATATTGAAAGTAGTAGATTCTGACGGCAATGTTTTAATTGATAATACTAAGCCTGATGCACAGAAAGTGGAACAAGTTATGTCCATCGAAAATGCTGATATGATTAGATCTATGATGCAGGGTGTCATAAATCAGGGCACCGGAGGTTCTGTTAAATGGCGGTATCAAGTTACAGAAGATCTTGCAGGCAAAACCGGCACAAGTCAGGATTGTAGCGATGGTTGGTTTATTGCATCTAATCCAAAGTTAATTGTTGGAGCATGGGTCGGGGGAGAATTTCCTGAAATCCATCTAAATGGTAACTTTACTGGAGCTTTTACAGCCTTACCCATCGTAGGTAAGTTTTTACACAGTGTAGAAAAAGATAAAGCTCTATTAGATTATACAAAAGAGAAGTTCCCACCTATTTCAGAAGAAGCAAGGATGAAATTGAATTGTGCCTTTACAAATTATGTTGCCGATTCTACTCAGTTAGATTCTATTGCATTAGATTCTTTAGCTGTAGATGACGATGTAGAGGGAATCCATACAAACAGAGGTGATGAATCCTCGGTAAAAGATACTACTAAGTCAAAGAAGTTCTTTGATAAATTATTTGATCGTAAAAAAAAGAAGACCGATAATCAAGAATCAGAATAACTGAAACTACAACTTAAAAAGATTAGTAATGGAGAAAATAGATGACTCAAATCCCGTTTTAGATAAATTGCCCGGTGCCGATATAGCACCGGATAAGGATACTTTAAGACAGCTTTATTCTAAGATAGTCTATCCGAGGATGGTCGAGGAGAAAATGCTAAACCTCCTTCGACAAGGAAAAATAAGCAAATGGTTTTCGGGAATAGGTCAAGAGGCGATATCCGTAGGTGTTGCTGCTGCATTGGATGAAGATGAATATATTTTTACTATGCATCGCAATTTAGGGGTTTTTACTACTCGTAATATGCCATTAGAATCCTTGTTTAGCCAATGGCAAGGTACTCAGGGAGGCTATTCTAAAGGGCGTGAAAGGTCTTTCCACTTTGGGTCGGTTGAACATCATATTGTCGGGATGATTTCTCACCTTGGACCTCAATTGTCCTATGCTACTGGTGTTGCATTAGCCCACAAGTTGGCGGGAGAAAAGAAAGTTTCTGCAGTTTTTACTGGTGAAGGTGGAACAAGTCAAGGAGAGTTTCATGAAGCTCTAAATGTAGCTTCAGTTTGGGGTTTACCTGTTTTATTTATTATTGAAAACAACGGATATGGACTTTCCACTCCAACCAACGAACAATACAATTGCAGTAAATTAAGCCAAAGGGGTATTGGTTATGGAATGAAATCATTGAGCATTGATGGTAATAATTTGATAGAAGTGTATAATACCATTAAATCGCTTACAAATGAAATGCGATCTAATCCTCATCCGGTTCTTTTGGAATGTATGACATTTAGAATGCGTGGACATGAAGAGGCATCAGGAGTAAAGTATGTGCCACATGAACTATTAGAACATTGGGTAAAATTAGATCCTATAGCTCAATATGAAACCATGTTGTTGGAAGGTAATGTGATGTCAGAAGATGAAATGCTTCAGCTTAGAACTAACATGAAACTTGATATCAATCAAAGTGTAAATAAATCATTAGACCACCCGGGCATTTTACCTAATACAGATGAAGAACTTGCTGATGTATATGCTCCGTTTGATTTTCAACATATACAAAATGATTCTCCTCAAAAGGAAATGAGAATGATTGATGCTATTTCAGATGGTTTGAAACATGCTATGATCAAACACCCAAATTTAATACTCATGGGGCAAGATATCGCCGAATATGGGGGTGTGTTTAAGATTACCGATGGCTTTGTGGATTTATTCGGAAAGGACAGAGTGAGAAATACACCTTTATGCGAAAGCGCTATTATCGGATCGGCTCTTGGATTGAGCTTAAAGGGCTATAAAGCTATGGTCGAAATGCAATTTGCTGATTTCGTCACTTGTGGCTTTAATCAGATTGTCAACAACATAGCAAAATTACATTATAGGTGGAACGAAAAAGCTGATGTTGTGATTCGAATGCCCACAGGCGGTGGAGTAGGTGCTGGGCCTTTTCATTCTCAAAGCAACGAAGCTTGGTTTGCTCACGTTCCAGGGTTAAAAATAGCGTATCCATCTAATCCGTACGACGCTAAGGGTCTTTTGATTACTTCATTTGAGGATAATAATCCGGTTATGTTCTTCGAGCATAAGGCTTTGTATCGATCCCACAACCAAGCAATACCTGAAGGTTATTACAATATCCCATTCGGTCAAGCTGCTGTTGCTCATGAAGGTACGGATCTAACTATTGTAACGTATGGATTAGGTGTTCATTGGGCATTGGAGTCAGTTAAACATATTAATAATGCAAGTATTGAAATTATTGATTTAAGGACATTGGTCCCAATGGATATAGAAACAATTATTCATTCTGTTCAGAAGACCAATCGTGTTATTGTACTTCATGAAGACAATATGTTTGGCGGCTTAGGTGGTGAAATAGTTGCAATTATCAATGAAAAATGCTTTGAATATTTGGATGCTCCGGTTAAGCGGTGTGCCGGATTGGATACACCAATTCCTTTTTCTATACCATTGGAAAAAAACTATATGGCCAATTCAAGGTTGGACAGTTTGATTGAAGAAATTTTAAAATATTAGTAATTCCTGTATTCCCATTTTGTATCAGAAAATACTACTTGGATAAAAGGAATGTTATATCGATTGGGTTAAGGTAAAAGTTCAATTGCAATGGACTAAACGAAAATCATCTCGAAAGCAATCGGGACATTTTGATTTTAGGGAAATCCCGTTTTTCGGGAATACCATAAAATATTGGGCTGATTTATAAATCAATTTGGTCTAATATCTGTAGTTAAAAGGTTTCATACGATACGGTTCAGTAGAGCAAATCCAAAGTTTTATGTTTGTATCTGATGAAGCATTATTTATTGAATTTCAAATATTTGAGTAAAAATTCAGTAATTTGGTAGTAACCTTCTGAAATTTTTTCAAATATCTTTCCTATTGCTTTTATAAAAATTTCAAGATTCATACTTCCATCGGACATTGCTCTCCTTGTAACAAAGAAGCCAATAATGCTCATAGTGATAACAGGAATCCACGGGGCGAGCCAAGCCTCCACAACTTGGGAATCGGCTGATTTCTTCATCATGGTATATAAAACTTGGAATATCATGTAAAAAATGATTGCCACAAGCAGAGGATATCCAAATCCACCTTTCCTTACAATAGCACCCATAGGAGCCCCGATAAATAAAAACACAATACAAATAATGCTGTATGCAAATTTCATATTCATTTCAAAGATGTGTCTTATCCTTGAATCTAATTCGGCAGCATAAATATTATTTTGTAGCTCTATTGTACTTAAAGTACTATTTGAAAGAGAGATTGCGAGATTTGTTGTTGCTAAACGATATTTGTTGTTGATTTGAGTGAAAAGTGGCTTCTTGGGATCAAACGAGTTTTGTATAAATAAATCCTGTGCACCAACATTGTTCATATTTCGTTGACCCGATGAAATTAATTCATTTGTGGAAGTGGGAATAACTTCATCCCTCTCTATCCCTAATTTTTCTTTTTTTAACTTAGCCATTGATTCAACGTCCCGTTTAGGGAAATATTGGCGATCCAAATTTTGTGATTGATTATTTTCAAAGTTTCTATCTACGTTACTGTATTTCGAATTTATAGTATTAAATACCGAAGAATTAATCAATGCTAACGAGTTATTCATGCGCTTATCAATACTATCGACCGACGTCTTTAATTGCCTCAGACTCATCATGGTTTGGTGTGATTTGTACAAGTTTTCATCGGTTCTATTAAAGTCAAATTGACTCATGTCAAAGACTTTGGTGTATTCTTTGAAGTTCATCCTCACAAATGGGTATTTGCTATTATTTCCGCCTTGTGGAGTAATTTCCTGATATTGATGTCCATTGTATAACCTCATTACAAAAAGGTTGTC
>JAGPCT010000052.1 GCA_018057925.1 Saprospiraceae bacterium
AATTGTATGCAATATCATCCAGGATAATACCATACAAGCGACAATAACTATAAGACGAAATTCATACAAAGGCTTTGCGTGATTGATGAATAGTAAAATAACACTGAGGAAGCTCAATGCCGAAGCTACTATGACTGTGACGAAAACAATAATATTTTTGGAATCCAACAATTGAGCTTCCTTTCTTATCAGCTTGGGTGGTGTATTATAAAATGTAAACCAAAACAATGAAAGTAAAGAAATGCAAAATATATCCCAATAAAATATCAATAATGTCAATCCATTCAAATTTAATATGGGAAAGAAGAATCCAAAAACTACCGTAACAATTAGGCTTATACCAAATTTATGAAAAGAATTGAATCGATTTGTTTTGTTCACCAATTTCTCTATCATGGTTGCGTCAATTTGAAAAATGACATTTTTACAAGGATAAAAATAGTCCTTTTTTACAATTAACTTCTATCGCTTGCATATTAAAATATGGGTTATGGCAGATAACTAAATTTTATTTACTTTACATGAAGCGCACTCAAAATTCGTTCTCCTTATAAAGTGAAGCTCTTTCCACAATAAAAAAACCATCTTCACCTTTGTTCTGATAAAGTGGCATCAAGATAAAGCCATCCATGGGCGATTCAATCTGTCCAAAACGATTGTCAGCTAAGTGCTGCCCTTTCGTCACCTGCTGAAAATTATGAAATCCCGGCAACATCTTAAATTCTTCCCCAGATTGAATAGCATAACGATATGCCAAGCGAGTCAAAGGAGGTAAATGCTCCGAATATTCTCTCAACACCTCGATATGCCTGCCTTCGATATGCCGCTCCTCAACACAGCCTGCATATCGAAGACAATTGGTTATTGCCGCTATAGCTCGATTGACCGATACAGGGTCTTCATGCTGACCGGCTTCAAAACAAATGCTCGTAGTCTCGCCCGGAAAGTTCTCACTTGTAAAGTAATGTAATGTCGTACCTTTCAACCCTTCGAGAAAGCCCAGCACCACGGGCGCCTTGATGCCGAGTGCAAACTCTATCGCCAATGGATGATCCGGAACAATCGTATATATTCCACCATCAGCCGAAGTTGTATGTAAGTCCAATATTATAGTTCTCTCCGGCTCATACGTCCTAATCTCATGGGTGATGAGCGCCTCTAAGTCATATAGTTCCAAGTCTTCAGCTGATAATGTTCCTCTTTCTTGTTGGCTAAGGTCGTTGATCTTCTCCCGTGACCATAATCTATTTAAATCCTTTTCCAAAAACCGCTGATTTTGCCGTACCGCAGCAAGATGTCCCGTCACGCCCATAAATCGTCCCCTAAACTCAAATCCCACATTGGTGATGTGCTCTACTTCAAGCATCTTGAGCATGAGATCAATGGCTGTTATACCGGCTTTTTCGTTGCCATGAATTCCACCAATACAGATTACCAATGGCCCTTTCACACCTTCATCATAACGTCCTATAATGCGCTCTACCGGCCTTTCTTGAATAAAAATATTGTGAGAGCTCGTATAATTCATCTTCTTTTCTTTCCTTTTTTCATGGTGTGTATCAATTCTTTCTCCGGGTATCCACCGTCCTTCCACTTCCATAATAACAATGCGGCTGCACTACGGAATGGCTGCCACTTTATCGCTTCTGCCTTCATTTCAACAATCAGTTCTTTGACCGGCATATTGAGATGATACATCATTGCAAAACTTTGCTGTACGCCCAAATCCTTTACCGGCCATATATCCGGCCGATGCATGCTAAATATCTGGAGCATCTGCACCGTCCATTCGCCTACGCCTTTAATAGAAGTTAACTCACGAAGTAATTCTTCGTCCGTTTTTTCCAACAAATCACCCAAACTATGCGGCTTATCTACGAAATACTGTGCAATATTCTTAACGTATTGGACCTTAGCATTGGAAAATCCAATAGCCCTCAACTGACTGTCTTCCATATCCAACACCTGTTGAGGCTCAGGATAAATCCCATTAAATAAATCCAAAAACCTTTTCCATATAACCTTAGCTACGTGTGTACTCAACTGTTGAGAAGCTATCGAAGAAGTGAGATCCCAATAAGGCTCCATAGGCGTGTCATAGACAAGGGGCTGACATTGCCGGATAATAATTTCCCATCTTGGATCCTTGCTCGATAAAAAATTAAACGCTTCCGAAAGATAATTCATATACCAAAGCTATAGATATTTTTGCAAATTGTGTTTACCTTTGAAGATAAATCCTATTTAGATGAATTTTTTTTACTATTTCTCCATTGTAACTTTCACCTTTCTTTCCACTATTGGCAACTTGAATGCCCAGACTTATGTCGAAAATGCCGTCAACACAGCCTTGACAGAAAAAGGCAGCGTTTCCTGTGTTCTGGTTTTTGAACCGTTACTGTTAAAAAATAAAATATCTACCGATTTAACTAAAGCTGAAAAAGGAAATTTAGCCTTTAGTCTTCTGACTCATCATCTTAAAGGTAAAACACTTGCCACTACTCAACTACTCAACCAAAATCAGGTCAAATACCGCATCAACATTCTTTCATCCACCATCAACATCTTGGAATGTCCTGCTGATGTCATCAACAAACTGAAAAATTTTCCTGAAATAAAGGCTATCTTAGCAAATTATTCTTTCCGTGGGTTCAAAGACGAAGCTGAAATAGACCTCAATAATCAGCGGATAGATTACACTTGGGGCTTGATAATGACTGAAACCAATATCGTCCAGGAAATGGGATTTCGCGGTCAAGGTGCTGTCGTAGGAGGCAATGACACAGGTTTTGACTGGACACACCCAGCTATCCAACAACGTTACCGAGGCTATAGCGCAAGCACTCCCAATCACAGCTACAACTGGCACGACGCCATCCACGAAAACAGTCCATTGAGCAATCCAAATGAAAGCAACCCTTGTGGACTCAGCATTAAAATACCTTGCGACGATCATAGCCATGGAACGCATACAATGGGTACCATGGTTGGGTCAATAGCCCAGGACAATATCATCGGAATGGCTCCTGACGCCCAATGGATAGCGACACGCAACATGGAGCGAGGCAATGGTAGCCTCCTTTCCTATCTCGAAGCCCTCGACTGGTATCTTGCTCCAACAGATAGTAATGACGTCAACCCCGATCCTGACAAAGCACCCGATGTCATCAACAATAGCTGGTATTGCTCTGAAGAAGAAGGCTGCAATATAGACAATTGGAATCTCATGCAATTGTCCGTCGCCAACTTAAAAGCTGCCGGTATTGTGGTTGTCGCGTCAGCCGGCAATTCCGGTCCGGGATGTGAAACAATTGCCTTTGTACCTGGCATGCTGGAAGAGGCATTTGTTGTAGGCGCAACCAATCAAGTGGATACAATAGCAGGATTTAGCAGCCGAGGTGCTGTCAGTGCTGATAGTTCGATGCGGATGAAACCCGATATTTCTGCTCCCGGAGTCGGAGTATATTCTTCCGTTTTAAATCACGGTTATAGTTACTTCTCCGGAACGAGCATGGCAGGACCACACGTGGCGGGACTTGTAGCGCTCATGGTGGGCGCCAATCCTAAGTTGGCAGGTCAGGTAGATACCATTCAGGAGATTATCAAGCGTACCGCAGATCCAAAGACTTTTAGTCAAGATTGTAGTGGCTTATCCGGACTTGATGTCCCCAACCCGATATACGGCTATGGGCGTATCAACTCTTTGCGCGCTGTCCAGGAAGCATTAAAGTATCAAACGAGCCGCACTGATAAGGTTTCCGCATCAAACTTCCAACTATTTCCCAATCCTGCAGCTTCAAGCATTATGTTGAAAAGGAATAATTCCCATTCAGGTATGATTGAGATCTTTGACTTACATGGGAAAAAGGTGATATCTATTCAATCTCAGTTAGAATTTACGCATATCGACCTAACTTCATTAAATGCAGGAGTATATTTTGTAAAATTAAATCAAGGAAATAAAATTGAAATAGGGAAATTTATCAAAGTATAATAGTTGAACCCAAACACCCTATCAGAAAAATGTGGTATTTGGGTTCAACCCCAACTGAATAACAATTTCAATTCCAACCGAATAGATTACCTTCTTATTCGAAGGCTTTAATCATCAAGTCGGCTTGTTGCTTGTCGTGCGTCTTTTTAAATCCTGTTGCTGTAGAGGAGCTGGCTTTTCTAGATATCATTTCAACGCCATCCGGTAACAAGTTTTTGACAAATGGCATAGCCCCCATATTAGCCGGCTCTTCCTGTACCCATTTGAATTCGGCATTTTTATACTTCGCAAATACAGCATCAATTTGATCCTGAGGATATGGATATATTTGCTCAATACGAACTATCGCCTTATCAGTAATCTTATTTTTCCTTCGATAATCGAGTAGGTCGTAATAAATCTTTCCCGTACACAATACCACCTTATTTACTTTGTCGGCCTTAGTCTTAAGTTCAGCTTCATCAAATACTTCTTTAAATGAAGTACCGGTAGCAAAGTCTGCTATAGGAGATACGCATTCCGGATGCCTCAACAAAGACTTAGGAGACATTACTATTAAAGGTTTCCTAAATGGTCTTGCCAATTGTCGGCGAAGTACGTGGAAGAAGTTGGCTGGTGTAGTAATATTGGCTACAGTTACATTAAAATCAGCACACATGCTTAGAAAGCGTTCCAATCTTGCACTACTATGTTCCGGGCCTTGACCTTCATATCCGTGAGGCAACAATAGAACCAGACCGCTCATACGCTGCCACTTAGTCTCTCCGGAGGTGATAAATTGGTCCATGATAGTCTGTGCGCCATTTGCGAAATCTCCAAATTGCGCCTCCCACAATACAAGGCTATGTGGATTGGCCATGGAATAACCATACTCAAAACCCAATACTGCAAATTCTGATAACAGAGAGTTGTAAATAAAGAATCTACCCTGGTCATCAGATAAGCCAGTCAGACGGTTATATGTTTCAAAGGTATTGGCATCTCTAAAGGTCGCATGACGGTGTGAAAAGGTTCCACGTCGTACATCTTGACCACTCATACGTACATCCTTCCCCTCCAACAATATTGAGCCATAAGCCGTTAATTCCGCCATTGCCCAATCCAAGATACCATTCTTTACCATGTCCTCTTTACCCTTAAGGAGTCGATTGACCTTGCTAAGTGGAGTAAAGCCTTGCGGAAGCTGTTGCAGGTGATCAACAATCTTTTGTACGATTTCTTTTTTTATCCCTGTTTTGGGCGACACTTTAAAATCTGCCGGGTCGAAGGTTTTGCGCAATGCTTTCCATGCTAGTTCAGGCTCCTGATACGTGTAAGGCAGTGGCTTCTGCTTAACATCATCCAATCTGGCTTGCAAATTAGACCAATATGCTTTTTCTAATTTATCGGCTTCATCCTTTCCTATATCACCGCGACTAAACAACTGTTTCAAATATATTTCCCTCGGATTAGGGTGCTTTGCAATGATGTCATACATCTGGGGCTGAGTAAATTTAGGGTCATCACCTTCATTATGCCCATGCTTGCGATAACACACCATGTCGATACAGACGTCACAGTTGAACATTTGTCGGTATTCTATGGCAAGTTCCACTGCAAATACAACTGCTTCGGGATCATCTCCATTGACATGAAATACAGGGGCTTGAACCAACGATGCAGATGCTGTACAATAGGTCGATGAGCGACCATCTTCAAAGTCTGTTGTAAAGCCAATTTGATTATTGATGACAAAATGCATAGTTCCTCCGGTCAGATATCCTTCCAACTGGCTCATTTGCACGACTTCATATACAATACCTTGACCAGCAGCAGCAGCATCACCATGAATTAATATAGGCAGGATCTTATCATAGTTGCTTTTGTACATGATATCCGCCTTAGCTCTGGCAAAGCCTTCCACTACAGGGTCAACAGCCTCTAAGTGAGAAGGGTTGGGTACAAGCTTTAGATATACTTCCTTACCGGATAGGGTCTTGACTTGACTTGAATAACCCAAGTGATACTTCACATCGCCGTCACCGAAGCTCTGATCCGGAATCGCAATACCTTCAAATTCTGTAAATATTTGTTCATAGGTTTTGCCCATAATATTGGCTAAAACATTGAGTCGCCCACGATGCGCCATACCGATAATGACTTCTTCTACACCTCTATCAGCACCATAATCTACCATCGCATCAAGAGCGGCGATTGTTGTCTCACCACCTTCCAATGAAAATCGCTTTTGCCCTATAAATTTGGTGTGAAGAAACTCTTCAAACATAACTGCTTCATTGAGTTTCTCTAAAATCTTATGTTTGCGTTCTTTGGCAATGCCGTAATCTTCTTTTGCGGTACGGTTTTCAATTTTATTCTGCAACCAATTACGCTTCTCCCAGTTTTCAATGTGTGCAAACTCAAAACCGATATTACTGCAATAAACTTTCTTTAAATGTTCAATAATCTCGCCCAAGGTGGCGTTATTTAAACCCAGTACATTGCCTGCCTGAAATCTCACTCCCATATCTGCATCACTCAGATTATAATCTTTTAAATCCAAATGTGGAGCTCGATTTTTCCGCCCTCTAATAGGATTGGTTGTGGATAAAAGGTGTCCTCTATGTCGAAATGCATTGATAAGATTGGAAACACCTATCTCCTTGGATATATCTTCATTGGTGGCAGTTCCATTGCCGGAAGCATTTCCATCATATTTTACAGAATAGTCGAAACCCGCAAAAAAAGATCTCCATTCCTTTTCGATTGACTCCGGATCGCGCAAATAATCTCGGTATAAAGAATCAATCACATTAGGGTGAGCATTGGTAATAAATGAAAAATCAGACATGACTTTTAGATATAAATTATAATTGTTAGTATTAATTATTCCATTGAAATTACTTGCAAATATGACAAATATTCTTCGGAAAACCTTGCTGAGAATGTACTATAACGAGTGATTACTTATTTTATTCTGTTATGTACCCTATATGCTTATGTTTGAGAATGTAATATACAGACATATTTGTCTTTATTATATTCTCACCTTAACTCAAATTCTTACAAATATGATATTAATTTATATTTAATTTTATGTTTATCTATTATATATATATTAAACATATATCATATTTAATATTTTAATATGTATAACAAGCCGATTAGAATTCCGTATCTACAATTTTAGACATGTCTAAATTATCACTAAAATATTTTTATTTTTTTGTTTATTTCTTCCAAAGCAGATTGATGTATTGCTCATTCTGACTGCAAAAACGGATTTCATAAATTACACAGCACCATAAGAGTAGGAAATTTTGGTCATTAACCTTTATTCCGGAATAGAAAATACGGAATCAATTTACAACTCGTAAAAAATGATTTAAAAATTATTCCAACTTTCCTAAAATCAAAATGCTCCCGAAGCTATCGGGATGATAGTCGTTTAGGCCAATGTAATTGGACTATTACGAATATCCAATCGGTATTATTCGTCAATTTTTAAATCCAACTTCTGAATAATTTGGCTGACGAGTGAGTTTTGATTGATGAGTTCGGTTAATTTTTCTTCTTTCGTCATTGTCTTCTCTTCCGTATTATCCATTAAGGATGCATCGACTTCAAAGCGAAAAGCGATATTATAGTTTTTTAAATTATACCTCAAAAATTCTAACAAAGCGGTTTCAGTAATCAGGCTCTCACGCTCGTAATTAGAGGCCACCGTATATTGAATTATATTTTCTTCGATACCATTAATTTTTCGTTCAGTAAGGATTAAACTGATTGTGGGAGAAGCTTTCTCCTTATATTGGGCAATTAATTCTAATACATCATCCAGCTTAATATCATTCTTTCGATTAGAGTTTTCAGCGATCTGCACCATTGCTTCCTTTTCGAATGAACTTAGCTTATTTAATACCGCCTTTGGCTTATTAATCTTTTTAACAATATTGTCCTCAGCGACAATGGATGATTTTATCAAAACGGGTTCTGATACTTGTTTTTTGTCCTCAGCGGCAATGGATGATTTTAAAAAGACGGATTCTGATACTTGTTTTTCTGCTCCCTCCTCCATTAACACGGGCGGGCTTACTTCTACAGGCAATTTTTCACTTCTTTCAACTACTTTCTCTGTAAATTTTGGTGTATTCGTCTTTTTTATGGATGGTTCAGGGATTTTTTTTTTACTTTCGACGGATTCTGATTGATCTAACAAAAACGGTAAATACACCATCTTTATCATCGTCATTTCTAATAACAACCTTTTGTTCTTCGCTGTTCGAAAGTTAATATCACACTCATTACACAATTGTAAGGCAGACAGGATATAATCTAATGAGAGTAAACTTGCTTGCTGGGCATACCGTTCTCTTACACTTTCTGTATTTTCAATTAATTTAATCGTCGAACTATCTTTACTGACCAATATTTGCCTAAAATGCTCCATCAATCCACTTAGAAACACTTCCGGATCAAATCCTCTCTTCATGATGTCATCTATGATAAGCATCATAGCAGCAAGGTCTTCTGTCAATAATTGATCTACCACCTTGAAGTAATTGGTATAATCAAGGAGGTTGAGGTTGTCTGTAACAGCCTGATAAGTAATGTTGTTATTCGTCGCTCCGGCGATTCTGTCAAAGATAGACAAGGCATCTCTCATTGCACCATCGGCCTTTGTGGCTATCAAGTGTAAAGCCTGCTCTTCTACTTTGACCCCTTCTTGGGAAGCAACCAAATTCAATTGTTTTACGATATCAAATACTTGGATTCGACGAAAATCAAAAATCTGGCACCTGGACAAGATAGTAGGCAATATTTTATGCCTTTCGGTTGTAGCCAAAATGAATACTGCATAAGAAGGTGGCTCTTCCAGCGTCTTTAAAAATGCATTGAAAGCGGAGGTAGTCAACATGTGAACTTCGTCAATGATAAATACCTTATACCTGCCGGACAAAGGCGGTATCCTTACCTGTTCGACTAAACTCCTGATGTGATCGACACTGTTGTTGGATGCTGCATCAAGTTCAAAAATTGAAAATGAGGCACTTTCGTCAAATGATACACAAAACTCGCATTTGCCACAAGGCTCATAATCCTCTGTTCGATTAATACAGTTTAATGCTTTAGCCAAAATCCTTGCACAGGTTGTCTTTCCAACTCCTCTCGGTCCTGTAAACAAGAATGCATGAGCCAACTTATCTTGTGAAAACGCCATTTTAAGCGTATGGGAGATATGCTCTTGTCCCAAAACGTCCTGAAATCGGGCGGGTCGGTATTTTCTAGCGGAAACAATAAATTGAGTCATAATGTCAAAGATATGACTATCAGGTGATGTATGCAAATGTATCTTTTTGAAAGAATCTTCTATTATTTTTTGAGTTTTATAACAAACTGTATAATAACCATTTACACCCATTGAATCTAAATTCTGATGTAGCCAAATACGGAGAAGGTTGACGTTTCAAAATCAATGATTTCCTTAAACCATTGAACCGATTTTTTCATCAGGACGCACCTCATAATCAACGCTATTCGGTTTTTCAAAAACCTTATCTGCTCAAATCGGGATGAAGCCATCGCCCTATTCCAATACACATCTATATATTATAAAAACACCGATCGACCAAGAAACAAGGTTTGGTTTATGATTGAATTAGAAGGTTATTTTATGAAAAAATGATATCTTTCACCCAATTTAAAATTCAAATTAGATGAAAATCGCAATAGCGCAACTCGATTACACAATAGGTGACTTTGAAGGCAATCTAAATAAAATCGCTTCTTATGTTAAAAAAGCAGAAGACGAGGGTGCGGATATTGTTTGCTTTGGAGAATTGGCAACTTGTGGATATCCCCCCGGGGATTTTCTCAATTTCAAGGAATTTATCCATCGTTGTGAACAGACGATAGAACAAATAAGACTGCTTTCTTCACATATAGCGATCGTCATTGGTTCTCCTTCGGTCAATCCAAAAATTGAAGGCAAAGACCTACTCAACAGTGCATATTTTCTGTATCAAGGGGAAGTGCTTGGAGTGACACACAAGGCTTTGCTACCGACCTATGATATCTTTGACGAATACCGTTATTTTGAGCCCGCAGTGGATTTTACAACCATTGAATTTAAGGGTAAAAAGATAGCACTGACGGTATGTGAAGATATTTGGAATGTAGGTAATGACAATCCACTCTATCCGATTTGTCCGATGGATGAATTAATGGAGCTATCTCCTGAAATAATGATTAATATTAGTGCTTCACCCTTTGATTATTTACAGGCAGAGGATAGAATGACTGTAATCCGGGCAAATACCAATCGATACAAGCTACCTCTTTTTTATATCAACCATACGGGCGCGCAGACTGACATCGTGTTTGATGGAGGTTCTATAGTAGCTTCGCCCGACGGCAACATATTTAGGGAGATGCCGTATTTTAAAGAGACTTTGGAATGTTTTGATTTGGATGAAGTAATAAAGGGTAGAGCGAACAACATACAACGACATGATAAGATTTCACTAATCCATCAAGCTCTCCTTGTCGGTATTCAGGCATATTTTAAGAAGCTCAATTTAAAATCAGCCATTTTAGGACTTTCAGGAGGAATAGATAGTGCCGTAGTCGCTGTACTTGCGGCTCAGGCTCTTGGCAAAGACAATATTAGGGTTGTCTTGATGCCCTCACAATACAGCTCTTCTCATAGTATAGAAGATGCAACGACATTGGCACAAAAGCTTGGAATTCGATTTGATATTATCCCAATAAAACCAGCTTTTGATGCAATTGAATATGCCTTGCATCCCCTTTTTATTGGAAAGGACGCAGATGTAACAGAAGAAAATATTCAAGCCCGCATAAGAGCTATCCTGTTGATGGCGCTAAGCAATAAGTATGGGAATATTTTGCTCAATACCAGCAATAAAAGCGAAATGGCGGTCGGTTATGGTACGCTTTATGGCGACATGTGTGGAGGACTTGCTGTTTTGGGAGACATATATAAAACAGAGGTTTATCAACTTGCTAGGTATATCAATAGGGAAGATGAGATTATCCCTATTCATTCCATCACCAAGCCACCATCTGCCGAATTAAGGCCAGGCCAAAAAGATAGTGATAGCCTTCCTCCTTATGAAGTCTTAGACCCTATCCTTTATCAATATATTGAAGAATCCAAGAGTCCGGAAGAAATTATTGCAATGGGATACGATCGTAGTTTGGTATTAAACATCCTTCGCAAGGTAAATATCAACGAATTTAAGCGTAAACAGGCTGCCCCTGTAATAAGGGTCTCACCCAAAGCTTTTGGACCCGGACGTAGGATGCCTATTGTCGGCAAATATTTATCCTGAAAAAAGCAAAGCCACTTCCTCATTGAAGAAGTGGCTTTCTTAGCAAGAGAAATCCGCTTACTTATTTGGTCTGACCCTTAGAAAGAGCCGTAAATTCCTCAGTTTTTGACTTGATGATAGCACTTAACTTTACGCCTTCAGCACCTGCCTTTTCAACCATTGCATTTCCTTCAGCAGCGATAGTTGTAAACTTGTCCCCCAATTTTGTCAGACAGTCCATATTTTTCTCGTCTAGACATTTCTTGTATTCTTTCAATAAATCATCATACGTTGCGGCATACTGATCTACCTCCGTAGAAGAAAACTCAGGAACTCTTTGATCTGTCGGAGCTACAGTAGTTGCTGTTGTCGTATTCTCTGCCGGTGCTGCATCAGCGGGATTGCTTTTTTTACAACTTGCCAAAGAAAGAACTACTAAAAATAAAAAACCTAATGTTCTCATGTTATTAATTTAAATAATTTTTTAATGTGTTAATTCGGGTTTGCACCTGATACCATTGCAGAATATTCTTTTTGTCTGGCAGCCAAGTATTGTTTGAAATTAGAAAGGTCATCGCCACTTAGTCCTTTGATGACATTGGCTGATTTAGCAGAAAGCTCTAATAACTTATCTGTTAGGCCTGACAAACTTTGTTGTTTGGATTTACTCATAGCTTCCCAATAGGAAGACATGAAGGCATCATATTCTTTCACAAAGTCGGTCGCTTCCTTCGATTTGAACACCGGCGCAGCAGTCAAATTGAATACAGCGCCTTCTTTTGCCGGCATAGGAGCAAGTTTGGTTTGTACGCCACTTTCAACTTGAACCGTATCTGATGGAATAGTAGTTGCAGCTTGTTCAGCCGTACCGCTATCACTTTTACAAGCCATCAAAGAGCTTACCAAAATACTTAAAATCAATAATTTTTTCATAGTTACGTGTTAATTCATCTACCGCAAAAAGCAGATCTCTTGATAGTTAAAATTTGTTAGTTTATTGTTTTGTTCCTTGGGAGATTGCAGTAAATTCAGCCGCTTTTTCCTTCATTATTTGGATTAATTTTTGTTGGTTTTCACCGGTTGCTTCTTGTACTGCTTTGTCACCTTGAGCCGTCAACTCTGTGAATTTAGTAGTCAAGTTGGTCAGTGCTGTAGCATCCTTCGCTTGCAAAGCTGTTTTATATTCATTTAATAAATTGTCATACGATGCGATATATTGATTGATATCGTCCGATGTTATGCCGGTAGCTTCACCTACTTCAGCAGCGGTTGTGGTCTCTGTTTGTGTGGCAGCTGGTTCAGTTGCAGTACTTGCTTTCTTACAACTTGCCAAAGAAAGTAACAAAAAAAATAAAAAACCAAATGTTCTCATGTTTATAAATTAATATATGTTTAATAAAAGTATAATTCCTTTAATATGATAAGGCTTTAAATAGTTCCATATCATTATAAAATATATTTAAATTTCCTCTATTTTTACTTCGTATTAAAAACTGAAAGAAACTTTCAATGTATCATTGTGACGTAGCGATTGTGAAAAAGTCAAAATTTTTATCATTTTTTTTTGCCAATCAATGTCACCTCTTTCTCTATTCTCAATCGGTCCATTTTCACGCATCCTTCTTAATGTACACAAAAAAACCCTAATGCCAACGTAATAATAACTGAAATGTTAGATATTGCGCAAAGATAATACCGATTATACAAATAATAGAAACTTACTCCAACTTCGTTTGATTGGTCGGTTAATCACGAATTCAGCAACAAAGGTTTTGAAAAACCGTATAATGCTGATTACGAGTCGCAAATCGATTCCGCATTAGACCAATGAGAATAAAGAGAACAATTAATGCTTAAGCCATATTATTCAATCACCTTTATTTCTACACGACGATTCATCTTGGCTTCTTCTTCATTTTTGGGTTCGGGAAATACCATCTGAGAGTTGGAATAAGATTTACATATATATTTTTTAGTATCAACATTGGCTTGATTAAGATAATCTCTTATGGCGTGGGTCCTATCTAATGCCAAGTTAAAATACCAATTAGGGTCACCAAAGTAAGATTTAGGCCCATTGACGTGCCCTCCTATTTCAAGGCTCAGGTTAGGATTGCTTCTTACAAAACGCAATAAATTTATCAATTCCGGCTTCGATTCAGGCAATAAAATGGCTTTATCTCCGACGAAGTAGAGGTTTTTGAGGGCGACTTTTTCCCCGACCTTGATTTTATTGATGATTATATCTCCGACTGGCAAGTCCTTGGATGTGTTGATGGTACGTGTTGAAAACATATATCCCGGAGCAAAGACACCAAAAGTCACATCTTTTTTTTCAGGAACTATAAATGCAAAATTACCCTTATCATCGGTTGTCGTTGAGTCTAAAAGACCATTAGCCTGAATAAATATCGTAGCCTTTGAATTTTTACTCCCTTTAAGGACAACCTTACTCTTAAATAGTCTATATTTCTGAATTTCAAAGACAAATATATTGGCTCGTCGGTTAAATGCCCTTCCATCTTCGTCCAAATTGGACAAAACCGGCTTTATTTCACCGATGCCCTTGGTTGAAATAAGAATTTCGGGAACACCTATTTCCAACAAATATGCCTTAATAGCAGCTGATCTCCTTTCTGATAACTTTTGGTTGTATTGGTTGCTGCCTATCGAATCTGTATGCGCTTGAATACGAAATACATAAGGCGTGACCACATTTAATTCTTCAAAGAAGTCTTTTATTTCTTCTTTAAACTCATCGGATATTTTATAGGAATCTGATTCAAAATGTACGGTCAAACGATCCTTGAGAGTCTCAGTAAACTGACCATAAGAAAGAGGAGTACAGCTGATATAGAGCCATATTATCAGTATTATCCGTAACCATTTTTGTTGTATGTAAGGAGTTAAAGCGCCCTTCACTTCAAATCAATATTTATTATAATTGCTAAGTTATGACAAATAACGTTATGAATCAATTTTTGGTACATGATTTTTTTTACTTTGAAGCATTCTCTTTACAAAAATTGCGATTAATGTATGGGGTTATGTTTGAAAATGGGGATTGAAATATAAAATGTAGTGCCCATATTTAGTTCTGATTTGAAGGTAATAGTGCCTTGAATTGAATCTATGATAGACTTACACATCGCTAATCCTAATCCCATGCCACTATTTTTGGTAGTGAATCTTGGATAGAATACTTTTTCATACATTTCAGGTGGAATTCCTATGCCATTATCTTTGATTGAAAGTATAGCATATTCTTCTTCCTGTCTAAGTTCTATATCGATCTTTCCAGACTTTCCGGGAGGTATAGATTGAATCGCATTTTGCATTAAATTATTTAAAACCCTTACCATGTGAGATTTGTCAGCCATGATTATCATATCATCCATCGGCACTCTCAGACTAAACGCTATGTCGTCTTTCTTTCTGAAAAGCTCATGAATAGAGGTTATCAGCTCATTGAAATTCAGATACTCAATGACAGGGACTGGCATTTTAGCAAAGTTGGAAAATTCTGATGCAATGCTTGCCAGGTTGTCGATTTGTTCGATAATCGTGTTTGCTGTCTCTTTAACGACCTGTTGAGCATCTTCCTTTGAAAGAGACATAATTTTACGTTCAAGGTATTGAATACTCAATTTCATGGGAGTCAGCGGATTCTTAATCTCGTGAGCCACTTGCTGTGCCATATCCCTCCAAGCCCCTTCCCTTTCGCTTTTGATGATGAGGTCGGTGCTTTCTTCAAGCTGCGTAATCATGTTATTGTATTCATAGATGAGGGTACCTATTTCGTCTTGTTGCTCCCATTTCAGTTGTTCATTCTTTTTTCCTAATTTAATCTGACGCAGGTTTTCCATCAGCCTAACCAATGGCTTGGTAACGGAATTTGCGACAAAATAGGCTATTCCCCCTGCAACAAGTAATAGAAATATGTACACATTAAGCAAAGTACCCAGAAAATCAGAAGCCGCAAAGAAAGTATTGGTGTTGCCCTCAGAATATGGTATCGACAACCATGCAGACCTTTCTTCATCACCTTGCCTTAACCTGACATAAACCGCTTTGATATAATTTCCATCGTCAGTCAACTCATAAAAAATAAGCTTATTCTTAAAACTAAGTTGTAGAAACGGAATAGGCGGCATCAATGATTGCATTTTCCTTACACCTTCCCCGGTTACTGACGAAAATACTTCCACTCCTCCTGAATTGTACAAACAATAGTTAGCCTGATGACTTTGAGCCACTTTACGTAGCAAGTTTTCATTGAGTGAATCCATTCCAACCTGACCTATAGTGGACTCTATATCTGAAGCCAATGTAAATACCTTATCTTTCAGCTGACTTTCCTCCATCTTAAAGGATAAGTTCCTAAAATAATTACCCGTAATCAATGCAATAATCACAAAGGAAATCATGATGACCAAAATAATACTGTATTCTATTCGCTGCCTTAAATTAAAATACTTAGATATATGGATGGGTAGATCTTCCGGTAAGATGTTAAAATATTGATTTAAAAATACAATTAATATGACGAGAAATAATAATATAACTATGAGTAACGAGCATAAAGAGACTGGTTTTAACAGCCCCAATAAGTCTTTACCTACTATAATACTATAATTGGAATCTATTCTGGTAGAAATTTCTGATCGACCATTTCCGGTTGATTCGATCAAATTATTGTCTCTACTATTTTGCTTATTGACTTTGATATGGTCGAGATAAATATTTCCCTGACTTTCTACGAGATCTCCATTATGATATATTGCATAATCATATTTCCCGAGGGCTTGTTGACCTTTATAAAAGTTTTTTACATCAAAAATTTGCTGTCGCGGGAGGATTAGCTTTTTTGAAACTAAGAAGTATATCTCGGGAGAAGGCTTTTCGCGGATTCCTTGCCAGTATATTTTTATCCACCACGAATGAAATGAACCGGCAGAATAAGCTTTTAAGAAAGCCGGGTTTTCGACAAATTTAATTGGATGCCGACTGAAAAGTTGTATAATATTTTGTTGGGAACGAAGATAAGTGGAATCATTTTTAGATATAAAAAAATCAACCGTATAATATTGTCTTAAATAATCATATTGGTTTAGGACAGATTGAATAACTTCATTAGCGCGTACCTCATCATGTTGAATAATTGCGGTGGACAAAGCCTCATTTGCCTTCTTAGTATTCTTGAGTTGATGAACAAAGCTGCTTAGATCATTCATTAATAGGGAATCATCGCGATCACTTAAAACATCTATTAATTTTTGCCTTTCTTCAAAATCCTTGTCCCTATTGAACTTAAACAAGGCGATGGTACTGAATGCTGCGAAAAAAAATGTCCATATTACCAGCCACCCAAGAGAAGGAGATTGTGTTGTAATAAATATATCAAAAAGCAATGCAAACAATATGGCGACAAGTAGCAGCATTGCTAAAGGTAAGTCCAGATTGGTCATTAGGACAAATGGCAATATGAATAAAAACCCTATTGCCATACCGACAAGCTTTTTCCTCAGCTTGATACCGTTCTTTAATAGGCTTTTATTGATATTGTATGCAAATACAAAATATCGGAATAAGAGTATTGCCAATAAAATCAAGCTAATAACAGGACCTTTCCCTTGATTTAACACATTGCTAAAGTCAAAATTTAGCCCACTATTTACAACCAATTCTCTGGAAAAGAACAGAATAAACACCAAACCCAAGTAGTCTGCCGTGTAAATCAATACTGCAAACTTGATGGATTTATACTTGATATTTTTGATAAATTTTATCGGAATAATCCTTCTAAGTACATCTTCTATAATTAAAAAATATAAACAAATTATTATAACCCAATGACCATACCATTGACTCAATATGGGCTTTTCTACTATTGCTGATCGAATCAATCCCTGATCGATGGAGGCTCCTATCCCAAAGATTAGATCCAGTGCTCGAAATCCAATTACTACCAATAATGGGATTATGATAGACAGTGCATTTAAACGCCCTTTACGACGTTTTAATTCATTGGAAAGTGTCCAGAATAAGAGTAGGTAAGCAAGATAATACAAAGGTGTCAACCAGATAGTCCAAGTAACTGGTTTAGGAAGATTTGACTCGATGATATAGGCTATTCTCTTACCATCTTTTGATATTAGTATATGATTGTCAAGAGAAGCCTTTACTTTATCTATTGAAAATTTACCGGGAAGCGAGAATTCTGCCACAAAATAACGGTTGGCATCACCGCCTTCAATCCGCCATGACCTTTGGAAAGTAGAATCATTGACTAAAGTATAATTGGCTTTATTCAGATTGGCTTTCGCAGGTTCCACAAAGCTCTTTGTCCATGCACTAAGTTTATTATCCCTGATGACGCCAAGAACAAAGGGCTTATCCTGCAATGATTTCAATAAATTATCTGTGTGTATGTCCGGAACAAGCCTTCCATCTGACCAAGAAGAAAGAAGGTCAATTACCTCTTTGACGTGAAGCGTTGACTCTATTTCTTGATCAATATCTTGAAAGGCTGCTGACAATTCAGCACCTTCATCTCTTTTAAAAACTGTATGCTGAACATAGAATTGTAATTGAATAAGACACAATAAAGTCCAGACAATACAAGAAGTTACGATTAACCGATTTTTTACGAAAGATTTCAAAGTTAAATATGGTAATTATTGCTAATTGACTGCAAGATACATATTTAATTTATATGCCATACATTAGTTTACTGTTTCTGACTCTTTTATCGATTTTCACACAAAACTATTTCAAGATTATTCGCACAAAACATATTGACAAACCTATCTTTTGAAATCTTGACAATGATTTTTATGAAAATCCATTCCAGCTTACCATTTATTTATCCCGAATCCCGAAATTGGGTTTCCCAAAAACCGAAAAGGGCTGAATATGTGGACAATTATGACGCACGAATTGTTTCAATATTTTGATAAAATAAGTGATTTTAAGGTAGTTATATATCATATATTTACTTAATTTTAAATATAATTTCAAAGTAAATAATAAAGCAGCATCTATTTCAATAATTATTTTTTACTTTTACACCTTAACCCAACAAATCACCTATGTCATCACGTGAATTAATAAGTTTCGATTGGGCGATGAAGCGCCTACTAAGAAACAAAGCCAATTTTGGTATCCTCAACGGATTTTTGACGGAATTAATCAAGGATGAAATCTCCGTACAACACATCCTTGAGTCAGAAAGCAATCGGGAGAATGAGCAGAACAAGTCCAATAGACTCGACCTGTTGTGTGTCAATCAAAAAGATGAGCTGATAGCCATTGAAATACAGTATTATGTAGAGCCTGATTATTTTCATAGATGTTTATTTGGAGTGTCAAAGATCATCACAGAATACTTGTCCAAGGGAGATCCTTATGCTCTAGTTAAAAAGGTGTATTCGATCAATATCTTATACTTCGACCTTGGAATGGGTATAGATTATGTGTATATCGGCAGAACAAACTTTGTAGGGATGCACCACAGCGACACTTTGATGCTATCAGAGAAGCAGGTTAAAATGTTTGATAAAAAAGAGCCGAGTGGAATTTTTCCGGAGTATTATTTGTTGAAAATTAATAAGTTTGACAATCTGGCAAAAAATACATTAGACGAATGGATATATTTTCTAAAAAATACAAAATTGCCGAAAAACTATAAGGCCAAAGGATTACAATTAGTGAATAATCAATTACGTTATGACAATATGGATGCAGCAACAAAAT
>JAGPCT010000053.1 GCA_018057925.1 Saprospiraceae bacterium
CCCGCCTTGATAAATTGCTCTTTGCTTATCCCATCAATATCCAGATTGTTGACATCAAAATAAGGCTTTATCGTTCCGGGATCCAATACCTTTACTTCTCCTGAAAGTAGCCGGATAGCCGGCAAGATAGCCTCATTGCGCGTACGAAGTACTATCCCCTGACCTTCTATGGTCAGACGAAGTCGTACATCATAAGACGGCCTACCCAGGTCGGTCAATACTGCCGTGACCTGAAAGCCGGAATTTAATGGGCTTTGTAGCTCTGCTAACGACACTCCCACCGGCGGTATGACGTTACAGGTGACCTGTACCGGATAGTTTTGTGAGGCTAGATGTGTTATCGATACAAGGAAAAAGATTATCCCTGTCAACATTATCTTCACCCGCTTGGGCCTCTCTTTATATGAACCAGTTCTCATTTTTCTTTATTTATGGGATTAATAGGCATCTCTTTAGTCGGTATTTCAAATATCGCGGAATAGGTGCCATCCGGATAGAGGACTTTTAAGCGATAGGCGGGGGTGTAGGATTTATAGTCAGAAGGAATGCTTTTTCAATTAACATTGAATGGTCAGTGGCTTTAGAAACTGTATTTTGGAAAATTTTCATATCTATTATATTTTAGGAAGGTGTGTAAATATATGAATATTTTGACATAAAAAAGATGTAATAGTCATATTGATTTATTTAAATTTGTTATATAGTAAGTGTTCAAAACAAGATATTTTAATATGGGAACAAGACATAAATTATTAATTACATGTGTATTATGTATTATACTTGTCAATATGTTGTTTTCTCAAACGGCTGTGTACAATAGGATACAAAAAGTTGCTGTAGGTGAATATCAGATTCATTATATACATGAAGACTCAACGTTGTGGGCTGCAGGCAGCCTTGCTTCCCAGTATCTTGCTACTGGTGGTGAGGTCAATCCGGGCATGCCTATTCCTACGAGACAGGCGAATGGTCTTCCAATGCCAAAATTTATTAAAGCTTTTGGAGGATTGCACCAGAATGCAGCTATAGACCAATATAATAGAGTATGGACACTTGGTGAGCCTAGTACATCCGGTTGTGAGCATTGTATTGCAGGTGATGGTGGTGGCGGCGACTATACCTATGCTACATTGATTTCTACAGATGATCAGGGGAATCCATTTACAGGAATTACGATGTTGTCTATGTTTGCCGGATATGGCAGCCTCGGTTGGTATGCTATTAAAGGAGTTGATTCTACCTTATGGTGGTGGGGAATGGATAATGGCGAGGGATATAGCTTGGATGGATCGGGTGATGTAATCATTCAGAACAAGCCAAGACAAGTTCCTTTGCCGGCTAATAAGAAAGCAATTCAAGTTGTTTCCGGTGGATTTGCTATTGTACTTTTTAGTGATGGGACGGTCTATACCGGTGCCGGAGGATGTGATCCATATCAGGTCCCTAAGGGGTATCCTTGTACCGGAGATATGTTTTTGACATTAAACAAGGTTCCTGGTATCAGTCATGCAACATCCGTCGCAGGAGGTCATCAAATAGGATATGCCGTGTGTGGATTGGATTCGGTGAAAGCGTGGGGCAGACCCAATCTTTTAGGCATCGGTAGAACAGATATAGGTCCTCAAATCACTCCCATACTATTGGACTTGGATTTGCCAAGCCCGGTACGAATGATTGTAACCAACACAACTAGCTCACATGCTATTTTAGCCGACTCTACCTTGTGGGGGTGGGGGCATAGTGCACAAGGAGAAGTTGGCAATGGTACTATGCTGGACAAAAACATATACAATTTCTACGGAGGCATGGATGGGGATACTATTATTACCACGCCCCAACATATAGCGACTTCACGTAAAGATTTTGTAAATATCTATGGTACCATGCCATATACTTTCTTTTCTTATTTTGAAGCTGCCAATGGTCAGATGTACTTTTGCGGAAGAAATAAAGCCGGTGTCGGTGGCAATGGTGAAATTGCCCCTTATGGAAATAATATGGCGGCAGATTATGCTCAGACATGGAGTCAGCCCTCTGCGATTCCGGTGGATATTTTTTCACTTCGAAGCAGTATCTTAGTTCCAGCGGCACAATGTGTCGTCAATCCGGATGCGCCCGGCTGTAATGGATATGAAGAACCTCCCTTTTTCCCGCCTTCAATCCTTGCTTCTTCAGATGATACTATACATTCCAAAGAAATAACTTTACAAGTAGTGGCTCAACCGTATCCGGGACGAAGAATTGCCAGCTATATTTGGGAGCAGCTCAAGGGACCTTCTTACGCATATTTTAATACGTTCAATGACTCTATTGTGGATGTGAGCAGGCTTCAGACGGGCACTTATGTTTTTAGAGTAAAAGTTACAGATAGGCTAAACTCATTTTCCTTAGATACAATCGTTATTGAGGTTGATTTGATGTCCAATGGTATTTCAAAAGGTGCTTTCTCAAAGGAAGAAGTTTTGTTATATCCCAATCCGGCGCAAGATATGCTATTGCTTAATACTCATTTAGCTTTTAAGAAATACCAAATTGTCAACCTCACAGGACAAATACTGACTGAAAGACCATTTTTTTCTGGAATCGACATCAGTATGCTTCATTCGGGGATTTTTCTTTTGAAGTTAATAGATGAAGGCGGAAACTCAAGGCAGTTAAAGTTTATTAAAAAATGATGATTGAGAGACAATATACATGACAAATGGTCAATTGTCCCCTGTCATTTCATCTTTCAACTCCATGAGTCCTTTTTTAATGCCCTCCAATTTTTGTGTTAGGGAGGCAATAGTTTCCAATTTTTTACGATTTTGTTTCAGTTCATTTTTGGCGCCATCGAGGGTAAAGCCGCGGACTTTGACGAGGTTGTATATGAGTTGGAGTTGTTCGATATTTTGTTTAGTAAACCGGCGGTCGCCTTTGCTGTTTTTGTGAGGTCGAAGGAAGGTAAATTCTGTCTCCCAGTAGCGAATCAGGGAGGTTGATACCCCGAAGGCTTCTGCTATTTCTGAGATGGAGAAATACAGTTTATCGCTATTTAGAAGGCTGTTTTCGTTCATGGTGTCAAGATTTATCTTAAGTAAAGATCGGTGAATAACTTATTGTCAGTCGATTATAATGCGAAAATACAATAAATAGTTTAAAGAACGGGAACAAACTGCAATTTACAATGTAAAAAAGGCAGGGTAAATTGTCAATCTTTATTGGTTGCGCCATAAAATGCGTTGACAAAAAAAGACCGTCCCAATTAGGAGACGGCCTTTTATTTGTTATTACGATGTCTTTTAGACGCTACATGTGTTGTGTCGTGTTTGGGTTACATTATTTGTCAAAACAATATCACCATTCAATCAGAGCACATAAATATTCTTTGATTCCTAAGTTGAGGTATGAAGAATATTCTGTTTGACATGAATTACGTCCTTTCTACGGTTTCTTTTCTCCTTCCTTTTCGAAATCACCGGCTCTGACGACCAATAATTTTTCAGGAGTAATATATTTGTTGAAAGCAGCATTTACCTGAGCCGGAGTCAAAGCTTTTATGGCTTTGTCCATGTTGTCGTCAAACTGCATGGTGCGGTCAAGAAACAGGTTATTATTGAGCATACCTGCCAAAGAGGCATCTTGTGAACGGCTCACTTGACGTGATTGTAGAAAACCGGATTTGGCGGCTTCCAGTTCCTCAGCAGTAAAACCATCTTTGTTGACTCTTGCTATTTCTTCTTTGACGCAAGTATTTACTTTCTCTGAATTTTCAGGTGCGCTGATAGCATACACTGTAAATGCTCCATTTTTGTCCAAGGAAGAAGCGCTGAATTGAGAACCAACTCCATAGCTCAAACCTTCTTTTTGACGTATTCTTGTCGCCAAGCGAGAGTTGAGAAATCCGCCTCCCATCATATAGTTAGCCAAAAGCATAGCTGCATAGTCCGGGTCGGAGTCTTTCATCTCAACGGTAAATCCTGCCAAATAAAGCGAATTTGCTTTGTCAGGCGTATTGATTACCTTTTCTTGTGCTTTTGTAGCTTGATATGTACTAGCGATTCTCTTGTAAGGTTTTTTAGCTTTCCATGCACCAAATGTTTCCAGCATCATTTTTTCTATTTCTGCCTTCGTGAAGTCACCGACGACGGAGGCTGTAGCATCTGTAGAGCCATAAAATTCTTTGTGAAACTTAATGATGTCATCCAGCTTTACGGCTTTCACCATTGCTATATTTTCGTCCAATGTCGGTGTATAGCGAGGGTCGTCTTTTGCATAAGTATGTAATGCTCTTGAGAACTCGATACCGGCTAAGCTGTTGGGCTCACTTTTCTGTTCTTCAATACTACTTATTTCCTGATTTTTTAAGATATCAAATTCACTTTCCGGGAAAGTAGGATTTTTCAGAATGTCTGCGACGAGAGCTAGTGTTGGTTTTAGATTTTCCTTCGTGGTTTCAATTCTCACGTTGCAGCTGGTAGCGCCACCGCCGAAGGATACTCTTGACTTTAACTTGTCGAATGCATCCGATAGTTGTTGCTTTGTCATAGTTTTAGTTCCTTTGTCGAGCATGGAGGCTGTAAGATCAGCTGTCGAACTTTTGCCTTTCAGTGAGTTAATATCGCCCAATCTGAGTGTAATATTGGCTACTACGACATTGCCTCTTGTTTGTTTAGGGAGTAATGCTATTTCAAAATTGGAATTTTTGGCTTTAACTGAAGCAGTACGCTTGTCTATATTGGCTGGGGAAGGATCAAAGGCTTCTCCTTCAGCGATTTTCTCATTGCCTTTATAGTCTTTTACGATAGCTGCAACGTCAATCGGTCCGGGGACATCGACTCTATCCGGGTTTTTGTCCGGAATAAATTCACCTATCGTTCTGTTGCTGCTTTTAAAGTATGTTGAAGCAACTCGCTTAAGGTCGTCTAATGTGACATTTTTAATATTATCTCTTGAAATAAAGGTCAATCTCCAGTCCCCTTGTGCAATGTATTCACTCAGGTTTGTGCCCACTCGTTCGACATTGTTAAAAGTCATATCCCAATATTTGAGTTGTTTTTGTTTTTGACGGTCTAAGTCGGCTTGAGAGAAGGACATGCCGGGTATCAGATCCAATCTTTTTGTCAAAATAGACTTAACGTTGGCGAGAGAGCTATCTACGGGGACTGTTGCTCCAAAAAGCATTAATCCCGGCTCTTTCAGTTCAAAGCTAAAAGCAAAAACATTGGTTGCTTTTTTTGTTTCGACCAACTCTTTATACATGATACCACTTGGATCATCCGTGATAATAGCATTGAGCATTTCTAACGCTGCATAATCTGGATGAGCACCCGGGCAGATATGGTATGCAGCCATCACAGCCTGTACATCACCGGTTCGGCGAAGCACGAGGCTACGTTCACCATCCTGCACGGGGTCTAAAGTATAAGTTGGATATAACTTATTGACTTCGCGATCCGGTTTTGGAATCGGTTCGAAATATTTTTTAATGAGTCCTAAGGTCTTATTGACATCAATTTGTCCAGCCACTACCAATACGGCGTTATCGGGTTGGTAGTATTTTTTATAAAAAGCTTGTAATCTTTCGATAGGAACGTTTTCGATGTCGGAGCGTGCCCCGATAGTTGATTTACCGTAGTTGTGCCATAAGAATGCGGTGGAAACAACTCTCTCCATCAAGATACTGGTTGGGTCGTTTTCTCCCTGTTCAAATTCGTTACGAACTACCGTCATTTCACTTACGAGGTCTTTCTTAGCGATGAAAGAGTTGACCATACGGTCTGCTTCAAGGTCGAGTGCCCAATTGAGGTTTTCGTCGGATGCAGCAAAGGTTTCAAAGTAGTTAGTCCTATCTAACCAGGTTGTACCGTTGGGGCGAGCGCCATGCTTGGTTAATTCTGCAGGTATATCCGGATGATTGGGTGTTCCTTTAAATACCATGTGTTCTAAAAGGTGTGCCATACCTGTTTCTCCATAGCCTTCATGTCGGCTACCCACGAGGTATGTGATGTTGACCGTAATAGTTGGTTTGGAAGGTTCAGGAAAGAGCAATACTTTCAGACCGTTTTTGGTGAGAGTATATTCGGTAATCCCTTCTACGGAAGGGCCTTTGACAAATCCTTCCACCTGCGCCATGCTGAGCTGAGGAAGAATCATCGCAATGATACCGGCTATGATGGCCAGTTTAATTTGATGTAACTTCATGAATACAATATTTGATTTTAGTACTATAATAAAAAAATTGGGATAAATATACGGGAAATGCCCCAAAGATTTAAAATTTTCGCTGAAAAGGACAATGTAATCGACTAATTAGAGGAATGGAGGGTGTCGAATTCGCTAACAGGTTGTTATTATGTCCATTTTATTATTCTTTCTGCCTTTAACCCAAATTCATATTTTAGGCAATACATTGTTTTTAATACCGATTCGATATTTGTAATAGCCCAATCGCATTGCCCTAAAAGACTATCATCTCGTTAGCTATCGGGAGCATTTTGATTTTAGGGAAAGTTGGACTAATTTATAAATCAATTGGGTATATTCCGGTATCGCTCAATGCTAATCAGCAAAATCCCAGTAAAATGGAAGTTTCACTTAGTGCAAGTGGTAGGGAATTTTACTATCCGTTATAATGTTAGCAGCAGCCTTAATTCAGGTTTATTGAGAGAGTTACTTTGTCGTATAAATTTTGTGCAATGCCAAAAATGAAAATATCAATCCTGCGAAAACAATAGCTGACCTTAACCAGTTCATGGTGTTCCATCCTGTCCACGCTTGTTTGATAGCCTCAATATCTGTTATTGGTGTTTTAAACATGATGTCATTTCTTGGATAAAAATAAGCAAAAGTAAATACGTCCCCCAACACATAGAATGCTAATGCTATCCCTAAATAAATTCTAACTTTTGTAGAAACTTTCCAAAATAAAATCAACGTCAATAGCCCTAATATCTGATTGATTGGGGAAAATACTCTGAAAAAGTTTCCGGGGTTTACTGCTTTAAAATATTCCCTTGCTGTTTCAATAGATTTTGGAATATCTGTCCCCCATGATGTTGTGTCAATCATAGAATTATAGACGTTAGTAAATAGTAGTCCACTTGCTAATGCTATTGATGCGAATAAAAACAACTTTTTCATATTTCTTTTTTAGCTACAAAAATGAAACTTGGGGAAATCGAAAAATTGTATTTAATGGACATTTTCAAAAATATGCCCCTTGACATTGCTTTTGTTTTGCTTATATTCTTTGGGTGTAATTTGACTTAGCGACTTAAACGTTTTGATGAAATGTGACTGATCAAAAAATTGACAACTATAAGCTATTTCCGTTAGTGATAATTCGGAATAGTGCATGAGGTGAATAGCTTGTAAATATTTTTTGTAGAGTAAAGTTTGCTCTGTGTTCAGTCCTGTAAGCTCATATAGTTTTCTTGAAAGTTGTTTGGATGAATAACAAAATCTGTTTGCTACTTCTGGAACTGCTAAATGAATGTCGCTATGTGTATTTAAAAAATTATTAAATGCCTTTTCTCTCTCGGTAAGTTGAGGAAGTCTGTTAAATAACCACTCTGTAAAAACAGTTACCCTGTCATTAAAATTGTTTTGTTCTCCCAAACGATGCCATAAGCCATAAAAAGAGGTGTCCACCAAAGTTAAATCAATAACACAATTTGTAAACTCAACAGGATGAAAATGGAAAATATATTTTACTGCCGTTGGATGCAAAACCACACCAAAGAATGTTTGACTGTCTGTAAGATGCAGTTGCATAGGGCAGGTGTGAAAACCCTGAATAAAACATCTTGGTATGGTCAGGGATTGTTGAATTATTCTTGCATACAAGTTAGTAGCTTCAAAATTGAAAATAATTTCTACAACTCCTTTGGGGATGATTGTTTCGTTCAAAGATGGATCGTTGTGTCTGTGAACCTGCCAAAATGCACACACTGTGTCTTAGATTAAAGGTAATTGTGGTATGTAGAAATCATTTTCCATTTATCTGTCCTGCGATTAGGGGTGTCCAAAAGATAGCTGTTAACATTAAGGAATATTGATTGGCATTATACAACAAGCATTTTCCCGCCTGAACAGGCCAATCAAATCCAATAAGCATTGGGATAAATGTATTTCATGTTTAACAGCCTGTCCCGACAAATTTGGGAAAGCCGGTCATGTAATCGTGCAAAATCATTTATTCCCTTTTTGTGTAGTTTAGATATTAATGGCATAAATGTAGTAAAATGTTGACAGTTTTTCTGTTTGAATTGGGTAATTTATTTTATGGTAGGATTTATGGAGCTTGTAGGTGTATTTTGGGCAATAGGATTTAGAGCAGGGTTTGAATTTCTTCCGGTATGCAAGATCTGTCCCGGCAATGCCCTATATTGTCAACACAACACAGAATGCCTCTACTCAAACGACACCTATATCCTGTTTTTTCTAATAATCTCCTAATATAATCCGGTATCGCTCTATGTTAATTAGCAAAATCCCTGTAAAATGGGTAATTCATTATGTGTGAGTGGTAAGAGGCTTTTCTATTCGGCATAATGTTGGCGGTTGTTTTTTTCTCATTTTATGCTTGCTAAATCCATGTTTGGTGGAATACCCTGCGGAAATCTTGCAAACATTTTTAATATGTCATAAGTAATATTTTTGTCGCTGTATTGAAACGCAGTTTCTCCGCTGACAGTAACAGAAATTGTCACAATGAGATTAATGGGTGCAGTATATGCCATGAATATTCCATGTCCGATTGTTGCTAAAGTGTAGGCAAGGATTGTCCAGCCATAATGTTTAGGTTGAGCATATCTTAATTTAAACTTTTGTATATCCGTTATTGGAACTTTCACACATTTTTTTGTTTCTTCTTCAAGCACGACAATTTTACTACTGTCAAATGCGATTAATTCCCCTTTAATACTTTCTGATGTTTTATGAATGATTTTAATGTAAGAACCATATTCATTAACATCTATATTGTCAGACGAAGGTAAATACCTTGCTGAAGTGCAACTACTGATGGTAATTGCAATTAGTCCGATCATAAATATTTTAATTTTCATAGTAGGAAAATGTTTTTGTGTCAATTTTTGAATTCCAAAACTCGTGTTCCATTGTAGTTTCATAGCGTTTATAATTTTTTGCTTCTACCATGAGATATTTCTTCGGATTGTCAACCATTTGCTTCAACTTTAGCAAATCTTTATCCTTTAACCAGTGTTCCCGCATCCATTCTAAATAATATCCTTTTGAATAGAGGAATAATTCATAGTCGGTATCAGCACTTGGAAGCGTGAAATTGAATTTATATTCACTACCGGGCATTGAGATTAAATATTTTTCAGGATTTTTTATTTCTAACAATGCTGTATTGTCAACTTTACCTTTATTTAAAATGTTGGTTGGTGTAATTTCAATCGGCTTCACCTTGTCCTTGATATTTGTTAATGCAACATAATCAATTCGCCATAGTCCTTTATTCAAAACAAGTTTCAACTTAATTTTTGAAGAGGAAGATAAATGTTGTAAAGGAATGAATTGTCTGTTGATTGCAATAGGTCCGGTCTCATAAACACCATTTTGCAGTTCCCAATCATTTTTTTGTTCATTCCACAAGTAAATATCAATGTTGCCTAATTCTTTTTTGATTCCGCCTTTTAGTTTTTCTTTTGTCTCTTTGTTCATTTCCATCTTTGCGAATATGTCCCCGACTTCATCGCCCATATAACCCATAGCACTGTAAATAAAATATGTGGTCATCAAAGTTTGGCGGAAATTCAATACCAATCCCAATTTGTCAGCATTCTTGACATTGTTGAACGTTAAAAAGACTTCTTCCTTACTGCTTAAATTATTTTCATCTGAAAAAGAAAATCGTTCTTGTCTGTCCTCGTTTTTTAGAAGCGTTGTAATATCTCCTTCATTTGCTGTTGCTTCTGTTAAGGAATAATTGTTTTCGCAGAGGTAGAAGTCATTTGTTGGGGATTGGTAAACTCTTTCTCCTTTTTTTCTAGGGTGGGCAAGAAGTTTTACATCGTTAACACAATGGGTTTCCAATGCTTCATTTTTCATGGTGATTGAAAATGTATTTTGGAAAAGTGGTTTATTGTCTAATGCGTCAATATCATAATACTCCAAAGAAGGGGAAATAGCGTTTGAAAATCCTTCTGCATCTGCATAGTGAAAATTATCATTTTCATTTATATAAAATGTCGGACAAGAGCCAAAACATGCTTTAGGATTTGAAATGCAAATTATTCCTGCTATTACATCAAGACCCGCCAAAATACTTAATGCGGCTATTCTACCCGCTTCAGGGTTTTTTATTTTTTTATTTGTTTCAAAAATAGCGACGCTGTCAATTGGAATGGAAATTGACCCCTCTGAAATTTTTATTCGATTGAAATTGTATTTTGTACCAGTGCCCGTTAGAACATTTGTAATGGTGTCAACTATCCAACTATCTCTTAAAATACATACATCTCCATTTTTGAGATGAGCTTTCAAATACGGCTTTGTCTGAATGTTATTTGTTGCGTGTATTAAACTGTTGGTGTCCTTGTAATTGGAGCGGAAGTAATAAGTTTTACAAGCTTGTATTCCGAATGTCGCAGTTGTTATTGTAAGAATGTAAATGATAATTTTTTTCATAGTCTGGCTAGTTTGTTTATGTCGTTGTAAAATCACCGCTGACATTTAGGAATATTGATAAGCTTTCTAAAAGCATAATCTTTACGATCTGAAGAGCAAATCAACTCCGATAAGCCGGGACAAATGTATTTCATGGAAAACAGCCTGTCTGACCAATTCGGGGAAGCCGATTATACCAAAGGGCAAAATCATAAATTCCCTTTTTGTAATGGTTTGTTACTTAGGGCATAAATGTAGTAAAATGTGTGCAGTTTTTCTGTATGAAATGGGGATTTTATTTTATGGTAGGATTTATGGAGCTCGTAGGTGAAGTTCCATGATTTTAGTTGACAACTTTTGATAATTGTTAATTGTTAACCGATGTTTAATTGAAAAAAAGAGGGTTGCCGGGAGGTGACCCTTTTTTAGTGACTACATGGCATTGCGAATTTATTTAGGTTAGGTGTTGCGAATAAAGGTAAAAGTACAAATGGGGGTTGTTTTTTTGACTTTTAGCTCCATCTCATCATCAATGATAAGGGCGAGATATTATCTTTTACCTTTCAAAAGCCAATGTTGATAATAGAAATATGGATACTATGGTCGTGGGATAAAAAAAGAAATAGATATCGTATCTTTGATGTTTTGAATAAAATAAGTTCATAGACAAATTATGACAAATAATTCTGACTTAGTCATAGTCGGTTCGGGTATTGCGGGATTAAGCCTTGCAATTCAGGTGGCACAGCGGAGGAGCGACTTGAAAATAACCGTTTTGGCAAAGACCACGGAAAAAGAGAGTAACACCAATTTTGCCCAAGGTGGAATAGCCACTGTGTGGGATGTTGAAGTGGATAATTTTGAAAAACATATTGCGGATACGTTAGATGCCGGTGACGGGCTTTGTGACAAAGAAGTCGTAGAAATAGTGGTTGAGTCGGCACCTCAACGAGTTAGAGAGCTGATTGAATGGGGTGCTAATTTTGACAAGACAAAGAGCGGTGAGTATGATTTAGGTAGAGAAGGCGGACACACTGAAAATAGGATTTTGCACTACAAAGATATTACCGGTAGGGAGATACAGCGAACAGTAGTGGAGAAGGCAGCTCAATATCCCAATATTGAGGTGTTGGAACATTATTTTGCAATCGACATCATAACTCAACACCATTTGGGATACAATATTTCAAGGCTTACGCCCGACATTGAATGTTATGGTGTATATGCCTTGGATCGAAAGACCAATGAGATAAGGACTTTTCTAGCCAAAACAACCGTATTGGCGTCCGGAGGTGCCGGTCAGGTCTATCAATCAACTACCAATCCACTTGTGGCGACCGGCGACGGCATCGCTATGTTTTACAGGGCTAAGGGTAGAGTTGCCAATATGGAATTTGTACAGTTTCACCCTACAGCGCTGTACAATCCAATGGGTGAAAAACCGGACTTCCTGATAAGCGAGGCAGTTAGGGGCTTTGGTGCGGTATTAAAGGATGCTTTAGGCAATGAATTTATGCAGAAGTACGATGAGAGGCTTAGTTTGGCTCCGCGTGATATTGTGGCACGTGCCATAGACAATGAAATGAAGATTCGCGGGGTGAATAATATGTTCCTGGATTGTCGCCACTTAGATCAGGATGGTTTTTTACAACATTTTCCCAACATATATGAGAAGTGCAAAAGCATAGGTATTGACCCTTTTGTGCAGATGATCCCTGTTGTACCTGCCTGTCATTATATGTGTGGAGGAATAAAAATAGACCATATCGGTAAAAGTAGTATTCATCGTTTATATGCTGCCGGTGAGTGCACCAATTCAGGCTTGCACGGCGCTAATCGGTTGGCGAGTAATAGTCTATTGGAAGGATTGGTATTTGGATACCGAGCGGCAATGGACATTCTGGCAACAATCGATGGACAAGCTATTCCGGATAATATTCCCAATTGGAATGCCAGGGGCACCAGCGATCCTAAAGAAATGGTACTTATCACTCAAAGTAGAAAGGAAGTGAATGAGATTATGTCCAATTATGTGGGTATCGTGCGCTCCAATGTCAGGTTAAAAAGGGCTTCCGACCGGATGTTCCTGCTGTATCAGGAGACAGAAGAATTATACAATTCTACTACCATAAGCCCTCAGCTATGTGAACTGCGCAATCTCATCACCATTTCATACCTGATTATCAAAGGCGCCACGATGAGACACGAAAGCCGCGGTCTGCACTTTACAACGGATTATCCGCAAAAGTTGCCATTTCTTCAGGATTCACTGATGTAGTTTTTCCTGAGGCAGGCAGGACAAAAATTCGGTTGTTGTCGCTGGAATCACTTTTGATACGGATGCATAATAAATAGATTCTTTTATCCGCTTAACATCAGCGGGCTTATATTGAGTCATCGCATTTTCTATTGCATCGGCAAAGTCTTTGGTTGACCTTTTCTCTACAATAGTGCCACTATACCATTTGATGTAATCGTGTACGCTCTTACAATCAGTAGTTACTACAAATAGCCCGCCAGCAAGCGCCTCAGCGATATGGAGGCCGAAGCTTTCCAAAATACTCCCGGAAATATACAGTTGGCATTTTTGAAAGATGGTGCAGATTTCCTTCCTGGATCGCTTTCCATGGAATATAACGCTGTCAGTCAGCTGATATTTTTTACATTGTTGGATGATTTCTGATTGTAAAGGCCCATCTCCAATTAGGTGAAAGGTAAATTTAATATTCCTTTTTTTGAGCAAGTTCAATGCTTCAATAATAAAGGAATGGCCTTTGATAGGGTCTAAGTCGCCTACGGATACAAGGTGAAATCCATCATCGATCGACTTTTCTGTAGGTAATTTAAAAAAAGCCTCATCTACGATTGGCGGTATGCACACAACCGGTGTAGAAGTCAATGGTACAATGGTTCCAGACTGATAGTTGCTGACAGCAATGATTTTCTTCACTCGAGGATAAAAAAGTTTTGCAAGAACCAATAGTTTAATCGGAAAAGCGGAACGAGCGTATATTTTCAGGTGTTCATGGTGGATGATAGGAATTTTATTTTTTGAAGCCCAACGATTGACAGGCCTTATTGCAGAAATTCCATGGGTGTTGATGATATCCGGTAATCCGTACTTTTGAACATACTGTGAGAGCAAAGCGGTTACTTTTGAGGGTTGAAAGACTTTTGCAAGGAAAGATGTAGCCACATTGGGATGGAAAATCTCCGTTATTCCTTGCTGTGATATTTCCTGATACTCATTACCGTAATTGTATGACAAGATTCGGACGGTGTGACCTTTTTGAGCCATTCCTAAGGCGATATCTCTGACAAAAATGCCGGTATGCCCTTCCCTTAATGGCTGAAACCATGATGGAATCATCAGAATATGCATGACAAGTGGTTTAGCATCAGTTTCAAAACTTTTTTCAACTCAATTTTTTTGGCACAATGAAAGTTATATCAATGCCTACATTTTGTAATGATTATTTTCACACATTATTTAGAATCGATAGAACTAAAACGTGCAATTATTCATATCCGCCTTTACCTCTATATAGCCTAAGTGTACCATCTAATTTTATTTTTATAACAGTCATATATTGATCCATCGCATCTTTCGGAATAGAGTCAATAAATATCAAGCCGGGAACAGGACTCCATGATATTTTTCCAACGACTTTATGGCCAAGATGCTTATCCGTTCCCAATATAGTAATATCATTGATTTTATTGATGATACCTTTCAGGTAAATTGAACTGATATCTTTAGTCGGGGCGAAAAGATAAAGTTCTGTAGAGTCTTTAGATAACGTGCTTGGTCCGAAATAATGTCCATAAGGCAAGCCGGCTACCGCATTAAATATAGCTTCGTCATGTTTGCGAGTCCATTTTCCGATTTCTTTTAATAGGTGAACTTGTTCAAAAGGAATCCAACCATCCTCTCTCGGACCGATACCCAATAATAAGTTTCCACCATGTGAAATGATATCCGAAAACAATGTGATGACTTCATAAGGTGTTTTATAATGGACATCATCAGGATGATAACCCCAATTGTTGTTAGATGTCATACACAGTTCCCATGCTCTTTCCGGGCGATCAATAGGAAAATTTTGTTCGGGGGTATCATAATCGCCATATCCCGTTAGTCTTGAGTTGAGGATGGCATTTGGATTGTAGGCCAATATGCTATTTCTAACTTTGTCGGCTTCCCACTCATCAGCACTATGTTCCCAGTCGCCATCAAACCAATATAAGTCCGGATTGTATTTGTGGGTAAGTTCTTTTATTTGAGATTGATAAAAAGAGCGAAAACGATTCCATCGGATTGTATCATCAGCTACTTTGTACCGTACACTGTCTCTCAGAATAGCCGGATAATCAGGATTACTCCAGTCTATGAGAGAGAAATACAATCCTAGTTTCAATCCACCTTTCCGGCATGCATCTACAAAGGGGGACAGTACATCCTTTTTGGCAGGTGTCAGCATAGGGATACTCCTATTATTAGCCTTTGTATTCCATAAGGCTATTCCGTCATGGTGTTTGGAAGTGATGACGGTATATTTAGCGCCGGATTCTTTGATGAGATTAATCCAGTCATTCGGATTATAATGGCTTGCAGTGAAGCCGTTGATTTGAGACATGTATTGGTCATACGGCATTTTACGATTAAAAAAAGCCCAACTTTCATCTACACCATCCACCGAATAGATGCCCCAATGGATGAAGATCCCTAATTTGGCATCCTTAAACCATGTCATCTTATCGACATTCTGTCCGGATAATAGGTTTGTAGAAATGAGAAAGATGAGTGTAACTACATATTTGAACATACAATCAATTCGATTTGGCATTAGGACATAAAAGTAAGAAAATAGATAACATCTGTATAATCGTGTGTATAACAAATTTCCCTAATGACTTTATTATTTTCCCGTCTAACTCCCATTACAGATGGAGAATCAAATAATGAAGCCTTGTTTATCAAAGAGTTAATCTTTCAATTAAAGTCTCAGTCGTTAATTGGAATGTAGAACAGTAAGGGAAATTAGTTATACAGAAGTTTAATCTGAAATAAAAGATAATATAAAAAATTGTTCTTTTTAGCAATAAAAAAAGGATTAGCAGAAAGATTTGTATCCAAGCACAGCCTAATTTCACCGTAATTTTTACTATATTTGAATTCAAGGAATGAGATTAACTCACCCAGTAATTATTTATCAAAAAAAGCCAACATAGATGGAATCATACAAGATTCAAATTTTTCAGACTTTAGCCGTGATTGTATTGTATATCGTTGTGTACAACATCACAAAAACATTTATCAATAATTCTTTAAAAAATACTCAAATACAGCGGGGCAGAAGGAAGATGATCATAAAGGCCCTACAGTTGTTGACCTTTCTGACTGCCATCATTTTATTGTCGGCTATTTGGGGGCTTAAACAAAGTGAAATTGCAGTTTTCGTAGGCACTATTTTAACGGCTTTGGGAATTGCATTTTTTGCACAATGGTCTTTGCTCTCCAATGTCACATCAAGTGTGCTGCTTTTCTTTAATCACCCTATAAAAATCGGGGATACCATCAAGGTTTTAGATAAGGATTTTCCTATTGAGGGCGAGGTTACAGATCTGAGTTACTTTTTTGTTCACCTGAAGACCGACACCGGAGAAATAGTGACGATACCCAATTCTATACTTTTACAAAAGTCAGTTTCTGTCATAGAAAATAAAGATATACCGGAGTCAAAGGCGGATTAAGAGGTATTATCCATGGTATTCTTGTTTGGAGAATAGTTCAATTTTTGGTATTTAATAGGGGGATATTGGCAAGACCAATGATTCACGGTGCAACTTTTTTTTATTTTCTTATGTTTTGACAAAAGGTTTAGCTTTATGTTGATTCAACCCGAATTCAGTAGTATAGGTTTTGAAAAACCGTATAGTGCTGATTATGAGGGTTAATCCCGATGTACGATTCTGTATTTGTTTAATACGGAATTTGGGTTCAATATTTTCAAATGCTGAATTTGAGTAAATTTACCTTGATAAAAACTATATGGACGAAAAAGTATTATTCAAATCTTATTTAACTTTATTTGCAGAAGCTGAATTTCCACTTACGCTGACTTATGAGATCGAAAGACCGGAATCCTTTTCTGATGATCCTCTGCCCGGTTCTTTGGCTGAATTGTTTATCGCAGAAGATGATGAAGATGGCGATGAGTATGTAGAATATGTGCCTGTGGTTCAATTTAGAATCAACAAGAACTATCTGGCCTGTATTGTCTGGAAAGCGACTTTGGGGAGCTATGAATTCCTATTAATAGTGTATGATAATGAAGGAAATATACAGGAGACAGATTCAGTTGCCGGCTCATATTATGGTGCTAAACCAATGCTTTTTAAAATAGCCGAATTTACATCTCCGGTACAAGCCAATGTGGTTGAGGCCAATTTCGAAACATTGGAAAAAGCAACCCAACCAACTTCTGCAAGAAAATATATCATAAATATCAGTGACGCAGGAGAAATTAATTATTCCTTAGTCGGTAACATGTAACATGTCAAAAAAATATCCAAAGTCTTTTAAAGGACAAAATTTAAGCATCCAGAGCTTAAAAGTAGCCATCACCCGCATTCTAAGAAAAAAGAATGGAGCTTCCTATACACCGGGTAAATTGATAAAAGAGCTGAAAATAAGCAACTCTGTCGTAGAGGTTAAGGCCGCACTCGATAAACTTTTGTCAGAGAGACGAGTTGTAGAGACCGCTTCAGGCGTCTTCCAATCCAATGACCGCTCATCTATACCCACAAAGTATGTAATAGGCAAAGTAGATATGACACGCTCAGGTGCAGCTTATATATTAGTAGAAAATAGAGATGATGATATCTATGTGAGGTCAACAGAATTGCTCGGCGCTATGGAAGGCGATACAGTAGAAGTGGCATTGGTCAGGAGGCCCGGACGTCGAAAGGTAGAAGGTAAAGTTGTAAGAATAGTCCGTCGGGGAAGGGACGTATATATGGGCAAAATATTTGTCAACAAAAAGTACAGTGTAGTTAGCCCATTTAAGGCTCCGCTTGGATTTGAGATATTTGTCTTTGCTGATGATTTGAATGAAGCTGAAGATGGTGATATCGTTACAGTAAAAATAACTTCTTGGCCTACTCCTAAAAATAAGATGATAAAAGGTGAGGTTTTAGAGGTAATCAGTACAGACAATCCGGCTGATATGGAGATGAAGTCTATATTAATCGGACAAGGATTTGATTTGCATTTTAATAAAGAGACACTTGAAGAGGCTGAGCGCTTGCCCACAGCGATATCAGATCAAGAAGTCGCACTTCGCAAAGATTTAAGGGAAGTGACTACATTTACGATTGACCCATTTAATGCCAAAGATTTTGATGATGCTCTCTCATATCGACAATTGGATGATGGAGAGGTAGAGGTTGGTGTACATATAGCCGATGTAAGTCATTATGTGAGACCCGGAAGTGCATTGGATAGCGAGGCATATCAGCGCAGCACTTCTGTATATTTGGTAGATCGTGTTTTGCCGATGTTGCCCGAGAAGATCTCCAATGAACTTTGCTCCCTAAGACCCAATGAGGATAAATTGACTTTTTCGGCATTATATATATATGATAAGGATAAAAAATTAAAGTCTCAATGGTTTGGGAAGACAGTAATACACAGCAATCGCCGATTTACCTATGAAGAGGCTCAGGAGATTATTGAAAAGGGGGAAGGTGACTATGTACAGGAATTGATGTGGATGAATGAGATGGCAAAGAAGATGCGAGAAAAGCGATATGCTGATGGAGCGATATCTTTTGAGTCTGATGAGGTACAGTTTAGATTAGATGAAAATGGAATTCCGATAGAAGTCTTTGTCAAAGAGAGAAAGGATGCCCACCTTCTTGTTGAAGATTTTATGTTGCTTGCCAATAGGACAGTGGCTGAATATATTAGAAAGAAAAGT
>JAGPCT010000086.1 GCA_018057925.1 Saprospiraceae bacterium
AGTTATCCGGCCCTGGATGGCATCCATGCGTTTTTTGATATTGTATAGCCCGTTGCCTTTTACTTCAGAGGAGATGGGATCAAAGCCCCTGGCTCCAACTTCAGATACTTTGATCGTGACATGATCGTCAATATGCAGATGTATGATCACTTCCGCAGCTCCTGAGTACTTAACCGTATTGTGCAATACTTCTTTGAACACAAGAAACAAGTTTCTTCTCACTTCACCGCGTACATTTACATCGGTCAGTTGCTCTTCATCTATATCAAAGCTAAACGGTATCGAATGTTCCTCAAGGTACTCCGAAGCATACCTGCGAAGGTAGCCTGCGAGGTTTTCGGCATCATCAAAGCGTGAATTCATGGCCCAGATAATCTCGGACATATTCCTGACCAGGGTATTGCTGTGGTCGGCGATGCGCTGAATCTGTTCAGCTTCTTCGGTGTCCTTGGCCTGCATCAGTGCTTTGTCGCTTAGGTAGCGGATAGTGGTCAGGCCGGAACCAAGGTCATCGTGCATTTCGGAGGCGATGCGGGTGCGCTCGTGTTCGATGGCTTGTTGATTTTTGATGATGAGGGCTTGTTCGCGGAGCAATAGATTTTTCTTCTCCAGCTTACGGCGATAATAGGAACGCACGGTCCAATAAATCAAACTGATAATGCTCAGGGATGAAAGTGTAATAAACCACCAGGTGAGCCAGAAGGGGGGATGAATGATGATTGGTAATTCCCTTGGATTTTCATTCCAAACCCCGTCTGCATTCTGACCAAGGATCGAAAAAGTATAGCTCCCTGGTCGCAGATTTGCATATCGGGCGAAACCTTGGGCGGATTTAGATTCTACGTATTCATCATCTACCCCGATGAGTTTATATCGTACGCGTGTGGCAGCCGGATCTGCATAGTCAATGGCATGAAATTCAAAGGAAAATGTGTTTTGTGTGTATTTCAAATCCACCACTTCGACATACTGCGGAGCTCTGTACGTAGTGTCTGTCTCATCATTTATTAACAACTCACTGATATACACCGGGGCTGGTTTTGTGGAAAATCTGACCTCATCCGGATGGAAATAATTGAGGCCATTAACGCCTCCGAAGAGCATGTGACCATCTGCCGTTTTCAGATAGGCGTGGGTGTTGTATTCCTGCGCTTGAATCCCGTCCATTTCTGTGAAGACCTTTACCACATCTGTAGCTGGATAATATTTCATTAGTCCTTTATTGGAACTCAACCATAGGTTGCCATCATCATCTGCCAGGACTGAATAAATTGTTTGAGTGAGTATATTGTTCTTACCCTTTATTTGATCAATTGTCCAGGTCTCCCGATTGATTCGGAAAAGACCTTGTGAATTGGAAATGTAAACTGCATTTGACTGAGGGTCTTCACAAAGACCTCTTATACCGCCTGTTATTTTAAGTTCCCGTTCAAAAACATGAGATATACCATCGGATGATGGAACGAAAACAAGAATAGATAGTTCATCATTACTTATATAGAGCCGGTTATGCAGGTCTATCTTAAAATAAGTCGTATTGTCTGAATATTTAGAAAGATCTCCATAAGGCTGTAGGCTATACGTATTACCTTCAAGAATGATCTCCTGCATCAGATCACCAAAACAACTAACAATAATTTTGCCATTGGATAATCTTTCCAGCTGACCAATTTCAAGTTGCTTTGCTTCAGCCGGTCCTGACAATGCACTGATTTCTTTTGAATGAAGATCCAACACATATAATCTTCCATAACTGGCGAAAAGGATTTGTCTGTCATTTAATTGAACCCCGGTAATGGCCGTAAAGTCTGATATTCCTGTTGGCAGTTTATTCCATTGCTTTAGCTTTTGCCCTGATTCAGTCAGCCACTGGATTCCTCCATTTCGATTCAATGTAATAAACGTTTTATCATCCTGTTGAAAGATTTTTATTACAGATGTAGATTTGGCTTCATTTGTACTTCCCAGGTAATGTTTAAATTTGCTCTTATTAAAATTGTGAAACAACACTCCCTGGCCATCACTTCCAATCCACAATGTCGAATCAGGATCCATATATGGAGTGAGTAAAAGTTTGACAGGGGCATTAAAGGGAGTAGAAGAAATAACAATGCTATCCGTAATAATTCTTGCATGAATGTCAAACACGTATATTTGATTTGATCTTCCCGAAATAAGAAGTTTAGTATCTGATAAATAAGAAATCCCGTTTACCAGACCACTTGACACTTGGTTTGAATACAAGAACCTTGACGATTTTACATCATAATGGCGTATTTTTCCACTTGCATCCCCTATCCAGCATAATCCATCACGGTGACTTAATATAGACGTGCTATTTATATTTCCACTATCTATCAATGAAACACTATTTGTAGGTTCTATTTTGTAGACCTCATAACCCTTTACCCCCGCTCCCAGAATATACTTCTCCTTTTCGGAGTCTAGTAATGTCAGATCATGAATTTTAGAGAAATCTATCGCATAAGACTGTACCACTCGCTTTGTCGAAACATCCACAACAAATATTTGCTTTCCGGCTTTGAGATAGAGTCTATTTTCTTCGAGATGAAATGCACTGTAATTCTCCTTGATGGTATCCTCCCTGGATGATACCATAAACATATAGTCAAGATCATCCGTGCGGGGATCATAATAATTTAAAGCTTCATAGGTTGTAAACCACACCTTGCCGTCGCTATCCTCGAAGAAAGGACTCTGGATATTGTACCCATACATTCGGTGAGTGGAGGGTCGGTATATCTTAACATTTAATCCATCAAATATATTCAAACCTTCTGTACTTGATATTAATACCTTTTTATTGGAAGTATTGAATAGATGATAATTTGATAATTGGCTGATAGATGAAATATGGTTAAAATTAAAGTTTTCGTTGATTTGTGCGGAAATATTAGTCGTAAATAAATATATAATACATATACGAGCGAGATTAAAAGAATTAAATAGGACATATAATTGATGCATGTATATCACAAATTCAACTTAAATAACAAATAATCTGTTTTGTCGAAGCCCCTAATAGCTGCACTTAATCTTCCTCCATGATAGGCAGATTCAAAATTATATGTGCGATTAAAAATGAAGTAAAATCCATATAAAAACATCTTAAAACTAGACACATTTACTGTTTCACTGCAAATTAGATAGGTCTTATTTTTTCGTTCGATTTTTATGCCCTTATAAATATCTGGATTGCATCCAATTAAAATTAAGGCTGATTCCTTATCATCAGCCAAACAAGAAATTATTTTCTTCATCTCAATTTGGCTAATTCCTGAATTATACTCATAGTTTTGTCCAAGCTGAACTAAGAATCCACTTTCAGTATCGCCATGTCCAGCAAGAATCAAGTGAGCCGGCCTATTCCCCTTAATAAAATATTGCATATCGTCTACTCGATTAAACTCATTCGTAAACTGAGTTAAAAAGGCCACATTTTTATCCCATTTGAACTTATTTAAAATAGCAAAATCTTTTACCGCGTCATCTCTTTCTGAGCTCAGGTCATAAGATAAAATGTAAAGGGCTTTAAATATCCTTCTCTTAAGAGTTCTATTAGAAAATTCAAATACATTTTCAAATTTTTTTATAAGTTCATTCTCTTTCAATTGTGGGTATTTGCTTAGCAAATAATTTATGCATCTTTTTACCTGTCCAAAATGACCTAAAAAATAATAGCATGTGGCTATAAACAAGTATTTTATTACCGCATTTCCGTCATATTTTTTTAAAATTCCCAACATTTCCCTGAATCCGTTTTGGCCAATGAAAACATTGGAAGTTAACTGTTGTACAATTTCATTGAATTGTAATTCAAACTCAATTGGAAATTCCGCTACAAGTGCATTATATATATCTTGGTTTGGTTGATATTGAGATATTTTTTGAACATTATATTTACTTTCTATATCTTTATAAGATAACTTTCTATTCCTGTTTGGAAAAACAAAATCCTTACCATTGTATCGAACAATAGTTTCAGTCAAAAACTCATTAAGTGTTCTAAGTTGATTATGTTCTTTTGTACAAAATTGGTAGAGGAATCCCGGCTTGAGGAGAATTCGCTCATTCAGGTCATTTTTTGTACCCTTTTTTCCTTGATCCAAAGTCAATCTAGTCTCACTTATTCCGAGACTAGATTGATCTTCTTTAAAACTTCCCATTATTATTTAGGTTGCTTCTTCTGTCTACCGGCACCTTCATCTTGGCAAAATGGAGGACATGGTGCGCCTGCTCTTATATTTGCGCTAACAATAGGTTGATCATCCTCATTTAATGGAAAATATACAGCATATATATTTCCAACTTGACCCGTACCACCTCCAGCCGAACCAACAAGACATTTCGCAGCGTACCAAGCACCTAGCTTAGGATCGTTTTCGCTCGAATCTGCTACAATTCGCATTTTTTTTCTGTAGGAATTTACCCCTACGTCAGGATAATCTCCAGGCGAATTACTCAGTCCTGGTATAATTGCTAAAGGTTCGAACTTGTTGGATTTGATCAAAAACATGCTTTGTGCCATAAGAACTAATTTAAAGGTGAGATAATTTAATTGAAATTCGTTCTTTTTGCTCATCAAAACCGACCTGATGCAGGCTTACAGCTTTAAATGCCAAAAGATCAATTTGAATCATTTCCATTCAAACAAAATGGAGGACATAGTGCGCCTGCTCTTATGTTAGAGCCAATAATCGGTCGTTCCGTATCATTTAATGGAAAATATACAGCATAAATATTTCTAATTTGATTCGTACAACCTCCAGCTAAAGCAGTAATACACTTCGCAGCGTACCATGCACCTAGCTTAGATTCGTTTTCACTTGAATTTGCTACAATCTGCATTATTTTCTTGTAAGAATTATTTCCAGAGTCTGAATATGCACTAGGGGAATTATTCAATCCTGGTATTAGTGTCAAAGGTTCGAACTTGTTTGATTTGAACAAATGCATTTTTTGAGCAATAAATAGCAAATTCAATCAAATTTTAATATAAAAGGAACTTCACTATATAAGTTCTTTGTCCTCTATGAGACAGTCCATCTCTCAATCATTTTTGATACATTTTATATTTGTCATTCCAACCAAATTCACTTCTAATATTATTAAACAACTATATCCTTGTTGGCAAATTTTACCTCCATCCGCTCCCGCACCTCCCCATGCTCCCTCCTCAAATCCCTCTCCAGCCCCGGATGCAACAGGTAGACAACATATTGATACAGCCCCAATAACAGAATGGATAAAAATAAAAAATTATCCGAACTAAGTGCATTAAAT
>JAGPCT010000087.1 GCA_018057925.1 Saprospiraceae bacterium
CGGGCGGGATGGTAATGCCCGGACGGAATTATCAGTCACTTGATTATCGTTTTTCATTCAATGGAAAAGAGGATGATACTGACGCAAATATTGGTTATCAAGACTATGGATTGAGATTTTATGATAAGCGGTTAGGTCGGTTTTTTTCAGTAGACCCTCTCACAAAAGATTATCCTTGGTATAGTCCCTATCAGTTTGCAGGTAATAGTCCGATAGGTAATATTGACCGGGATGGAGCCGAACCAAAGAGTTATATGGATGAATTAATTTGGGGTGATGAAACAACGACCAAATGGCAATACACAGTTTATACTGTTTATGATAATTTAACCGAACAATATCATACTATAATGAATCGGCCGAATAGTGCCAACTGGTTTTATTGGCAAAACAATGACGGAAGTGAAGGGCAGTTTACAGGCCAAAATAAGGATGAGAATGGAAACTGGTCAGGACGTTGGATGGAGTATAAAACTACTGAGCGGGTCAGACAGGAAAACATGTATGCCTTTGCAGATTTTGGGCAAAAAACTGTAGCGGGTGCCTTTATGGCGATTGGTACGATGGGATTTAGTTTGGAGGCTGGTACAGCGACAGCGTTAATTGGTTTCGGCACTAGATACGCTGGATTAAAAGGTGTAATCAGCGCTTTAACTCAGCTAGCTGCTCATAAACAGATTGATGCTATAGATGTTGCTGGAGATGCCGTTCTCGGAAAAGCTCTAGGTAATGCTACATTGAATACAACATTAAGTTTAGGATATGACTTTGAAAAACGGGAATTTTTTGGCTCGGTCGCACCGTTGGATGCCGAATATGCCGCCAACTTTGCTAATACAGTTTTATGGGGTGCAGCCGGTAATGCTTCAATGAATACTGTCAGTCCATTAATAAGAGAGGGATTGGAAAGGGTTACAATGGAAACTTTAACTACACTTCCAACAACGGTGGGAGAAGAAGGGATTCAAGAAGCGATAGAAACAAAATGATGAAATGGTTCAATAAGTTATTCGCTATTGCTTTATTTGTCACAATTATTTTGATAGCCGGCAAGTTGATTGTGGATAATAAAAAATTAGAGAGTGATAGTAAATATACTATCGGTTTAGTAACTGAATCTAATACTAGAAGCTTTAGGTATTATTATTACTTCGACTATAATGTAGATGGAATTCAATATAGTGGATTAGCAACCCCTCATAGCTATAAACCATCTCAAGTAATGGGTAAACGGTTTTATGTACGCTATTACCCCCCTAATCCCGACAACAGTGAAATACTGTTTGACCATCCAGTTTCCGATAGTGTACATGCTCCACCAGAAGGATGGGGGAAATTGCCTTTACATTAAAAATACCACACTGAGTTGTCCTCGGCATTTTCACAATTGAAATCTACATAATCAGAAGTAAAACGGCTGCTAAAATTTAAGTAGGCATGAACAAAACTTAATTTGAGTATGAATATTACTAATCTGGAAAATTCAGCTTTCAGAAATGATTTCACCTTTAAAGATTACTATCCGGGCGGGATGGTAATGCCGGAGAGGAATTTTAGTACGGCCCATTACCGTTTTGGATTTAACACACAGGAGAAGGTAGATGAAATTTCAGGAGCCGGAAACCATAATACTGCACTGTTTTGGGAGTATGATACACGATTAGTTAGAAGATGGAATATCGACCCGCGACAAAATCAATCTTTAAGTGGATACGTTTGCCTAAATGATAATCCAATTTGGAATTCTGATTTTTCTGGTGATTCGCCAATAGTTCAGATCCAACAGTTTCCTCACATTCAGTCATCATTCAGCGACGCATATCTGTCTCAAAATAATCCTGATAAGTACCCTTTACTAATGAAAAATACCTCAATTGATGAGGCTATTGAAATTGATCAGGACCTTTTAGGAGCATTTAGCAGTGTAGCCTCAATTGTTTATGGAGGACCAATAGGAATTGGAATAGGAATAACTGGTTTGGGGTTATCATTTTCAAAGCTCGCTGCTAATTTTATGCCTGATGCAAATCAGAGCACTATTGAAAAAACTCCAGATGACTTATTTGGAGCACTGGGTTTCGCAATTGATAATACAAGGGCACAGCTAAATCAAACAACTGTCAATAAAACTTTTGAAGCTTCATTTTCATTAGTAGGATCACTTGCAACATCTGGCAAATCCCTAGTATCATCTCCTCTTTTACCTAGGACTTTTAATCAACTAGCTGATAAAAGTGCCAGTTTGCTTGATTTAACAAATACAACAATCAGGTCATACTCGCAACTTGCAAATCAATTCCAAATAAATTCAGTTGCTAATTACACTACAGTTATTACAAACACTACTATCAATAACCCGGTAAACTTCGAAGCTTCACATATTCCTTCAACGAAGGTTACGGTAGAACAAGTTCAGGCTATTAAGAATTGGCTCCACTAAAAATGTTAATATTCATTCATGATTATTGAAAAAAATAACTCTGGCTTTTTTAAAAGAATTCTGAATCAAGGCCTAAATTTTGTAACAGTAGCCGCTATCATATTAATCGCACTTTTATATATAAACTTTAATGACGGGTGGTTATTTCCCCTCAGATTAATACTTGGTCTCTATTCAGCCTTTTTTATTTATTCATTCGTTCAGATAGTACTAATGAATAAGTATCTTATTACTAGAATTGAATCTAAGGTGGATAATTTAAACATTCATTTTTATTGCTTTAGGAGGCCTCAAATGCGGGAATACAAGATGGAGAATATTAAAATTAAAATTGATTTTGAAAGCTTGAATACACGTGGAGGGAAGAGATATGTTTTAATACTAAAAAACAAGGACGAAATTATTTGCAAACAATATCAGATTGGAGGATGGCAGATTTCAGAATTTAAATCACTATTTTATGAGATTAAATCTTTGCAGGGAAAAACTGGCTATATAAATTCTGTATGTGAATAATGGTGATGAAATATACATCTGCAATTTTGGTTCCTGGATGCCATAGCTTTCGGAAAAAGGACGGCATTAGAAACCTATTGAAAGTCCATTCAACTTTCGGCAATACTTATCAAACTTTCATCTGGAGGATAATGAAGAAATTAGTAACAGAGTCGCTAAATTAGTGCCTATTATGAAAGACAGATTAAGCTGTTATCTCAAGAAATGAAAATTCAAAAATTTTAATCGATGAAGTCTCTTTTTGTTTTGTTCTTATCATGGATACTTTATTCTGCTTGTGATGTTGGATTTTCAGATAAAGACTTATACGGAACATATGTGCCCTTTAACTATATAAACACATTTGATAGCATCCAACTAAATGCTCGTCGAGTTTATTTAAGAAAAGTATATGATAAGAGCGGTAAAAAGGTTTTAGATATGTCAGGTAAGTGGGAAATGAAAGATGCCAATGAAATTCAGTTTTACTCCTTCTTTCAAAATCTAGACCGGGATATTTCATTGTACCCCGAACTATTAAGTGATACAACTGGCGGAGTGAGTACAATCTTTCAAACTGATGGAACTACTATTCGCTTTTGCATCGGACATTACGAAAATAGCAATTGTTACAAGAGAATCGAATGATTACACATTGTAGGTCTGGAAATCGACTTATCATACAGAAGATGAACTATGCTCAAATTCATACCGAATCTAGCGTATTAGTGCATGAAACTTAGGCATTTTTATCATTGAAGCTTGTAAGAAAAGGTAAATAATGAAAAGCAGATCGCGCACTCGTTTACCACTCACTTAGCTTGGCTGCAAACGAGCGCGAGTCAGGGGAAATTATTGGAAGAACATTTTATAAGTAATTTTCCGTCTCCTTGTACACACCAATCAGGAGATTGAGGAAAGTACTACTTAAGCTAGTATGCGAGACTTTGATGATTTATCTCAATTTCACTTTGTTGAGGAAAAAGCTTATATTGTAGTTATTTTAAATATATATATTTGTTTGTAATATACATTGTTAATATTTATTTCAAGAGGAAAAATTGCATACACGATTTTTACTTTTTTCAAACACGCATTGTTACATTTATACGCTAGATCGTCGTTGTGAGTAATTTTTCTGTAGTTATTAATCCATTTCCATTTTGGATTTGTGTCGCTAAAGTTTAAGCTATCTAAAGATACATTTTGACCTTCAGTTGAATAGAGTACATATTCTTTGCTGATAAAAACGTATCCATGTTCGACTTTCACATTTAAGGAGATGCAAATTGCTATAACAATTATGAATGCAATACTAAATAAAAATCTATTTTTCATTTAAGGGTCTATTTTAGTTTCACAATCATCAGTACATTTTTCAACTATTGGTTTAATCATTTCATCGATATTTCTCTGCTGAACTTTGCCGGGATTGCCAGGATCATATGCACCCATAACATTACCTTCCCAACCCTGTTGAGGTAAAATTTCCCATTCATCATCATAATATTTAACTTTAGGGATTCTTCTGGCGATATAACGATCGATCAATCCGAATAAATGACCGACTTCATGCGCCCAAACTGATTTATCAACATCTGCTCTCCAAACGCCTTCGTCACCGCCTACTACAAAAGCTAAATCCTCGGGACCATTCTTATCACTTAATTTTTCTTGTTCCGCTTGGTCTTTAGTTACTTTTATGAAATTATCAGTATTTAAGGGATTATAGGCTCCAGAAAAATATCCTGGTTCTTTGGTTGGATTATCTGTATTATAAACTTCAACTCTAATATCAAATTTAACACTATAAACTTTGCTGGATTTCTTGTCAGTGTAACTCCATGATTTTCCATTTTCATCTTTTGACCAGGCTCCCATAATTGCAGTTTGCATTTCAGCTGCCTTTTCAGATGTTGCTCCCGATCCATAGATATATATTGTGGTAGAAATAGTAATGTCATTACCCTTAATTGTTACTCTGGCATCTTTTCCGGTCGGATCATTAAAGTAAATTGGGTTATTTTCAAATGCATTGTAGGGACTCAAATTGGGATACTTTGCCTGAAGTGGATCTACACTCAACCATCTATTTAGTCGGGAATCGTAAATCCTGTTCCCAAAATCTAAACTATTCCCGCTTCCCTTAATTTCATTATCTAATTCCTTTCCATTGAATCCAAACCCATAATTTTCATAGGAGAAACTCCTGTCCGGCATTACCATCCCGCCCGAATAGTAATCCTGACCACTGATTTGAGCAGCAACCCAATAGTCATATAAGCCATCGCCGGTGGCAGTATCCTGGCCAATCTTTCGATCATTTATCGTAGTCAAAACAT
>JAGPCT010000088.1 GCA_018057925.1 Saprospiraceae bacterium
TATCAAAAAGCATATCGAAAATCAAAATTAACGACAGTTGGCTAACCACTGAAACAACGAAAAAAACAATGGAACTTTTCAAAAAATTGAAAATAGACTACCTAATAAAACGGAGTTAGGGTTTAAAAACAAATGAGTTAAAAAATAATATCAGATAACAATTAATTATACACTAGAACTGACGTAATTCTTCGCTTCAACCCTTCTTTTCAACCTAGTAAATGCTGAATCAATTTCCGATAGATACCCAATAACATTCTCAAACCTTTGAAACGCATTGTTTATCGGTATTTCCATCCTTTTCAGCATTGTTCGGTTTTGTCAATACTCATGCTGCTTAATTGGGGTTGATATCCTTGTTATACCAAATTGATTTATAAATTAGTCCAACTTTCTTTAAAATCAAAATGCTCCCGAAGCTATCGGGATGATAGTCGTTTAGGCCAATGCAATTGGACTATTACGAATATCCAATCGGTATTACACACGCATTTTCTCTCGTTTTACTAAATAGGATTGCAACACTTGATCGAAGTCTTTACGAATATCGACCGACACAAAATCAATCTTATATTGCATGGTTCTCAACCGCAATTCTTCCAGATATTGATTCATCCTAGTGGCATACTCTTGTTTAATTTCATTGGATTGCAACCTCAATTTGGTTCCCGATTCGAGGTCAATAAATTCATACGGCCGATTTTCAAATTCAAAATTCAGCTCTTTGGAGGTATCCATGACATGAAACAGGATTACTTCGTGTTTATTGTGCTTGAGGTGTTGAAGTGCACCTATCATCGGCTCAATTTTTTCAGGGTCTTCCAACATGTCGCTGAAAATAATGACGAGTGACCTTTTGTGTATGGCGTCAGCAATAAGGTGGAGAGAATCAGTAGCGGCGGTACTTTTGTTGATCGATTGGTTATATATATATGGGTCTAATTGCGAAAACAAAAGTTTCTGATGAGCACTGCTGGATTTGGTTTCGCTATGATATATCATGTTTTCATCAAACAATGTAAGACCAAATGCATCTCTTTGCCTTTTCAGTAAATATGTCAAAGAAGCTGCTGCAAGTGACGACCATTGCAATTTGTTCATTCTCACTTCATTATACACCTCTTTGCCGGGAAAATACATGGAAGAAGAAACATCGATAACTATTCTGGCCCTAAGATTAGTTTCTTCCTCATATTTTTTAGTAAAATATTTGTCAGAACGAGCATACACTTTCCAGTCGATATTGCGAATATTCTCTCCTGGTTGATATAGCCTATGTTCTGCAAATTCGACAGAGAAGCCGTGAAATGGGCTTTTATGCAGACCAATAATAAATCCTTCCACAACTTTTTGAGCTATGAGATCCAGATTGGTATGTTGTTTTAAATCAATTGTATCGAAGAAAGACATAAATACAGAACGTTAGAAACTATAAAATATATGTAAAGCAAGCGATTTCATTAAAATTTTCAAAGGATACCTACAAATATTCTTGAAATCGATAGATAATAGTCATCCAATACCTTCGCAAATTATCGTGAATCAGAATAAAATTGGAAAAAGCAGTGGATGTATCGTCAACTTATTTGCAACAATTGCACCACATAATACAAGTCCAACTTATATATAATTCATACAATAAAAAAATCCTTTGCCCGTCACAAGTCAGGCAAAGGACTATATTTTATCTATCAGACCGATTAAATATTAGCTTCTATCTTAGAAGCAATAACCTGACGAGATGCTGCACCGACGTGTTTTTCTACAACTTCTCCATTTTTAATAAATAGAATAGTCGGAATACTGCGAATACCATACTTGAAGGACACCTCCGGATTCTCATCCACATTGAGTTTGCCTATTGTTGCTTTACCTTCATATTCCTTATAAAGATCTTCAATAATGGGACCTATTGCTTTGCAAGGACCACACCATTCTGCCCAAAAATCGACGACTTTCAAGCCGTCATTACCGAGTGCTTTTTCTTGGAAATTACTATCCGTGAATTCGAATGCCATTTTAAAAATTGTTTTTTATGTTGTTTTGAATATTTTTGTAAGAACATACAGGATTACAAAAGGTTTAATTATTTAAATGAAAAAATATTTATCTTCTGGTATATACATTTTTACTGCATTTACATTCATTTGTTACACCTTCTATTTTATCAATCCTCAATGGGCTTTTAACATTCACACCACACTGATTTTCCCTTTTATCAGCGATTTTTTAAATCTATGTAGCCTCAAATGGACTGTCATAGGTTGGATTTTTATTTTTTATACATATTTCAAGTTTAGAAGCGTACAAAATGCGCACATCTCGCTGTTTAGGTGGTTTAAGTTTTTAATTGAACCATTCCTATGGCTAATCACCTTATATTTCTGGCTCTGGGGCTTTAATTATCTTTCTCCTGCGCCCGAAGACTTTATTTTGGGAGAAAATCGCGAAATATCTCCATCTGAATTACTCGAATCCTTTCAACATCACACCAATGAACTCAACCTATTGAGAGACTCATTAGAAACTTACAAAATTACCGAAGATAGTATCCTTAGCCATCAGAAAGTATTAGAATGGCAAAATTCCATTTTTACAATTCTCAAAAAACATCACTATTCTTCACGCCATAACATAGACTTATTGCAAATCCGGCCGACCGGGCTCTTGTTGAGGATAGGCACTGCCGGCTTTTACAACTTTGTCCTTGCCAGACCGACAATAGATCCCGGACTTCACCCCATACAGATACCCAATACTTCATTACACGAAATCGCCCATTCCTATGGCGTTGCAAGTGAATCCAGTGCCAACTTCATCGCTTACATAGCCGGAAGTGAAAGCAAAGATCTCAGTACTCAATATTCTGTCAAATTATCCTTTTGGAAGACATTGAAAACAGCTTGCTTCCAAGAAGACAGTACAACAACAAAACTAATAGCTTCCTTCATAAATCCCCTTGTCAAAAAGGATATTCTAAGTATAAGAAAAAGAATGGAACAATATCCGGATGTTTTTCCTCAATTTCGTGACCGTTTTTATGATGTATTTCTAAAAAGTCAGGGTGTAGAAGAAGGCATATATAGCTATGAAATGTATCTACCTCTTGTATTGAGGTGGGAAAAAGAAAAAAATAATCAAATCAACAAAAAATAACATTTCCTTAATATTGGAATAATACCTTTGCACCATGATAATAAATTATATTCAGGAACTCCCTATTCTACCGGCAGCACTCATCGTATTGTGCATCGTTTCCATCTGTATCTTTGAATTTATCAATGGATTTCACGATACAGCCAATGCAGTGGCAACAGTGATATACACGCATGCATTAAAACCCATTCAGGCCGTATTGTGGTCCGGAACGATGAACTTTTTAGGCGTATTGCTGGGTGGTGTTGGTGTAGCTATGAGCATCGTCAAGCTTTTACCCTTGAATGACTTATTAGATCAGTCCCTCCATGTCAACATTTCTATTGTGTTAGCTATATGCTTCTCTGCCATCATTTGGAATTTTGGAACTTGGTATATCGGTATTCCTAGCAGCAGCTCACATACCCTCATCGGCTCGATATTAGGCGCCGGATTAGGATTTGCGCTGATGTATCCAAGCAATGGGGTCAACTGGTCTAAGGCTGAGGATATTGGCGCAGCATTATTATTGTCCCCTGCCTTTGGATTTACATTTGCCATTATTTTTATGTTTATTCTCAAAAAAATACTCAAGATGAAGCCACTCTTCAAAAGTCCCGAGCCCGGAGATACTCCACCCAAGGGCGTTAGAGCAATCTTGATTACAACATGCACATTGGTAAGCTTTTTTCACGGTAGCAACGATGGGCAGAAAGGTGTTGGCCTCATGATGGTAGTCCTTATGGCATTTATACCTTCGCATTATGCTTTAAATGAACACTTTGAGCCACAAAAAGCCATCTCCTCTCTCCAAAAAATCGAAACCGTCCTTGTTGCGGCCGCTCCAGATAACATATTAGAAAAAGAACTCAATAAAAATATTCTAATTATCAAAGAATTAAAATCAGATATCACCAATAACTTTCATTCAGAAGAAAAGACAAAAAAATTCCAAATCCGAAAGAGAATTGAATCACTTTCCAAGAGCATTACCAAGTATGTAGATGATCCCGAAATTTTCAAAAACAGCAGCGATAAACGAATTTTAAAGCACGAAGTAAGTGTACTGACTAATTTTACCGACTTTGCACCTATGTGGGTTATCATCATGATAGCGTTGTCTCTTGGATTAGGAACGATGATAGGCTGGAAGCGAATCGTCGTAACTATCGGTGAAAAAATAGGAAAAACGCATCTAACCTATGCCGAAGGAGCAACTGCTGAATTGATAGCAGCTTCTACCATCGGACTTTCCACTTTCTTCCACCTACCGGTAAGTACAACTCATGTCCTATCTTCAGGAATAGCGGGAAGTATGGTCGCCTCAGGCGGTGTGAAGAATCTACAAAAGAAAACGATGGTCAATATAGCCTTAGCGTGGATTTTAACCTTACCCGTCAGTATTTTAATGGGATTCCTGCTCTTCTTACTATTTAATGCCATTTCTTAGAAAAGAGCAAAACGGTTGAATTTTTTATTGGAAAGAGACAAAAAGTATTGTCTCAATACCATGTTTACTTATTAATAAGTTATCATGTTTTAGAATTACCATGTGTTTAATATCCAAATGAGAAAATAATATTTGTCAATAAACCCAAATCCTATACCTATATTTGTGCTGGAATAGTATCTGATACCGTATGGATGAATTAAGTAAAGTAGTAGAAAGAGCAAAGCAGGTTTTTGACATTGAAATACAATGCCTTGAGTCTGTCAAAGCCAATATTGACGATAGTTTTGGCAAAGCTGTTTCCTTGATTCATGATAGTAAGGGCAGGCTCATCGTTACGGGAATAGGTAAAAGCGCTATTATCGCACAAAAAATCGTTGCTACATTCAATTCAACCGGATGTCCTGCAATTTTCATGCATGCTGCCGATGCGATACATGGCGACCTCGGCATTATCCAAAAAGAAGATATTGTCCTTGTCCTTTCCAAAAGTGGTGATTCTCCGGAAATCAAGGTTCTTACGCCATATCTCAAGTCGATGGGCAACAAAGTTATTGGAATGGTTTCCAACAAAAACTCCGTACTTGCCTACGAAGCTGATATTACCTTGTTTCTTCCTGTTGAGAAAGAAGCTGACCCCAATA
>JAGPCT010000089.1 GCA_018057925.1 Saprospiraceae bacterium
TGCAGAACAGAATGGTGCTTGAAGGTTGGTTAATGGCAAATTTTCTGGCCATGATCGCTTACTATAAATTATACCAAAAACTCTCACAGGCAAAACAATTGAACAAATACTCACCCAAAGACATCATCGAAATATCAAAAAGCATATCGAAAATCAAAATTAACGACAGTTGGCTAACCACTGAAACAACGAAAAAAACAATGGAACTTTTCAAAAAATTGAAAATAGACTACCTAATAAAACGGAGTTAGGGGTTAAAACCGGATTATTCCACATTCGACCTATTCGAAATCGATTAACGACTTGTATTATCGATAGGATATATGTAAAAGTCCAATTGTATTGGAGACTAAAACTATCACTTCGACATTTTACCTAATCATTGAAACGATTCGTACAAAGGGGATTATCCATATATTTTGCATTTTATGGTTTTATAAAACTACGATGACTGAATACAAAACCATGAATTGGAGATTGGCAATAGAGTGTAATTTTGACCTTGTTATAGCATTTTATCGTCAGAACCTAAAGCTAATTTCCTTTTTATTAAAGCCATTACTTTGCATTAAAATGAATTCGGAATTACGATACCTTGAGGCTTAGATTGGCTTTTTTTATTTCTTCAATCAATTCTTCATTAGCGCCTTCACTAAGTGGGGTCAATGGCAGTCTGACTTCTTTGGAACATAACCCAAGATCTTCCAAAGCGCTCTTGATGCCTGCAGGATTGCCTTCCGAATATAAGATTGGGTGAATGTCGAGTAGCCTCATGTGAATCTCTGCACCCTTTGCAAAGTCCCCTTGCAATGCGGCACGTATCATTTCTGAAAATTGAAAAGGATAAGCATTGGCAATGACAGAGATGCCGCCATCAGCCCCCAATGACATAGTCGGGAATGCGGTATAATCATCTCCCGACCATACCATAAAGCCTTCAGGCCTATGTTTTATCAATTTACTTAATGCAAAGAAGTCAGCTGAAGCCTCCTTTACACCCAAAATATTGGGATGCGTCTCAGCAAGTCTCAAAATAGTCTCATAAGAAACCTTGCTGGCGGTACGGCTCGGCACATTGTAGATGATTACCGGTTTAGGGCTGACGTCCGCAATATGCATATAATGTTGATATATTCCCTCTTGTGTGGGTTTGACATAAGCCGGACTGCTTGCCATAATAGCGTCCACATGATTCAAATCGGATGTCTTGACTTTATGCACCAATTCAGCGGTATTGTTACTTCCATAAGCTCCATACACGATGGGTAAGCGCTTGTTATTAACTTCAATAGTAAAGTTAAGAATATCGATGGATTCTTTATGGCTCAAGGCAGTCGCTTCTCCTGTTGTACCGAGACAAACGATAAATTCAATACCACCATGGATTATGTGATTCAATACGGCTTTGAGGCTTTCATAATCTACCTCATTATTGCGAAATGGTGTGACGACGGCAACTCCCGTCCCCTGAAACCGTTTGTTTGTATTCACTTCTTTAAAGATTGATATGTGGTAAAAAACTGTTCTAGTCGGGCATTCCGATCTGATTTTTCATTCGGCAAGATAAAGTTATAAAACTTTTCATTATCCCTGTTAAATCTTACCATTAGTTGAGGATAAAATTTGATAAGATAGTGGCATATTATCGGATCCGTAATATTATCCATATCCAATACTATATCAAATGATGCGGGAAGAGTGCTCTTTGGATCTTTCGTCGGAAGCTCTGCTTTGATGGTCAACCTACCGGGGAAAATCTTGTTCTGATTAGGTGAGTGGTTGAACTTATCAGACACTATCTGCAGCATTTCTATTGGTCCAAAGTCCTTGCCCATCAACGTCGTGGCCGTATGTTTTAGTTTTGCTACTTCCGAGTTGTCTTTTACAACGATAAGTAGAGAGGGAGACTTTTTGTCGAAAGGTTGATTTACTGTTTGATTTGCCTCCTTTTTAGCAAAGGTTTTTTTCAATAAATACGATATTAAAAATTGGCGAATCATCGGGGTAAAGATTAAGATTCAGTAATTTTAAATTTACCCATATTTCTGTATTTCTCAATCCTCTTATGTATCATATTTTTGTGACCTTCCTTGTGTAATTCTTTTAGATTGGCTTTGATATGTTTCTTAAGTATAGCTGCCATTTCATCATAATCAGAATGGGCTCCACCCAATGGTTCGTTGACGATGCCATCTACCAGCTTAAAATTAAACATGTGTTCGGGAGTCAATTTAAGTTCTTCTGCTGCCTTAACTTTATAGTCCCAGCTACGCCAGAGAATAGTAGAGCAATTTTCGGGTGAGATAACCGTGTACCAAGTGTTTTCGAGCATAAATACTCTGTCGCCGACACCTATGCCGAGAGCTCCACCTGACGCGCCTTCGCCGATAATATAGCATAAGATGTTGGTTTTCAACTGTGACATCTCATATATATTGCGTGCGATGGCTTCTGCCTGTCCTCTGTCCTCTGCTTCTAAACCCGGATATGCTCCTGGTGTATCAATAAAACAAATCACCGGCATATTGAACTTTTCAGCAAGCTTCATGAGCCTTAGCGCCTTGCGGTAACCCTCCGGATTAGCCATTCCAAAGTTGCGAAATTGTCTTTCTTTGGTATTGTGCCCTTTCTGATGACCTATAATCATAATAGGCTGCCCATCTATCTTGCCGATTCCGGCAACAATGGCTTTGTCGTCCTTGACATTGCGGTCACCATGTAGCTCAATGAAATCCGTGAAAATCCGTGAAATATAATCTAAAGTATAGGGTCTTTCAGGATGCCTCGAAAGCTGTACCCGTTGCCAAGAAGTTAGGTTCTTGTATAGATTTTCCCTTTCAATCTCAATTTTTTTCTCCAGCGTAGCGACCATCTCCTGCATGTCCATCTCCCCTTGGTTATCCATCTCCTTTAACTTGTTGAGCTGTTCGTACAAGTCAGCAATCGGTTTTTCAAAATCCATAAATACCATAGCGACACTTATTATAAGAAACTGATTTCTAAAATTATTTTTACTAGTATTGATGTGATAGTAATTGCGACCAATGATTATGATTTTATGATATATCTCAAAATATTGGGACACCCTATCCAATCGATATCAGTCTGCAAAGATAAGTTTATAATTTCACATTTGGATTTGATTCTATCGTTTGACGTCGATTTGATGAAACATCAGATACTGCTTTTAAAAGTAAAATCATCCTATCGGCTTTCAAATAGCCCATTTATTCGATTCATTTTGTGATAAAAAAATATGTATAACTAATTTAATGTTTACTCAAGATGGAAAATTATTTTTTTGCAATTTATAAGAATTGGAATTTAGACCGAATGGGGAATCAAGTTAAAAATACTGCAATTCCCATTTAACTGTGTTCTGCAATTTAGTTCCCCAAAATCGAAGAGTGCTGATTATAAGGGACGTCCCTATATACGAATCGTTTCAGTGGTTTGATTAAATATTTAATTACGAGTCGTATATCGGTACCGGATTAAGCAAAGCCGGAAAGAGGGTTTAAATTGGGGCTTGCTGAATACTTCACAAACAAATAGTAAATTGAATGATTTGCAAAAACGAAATGTTTTTATGCTTATTCTAAATTTGTGATACATCAAAAAAAGGGAAAGAATACAATCCTTTCCCTTTTTAGTACATTGAAATCAGTAGCCCTAAGGCACTATTGTTTGATGATCTTTTGGATGGTTGCCTTTAATTGTGAGGGGGACAAAAGCTTTACAAGATATACGCCTGAAGTCAATTCACCCATAGAAACGTCAACACGATTTTGACCATGGATAAAGATTCTTTTAACTTCAACGCCATTGGAATTGATAATGGTAATGGTTTCGTCTCCATGAAGTGACAGTATTGTCAGTTTGTCGCTTACCGGATTGGGATAGAAATCATATTGATTATCCACATCTATTTTTTCGGATAAAATATTGCTGAAGGAAAGAGCCTCGTCAAAATCTATTTGTTTGAGTCGAAAGAAATTTATCCCTTTAGCTGGATTTGTTACCGTGTATTGGTATTTGGAAGATGTAGCGCTAAATCCAAGATTTGATTTGCTGGATACAAATCCTTCATCTTTCCAATATTGACCATCCAAGCTACTCTGGATGTAGAACCCTTTATTGTTTTGTTCATTAGCTGTAGTCCAGGTAAGTACCACTGCTCCGGCTTTTTGAGCCGTAGAAAAGTGAATCAAGGTGACAGGAAGTGGAGTTTGTGCAACTTCTCTTGCTTCAAAACACTCATTTTTATCTGTTAGCCATGATGGCCATATTGAAGGGCAGTCTGTTTGCTGTGCATTGGGGCCGCATAGTTGAGCTTGGCCGGGAGTCAAGTTGGCTAATTGATCCATAACAATCCACTTGATGTTGTAACTATCACCCAGTTCATTGGTCCCCGTGCCGGTAACAGGAGCTTTATTGATGAAATAGGCTTTTTTCCCTGTTCCGGTATAATGAATGTAGGGCGCCGCAGTTTTAAGCTGTGTATAAGTGCCGCATATTTCGACGACAGTGTTGTCGGCCATTTCGATGGATGCCTCACCTAAGTGTGGGTCATATTGAGTCCAAGAACCTAAAATAGAAAAATAAGAATTGGACTTCATGGTGATGACTGCTTTGTTCTTGGCACCGAATCCGGTCTGTAAAGAACCTGTTGCTGTGATACCACTATTCGATCTGATTTCTAAGTTGCCATTGATTAAGAAATTACCTGAGTAGGAAAACTCAACACCCGAATCGATAATTAATTTTCCGCCGTCCTGGATATTAAGGTTGTTGATTGTCATATTGGAAAGTACAATAAAGGTCTCGCCATCTTTGATAGTAGCCTGTCCGGTATATGGCATCTGTGCCATTAATCCTGACGAAATAAAAAGGAATAGTATTAAAAAATTGAAAGTTGATTTCATTGCTTATAAGTTAAATATGGTAGAATTTTAAAAAGGATCTATCTTTTAGACGCAAATTAGTGTAAAAGTAACACTAAGTAAATTGGATATGAAGATAGATTGTTTAGTTTGAGGTAGTTTAATCCCTAACTCTAAAATTTTTACGTAATATTTTAATAAAAGCTCAGTAAATGTTTGGTTACCGAACTTTTTTATCCTATATTTGTATTACGTAAATACGGTATATATGAATCATGAATACCCGGATTGG
>JAGPCT010000090.1 GCA_018057925.1 Saprospiraceae bacterium
GGTCCTTCTACGCAAAGGCACTACTTCTTATAAATATTTTTTTTCTTTAGATCATTGACAAGCCAGGTAAATCGATCTTTATAAAATTGATTAAAATCGTCAGAGGATGCCTGACCCGGATAATGGAACGCTGGCACCGAGTTTCACATAGTTTACACAGAATTTTAAAAAATTTTTAATTTTTATACCGGGCTAGTTTAATATTTCAAAATGATTCGCTGCTACTTTGAAAATTTTTTCAATTTTATTTTTCAAATGCGCAATTTATTATTTTTCATACTGTACGTAAGTTTTTTTGAAAGTAACCTGTATGCTCAAAGATCGATTACCAATCTAGACTCCCTTCAAATTTTTAATTTAATTGATTCGGCTGAAATATTTTTTGATTCGGAAAATTATGACTTCGCAATTTTATATTGCAAAAAAGCGGAAGAGCTTAGTCTTCAATTAAGCTATAAAAGAGGAGAGGCCTTTGCGCTGATTGAATCTACTGACATACATATAGATAAAGACGAATTAGACCAGGCACAAATTATTGCCGCTACCACACGCAAACTGGGCATACAATTAAATGATTCCCTCATCTCTGCCATCAGCTGGATGCAACTGGCGCAGATAAAAATGTACCAGGATCAGTTTGATGCTGCAATTCCACTTTTTGAAACGAGTTTACAACTTTATTTTTCTCATCATTACAATAGGTATGCAGCACTTGCCTATAATGACCTGGGATATACCTGGGGACGCAATGGAAACTTAAGCAAACAAGCGGAGTACCTATTGATGTCCATATATATTTACGAAAAATATTATCCGGAGAAGTATGGAGAACTTGGAGTGGCTTATAGCAATCTATCTACCGTCTATTACGGCTTAAATGAGAGGTCGAAGGCAATTGAATATGCCATAAAATCTTTAGCCTTTAAAGAAAAAAAAGGAGATATAGCAAAGCTCTCGATTGGCTGTTGCAATATCTGCCAGTTTTATTCAGGTGTGGACAGTAGCCAGGCTGAAAAATATTTAAAATTATGTATACAATATGCTATCCAAAGCAAACAAGACAGCCGAATTATCCATTCTTATACTGCCGCTACTAATTTTTATAATACGATTAGTCGGTATTCGGAGGCCTTGGATTTTGAATTGAAAGCGGTAGACATGTTAGAAAAAGATGGAAAAAATCAGCTGATGCTCGCCCGTCGATATATGTCCATAGGCACGTTGTGCAGGGAGCTTAAGCGGGACACCTCCATCATAAATCAATATTACAATAAATCACTTTCCTTGTTACAAACTAAACCTGACCGGGAAAGTCTAAGAGATTATTATTTTCAAATCACAGATTACGCTGTCGAGAATAAAAACTTTACTGCTGCCTATCGGAATTATAAAAATTATATTCTTTATCGGGACAGTATCCTCTCTGACAAAACGGCAGCTGCCATTGCAGAAATCGCTACAAAATACGAGACAAATAAAAAGGACAACGAAATACTGAGATTAAATATTCAGCAGGGCGTCAAACAACTTGAGATAGAAAAGCAACATGCAATTATCTCTGGCAACGAGGCTATTGCACATCAAAGGCAAATTGAAATCGATTTATTATTAAAGTCACAGGAGCTGCGGGATCTAACTATCAGCAGGCAACAAGTGGATCTGGAAAAACAATTGCTCCAGGCCAAGACCAGCGAACAACAATTAGAAATACAGGCTGCACAAAACGACCTCCAGGACAAGCAACTGAGCAATCAAAAAAATGTGAAGAGTTTTTTGATTTCGTGTTTCCTGTTCACTATTTTGTTGGGATTTGCTTTTTTTAATCGTTATCAACTGAAAAAAAAATTAGAAGAACAGAACCATTTAATGGCGATAAGAAATAATATAAGTCAGGATCTTCACGACGACATAGGGGCCTCGTTAAGTAATATCAATATTTTGAATGAACTTGCCATACGCAATATACACTTACCTGATAAATCCACAGAATATTTGTCTAAAGCATCTGATGATATTCAACGAATAAGTGAATCTTTGTCAGACATAGTCTGGAATATCAACCCAAAATATGATGACTTACAAAACCTTTTAATCAGAATGAAACGATATGCTGCCGATATGTTGGAAGGAAAGCATATAGAAGGCCAGTATGAGTTTCCAACAGAATTGAATGGATTAAACCTGAACCTCACCCGCCGCAGAAATTTTTATCTCATTTTCAAAGAAGCCATTAATAATCTGATTAAATATTCTTGCGCCCAACTGGCTATTATAAAAGTAACAGCCGATAAACACCACTTTGGGTTCATCATACAAGACAACGGCAAGGGGTTTGATAGAAGCACTGTCCAGATGGGTAATGGATTACATAATATGGAGGAACGAGCCAAAGCTTCAGACGCGATCGTATCCATTCATTCCACCCCTGGAAAAGGAACGACAATAAAATTGGAATATAAATTTATCTAATTATGATATGTTTTTATTACCCAATTGTATAATGCATCCGCATCTATTCATTTTGTAATTTTGACTTGTGCCTTTCCAGCTTTTGATTTTTGAAGACAATACCCGATTGCGGCAATCTTTAGAATTATTGTTAAACGACGAAGCCAATTTTCATGTGGCAGCAACTTATCCTAATTGTAACCATGCTGAACAACAAGTATTAAAATATGATGCAGACCTGGTAGTGATGGATATCGACATGCCGGGTATCGGAGGCGTGGAAGGAGTCAGGCGGATCAAAAATGCATGTCCGGAGATTAAAGTTGTAATGCATACGATGTATGATGATGATAATAGAGTATTTGATTCTATTTGCGCAGGTGCAGATGGTTATATCTTAAAAAATACCTCCCCAGTCCATTTGGTTGCTGCGCTTCATGAAGTGATGGCAGGTGGAACACCAATGAGTCCCTTTATTGCTCAAAAAATTTTTCAACACTTTAGACAGGAAAAATTGAATTCCGAACAATTTCAGCTGACTTCAAGAGAAAAAGAAATATTGGAATTATTGGTCAGGGGCAATTCGTACAAAATGATAGCCGATAAGGCATCAATAGGTATCGACACGGTAAAAAAACATCTTCAGAATATATATCATAAGCTGCATGTCAACTGTGGCACGGAAGCAGTAGCCAAGGCACTTCGCCACAAAATCGTACCAATAGACTGATCGTATTACCCGATTGTGTAATTGACAGAGGAATAATAGTTTCTCAATTTTACACTATCTAAAAAAATCAATGGTATGAAATCTTTTACTCTTACTCTAAGCCTGATATTTGTTTTATCGATGGTCAGTCATTTATATGCGGAATCTTTCCCTGATTGTAGTGCTACGAGTGGTAATTCTGTCATAAGGAGATCAGGCATTGGACTAAATATTTCTTTAGACTCAGAGTGCTCCTATACAATTCCTGATATGCGCAGTTATTGGATCTCCAGGAGTGGGACACGCTGGCGTACGTATGGTGTTTTGAGACAAATACCTGCACCGGGGAGCGTAATCAATATAGAGTCGGGAGTTTGCATCAACCAGGTAGTAAATGTTTTAATAATCGGAGATTTTTTCAACAATGGTGGAACCCCATATTTCACAGCTGATGACCAGTATTGCTCTATCTATGTCAATGATTCATATAATCTTTTTGATAAGACACCACCCCCTATAAGAGATATGATAGTATATACGAATAATGTGGCTTTTACAAGTTCTGACCTTACAAGTAAATTGTATAATGAATTTCAAAATACAGATAATTGTTCCACTTTTTTGAGAGTGGATCTACTTCCAAAGTCTGATTGGCCAAAATTCATTTTTGATTGTAGGGGTAAAAATTCATACCGAATCCCTTTTCAGCTCACTGATGGATGTGGTAATCATTCCAGAGTGGCTACTGCAAATATATATCTTGTTGATACCATTGCTCCTATAAGTATGTCGCTCTACGGGCCAGGTTTTTTTTATGTGAATGGTGAGTGTCGTTATCGAATCAGACAGGAGGATTTTACACCCATTACGCACGATGACCTGACTGCAGACGGTGATCTGAGATATAGCTTTAGGGTGATATCACCAGTTGCTTATGAAGGCAATATCCCTCCCGGAGGTAAATGGATTGATGCGGATGGATCCTGTATAGCCAATTCCACGATACGGGTGCGAGTTTGTGCACAAGATTGTTCTGGAAACGGGGATTTGCATTTAAAGGATAATGGTCTTAGTTCGAATTGTAATTATTTGGATGTCATACTTAAAGATACATTAGCCCCTAGAATAAGGTCCGGATGTGGAAAAATAGTTACCCTATTTGCCAATTGTACTGCTGTGATGCCAAACCTTGCTTCTACCTTAAGCATAGCTGAAAACTGTTCTGCTATAAGCATATATCAATTGCCCAAACCCGGCAATATACTGAATGATGGCGTCGAGAATTATCCTGGATTGGCATCCGGTGTAGAAAGAATATTTACCTGCTCGCTGCCTAACCAACCTGATCCTATCGTTAGCTGTAAGTCATCCAGTCCTATATTTAAATCCATTTCAGTTAGTTTTATTATAGTAGACTGCGACGGTAACTGTACTATTAAAGAAAATTGTATAACGCTTAACCTGAGTACCAGCGCGGATATAGCTGGCCTTGGGAGTAATATATCCGGATCAACTTCACGTTCAGCTAACTTTTCAGAAAATTCTCTATTCCAAGCACTTGAAATGAATATGACTAATCTGCCAAATCCATTTTATAATCATACGGATATACAAATAAAATCAGTGAGTCCTGGTAAAGGATCCCTTCAGTTTTATTCTTTAAATGGACAACAATTATATAGCCGGACCATGATAATTCACCAGGGAGTTAATACAGTCTCCATCAATAAAAACGATTTGCATATAAGTGGATTAGTCTTTTATTCATTTGAATTATGGCCGGAGGGAGCTGATCACAAATCTATCATGTGGAATAAAATGTTACTTATGAATTGAGTGGAATAGATTAGTAAATATTCTGTAAAAATGACCTATGCAATGCAGGTTTACTTATTTCAGATGCTCCTTCAAAAAAGCGATGACTTTACTCCTCACCATCTCCACATCAAAATACGCTCCGTAGTGTGGTGCGTCCTTGACGATGATTACTTCGTTTTTGACCCCTGCCAGAGAAAGG
>JAGPCT010000015.1 GCA_018057925.1 Saprospiraceae bacterium
ATTAAAGGAAAGGTATGAATACTGGATAGATCCGCCGGTAATCTTCCCTCGAATTAATGATTTGGCACTTGTTCGAGACTATGACGGAGACGGCATCATGGATTTATTTGCTATTCCTACGGATGATATCATCGGCTTCGCAGTGTGGAAAGGAAAAAAAGTGAATAACATTACAGTTTTAGAAAGAGTCCAATTAAAAAAATGGTATTTTAACGTATTAAGTTATCCGGGCAATAATGGCCCATTAAATGTCTATATTACCGCTACCGACATACCGGACATCCAGGATATTGATGGAGACGGTGATTTAGATATTTTTTCTTTCAACGAACAAGGTTCACACATGGTATTATATAAGAACAACAGCGTAGAACTCGGATATGGACGTGATTCGTTGCTTTATACACTGGAAGACATGTGCTATGGAAAATTTATTGAAGGCGGATTAGACAACACAATAACACTGAGTAATAACCCCAAAACTTGTGCAACCCATTATAGCGATACACCCCTTGAAACCCGACATTCAGGTTCAACAATATTGGTTAAGGACATTGACAAAGATGGGATTAAAGATATTTTGCTGGGTGATATTTCGTTTAACAATGTAGTTTACCTCCGAAATACCGGAAATAATTTAAAAGCGTATATCACAGAAATAGACGAGCATTTTCCGGCATCAGAAGAAATAAATTTAGGACCATTCCCTTCTAATTATGATTTACAATATGGCGATAATAACACTGATTGTATATTAGCCACTAGCAATGTTGGATCGTTAGCCACTGAATCACAACTGATATGGCGATATATTCATGATACACTCGCCGAAGGGAAATACAAGCTTTTAGAAAAGGACTTTTTGATTAAAAATACAGTTGACTTGGGATTAGAGTGCAGTCCTGTATTGTATGATGTTGATGCAGACGGCAAATTAGATATAATAGCCGGGAATAAATTTTATAAAGATGAAAATTCTGCGCAATATGGTCAGTTGGTTTATTTGAGAAACACATCTGCTGCGGGTCAGATCTCATTTGTAGTCGAAAATGACAATTTTGCTGACTTAAAGCAATTTGGAATCAAACATTTTGGGTACAAACCTCTATTTGTCGATATTGATAACAATGGATTTATGGATCTTTTAATAGGTACAGAAAGGGGGACATTGCTTCATTTTGAAAGCAATACACCGATTGGACACCCTTCTAATTTTGTCTTAAAATCAGAATCTTATCAAGACATCAAAGTGCCTTCAAGAGCCGCTCCGGCTGCCTTTGACTACGATAACGATGGAGATATAGACTTACTCATTGGAGACAAAAATGGAAACTTTTGTCTTTTTATAAATACAGGATCTGCTCAAACTCCATATTTTACGCCGGGCTACCAAGATGCACCCAATGTTTATCGATATGGTAATATTACAGTTAAAGAAGTAGGTGACACCGAAGGAGATGCCACACCATCCTTTATTCGATTTAATAACGAAAATATATTAGTTTCAGGATCCTATAATGGTCAATTATATTCATTTAATGGCATGAATGGGACATCTAATCCTAATTTGACTAAAATATCATTAAATACTGAAGCTCTTTATGTTGGAAGACAAAACAAACCAGTCTTCGGCGACCTTGATAATGACGGTATCTTGGAATTAGTTCAAGGCAATATACGAGGCGGAATGAATATTATGAAAACCAACATAACTACGGAAGGGACAATTGGGATAAAACAAAATGAAAGTAAACCTCTCCTTTTTTATCCAAACCCTGCTACAAATTCTTCCAAAATATACTTTTCCCAAGCCAACATAAGTCATTTAACTCTGTATGACATTCAAGGCATGCAAGTAAAAAGTATGCATATTTCTGACAATCAACCATATTTTGAACTGAGTGGAGATTTATCATCCGGAATTTATATCATAAAAGCGACATTGAAAAATAATACAATGGCAATTTCTAAGTTGATCATCATATAATACCAAATATTAACTCAAAAGCTATTGACCAATCAACTCCATTACATTACATTAAATTATATTGTATTTATATCTCAAGGTAATTCAAGTCCTTATCAAAACTTTCTTGTAATTGACTTAAGGCAAATATTGCAATAGCTGTAAGTAAAAATATCATTATATAACCGGCAGTTATAATATTGGTATAAGAAACAATCCATTCAAACAAAAATGTGCTTGGAATCAAAGCACCTCTAACAAAGTTTGGTGCTGTAGTAGTCACGGTTGACCTCAGGTTGATACCAAATTGTTCAGATGCTATTGTAACGAAAGTTGCCCAATACCCTACTCCAAGTCCGAGGAAGAATGCTATCCATTTGAACTGAATAACAGTGATTCCTTGGCTACTAAGGTACCACACAGAGCTCAAAATTATTCCAATCTGGAACACAAAAACCGATAATTTCCTTGATTTAGTTATCTGTGCTAATAAGCCGGCAATTAAGTCGCCCAATGAAATACCCAAATATGTAAATAATATCCCTGTACCAGCACTTAATTCAACGGGTGCATTGAGTGCTCTTCCAAATTCAGGAGCTTGTGTCACAAAAATTCCAACAACAAACCAAATTGGCAGTCCAATCAATAGACAAAATACATACCGTTTAAGCCTTTTCTTATCGGCAAATAACATACTAATCTTGCCTTTTTTAACCTTAGAATCATTGGTCTGTAGGAACATACCGGACTCTATTGTGCCTAATCTCAATATCAACAACAACAAGCCCATGACACCGCCAGCGATATAAGCATTTCGCCATTCAAAATGCTCTGCAATGTAAAATGCAGCTACTGCGCCCAGCACACCTATAGTTGCAATCAACATAGTACCATACCCACGCTTACCTTTATCCATACTCTCATTAACCAATGTAATCCCTGCACCCAATTCCCCTGCTAAACCAATACCTGCGATAAACCTTATTGCCGCGTATGTATGTATGTCTTGTACGTATGCATTGACAATATTCGCTACTGAATACAATAAAATTGAACCAAACAATACTTTAATACGTCCATAACGGTCTCCTATAATACCCCATAATATCCCACCCAGCAATAGGCCGGCCATCTGCATGTTCAAGATATATTCGCCGTCAATACGCATATCCGATTCATTAATACCGATATCCTGAAAACTGGGCACTCTGACAATTGAAAAGATAACTAAATCGTATATATCAACAAAATAGCCTAAAGAGGCTACTAAAACAATAAATACGACATTCTTTTTATCGGATTTAAGATATTCCATGAGCTATATTCACTTCATTCAATGGTTTATACCCGAATTCAGCAGTACAGGTTTTGTAAAACCGTATAGTGCTGATTATGAGGGTTAATCCCGATGTACGAATCGTTTCAATGGTTTCTGTAAACCATTGATTACGAGTCGTAAATCGATTCCGCATTTGTCTAATGTGGAATTTGGATTAAAGGTAAAAAATAATATTTTAAGTTGTAAATTTACCTTCAACCCCAATTTAAATTAGTGGTATAGTCGTTTAAGAAAAAACTACTGGACTATTACGAATATCCTATTACCTATACTATTGGTAAAAATGAATAGAATCATCAGAAAAAATGAATGGGCAAAAAAAAAGGCTGTCATAATGACAACCCTTTTCATAATCTTTTCGAATGTTCTTACATTTTAGAAGAAGCATCAGAGTTTTGTTTAGGCACATCAGCACTTGCACTTCCTTTCTTTGAGCAGCAGCTGCTTCCTTCCATCTTGTCTTTCTTAGAACAAGCTTTGCCGTCTTTCATTTCACCAGCGCAAGCCTTACCGTTAGATTCGCTTGTAGCATTTACAAATTTAGCAGAAGCTGCATCATACACTACAGGAACACGTACTTTTTTACCGGTAGCAGGATCTTTCATCTTGCGTGTGTAAGTGATTGTGCCATCTTTCTCTTTCTTAGACTTTATTGTTTTATCCGCTGAGGCAACTTTTGCCATTTCTTCAGCCGAAACTTTAGTATCAACTGCTGCTGTCTTCTTAGAGCAGCAAGAAGCACCTGATTTTGCACATTGAGCATTTAAGTTAGAAAACCCAACAAAACCCAAAAATGCTAATACAAAAAATAATCCTTTCATTTTTTCTTAAATTTTAATAGTTTAACTTGACGCAAATATAACGCTTTATTTAGTATCTTTGATATGTTAATCCCCTAATTTACTAATTTTTAACGAATTTTTAATTATTTTTATACGATATAAGCTATAAAACTTTAATACGCATGAAATATTTCGGATTTATTGTACTATTTCTATTTTCCTTTAGTTGCAAAACACAACAATTGCCTCCGGACCAATATAAGGATGCTCAAATTTCATTTGGCTCCGGCGGAGGATTTTCAGGAGAATATCACGAATATACCCTACTTGATGATGGACGACTATTTCAGAAAAACCGCGATGGTCAATCTTATACATTTTTAAAAAAACTAAATACATCAACTACAACTCAATTGTTCCAAAATATCAAGACTTTTGGAATAGATTCTTATAAATATAATGAGCCGCAAAATTTGTATTACTTCCTTTCCTATTCTACACCAAACACTACAAATAAAATAGTTTGGTCCGGTCAACCTGAAAACAAATTATCTACTATCAATTCTATGTATAAACTATTGGTAACTCACACTAAAATTTCAACCAAATGAAAAAATTATTAGTCTATTTAATCATACTTCTTTTACCTGGATATTCTTTTGCACAATTCGGTAAGATAAAACCTTCAAATAGCAAATCAGACTCACCCAAGTCTGTAAATATCGATTTTAGCAAAATAAAACCAAATCAAGGCTCTAATGTATTTGATATTCCATTTAATCCCGGTTCTTTTGGAAAATTAATAACCTCTTCACCGGAAGCGAAAATAAAAGAATACAGCTACACCGGACTGCCTATATGGATAGAAGGAAATTTACTTAATTCTAATCTGATAAGTCGTCAAGATGTCTCTGCCACAGCCTTCAATTTTCTGACTATCAATCAATCCGATTTTAAAATTAAAAATGCGAGAGAAGAATTTACAATAACAAATATTCTTTCTGATACAGATAATGAAGCACATATAAAGTTACAACAAGAATACCAAGGCATCGAAGTATGGAATGCAGAAGTTATTGTACATACAAAAGATGGTATTCCTTATCTATTCAATGGCCGTTATATTCCTACACCCACTGACATCAATACAATACCGAACATAAGTTTGGAAAAGGCATTGCAGATCGCACAGAGCTTATATCCTATTCCAAACTATACCAAACAACAACTCACATTGATTGGCAACAATCCAATTTCCGGACGTCTCGTGATACATACACAAATAAATACATCCGACAAAGGGCAACTCGCCTATCTAATTCAATGCCATCCTAATCTTGTTACTGAATATACATTATTTATCGATGCGCATACGGGCAATGTAATTGATGAATTCAAGTCTTCCTGCACCTTTGATCACCATCACGGTGATGTTCATTCCCCAATTGTCAATTTTACAAATATTCCGGAAGCTACTTCTTCTAATAATATAACTTCTTTGTCAGCACCATTGGATGGCCCGGCTACTGCCAACGCTACAGATTTAAACAATGTAACAAGGACTATCAACACATATCAAAAGAATGGAAGTTATTTCCTTCTTGATGCGTCTCGTTCAATGTTTGCAGGCGGTAACATTCCGGATGATCCCAAAGGAGCTATTTGGACGATCAATGCTCAAAACACATCGCCTGAAAACAACAACTTCAGCATGGTTCAAGTATCTTCGTCAAATAATACCTGGAATTCCAAAACCGCCGTATCCGCGCATTATAATGGCGGTATAGCTTACGAATATTTTAAAAACACATACAACCGAAATTCCATCAACGGCTCCGGTGGAACGATCATTTCCATCATCAATGTCAATGAATCAGATGGGAGCAGTATGGACAATGCCTTTTGGAATGGCTTTGCTATGTATTATGGAAATGGCAATCAATCCTTTAAACCCTTGGCTGGAGGTTTAGACGTTGCAGGACATGAGATGTCACATGGAGTCATTCAGGCGACAGCTAATTTGACATATCAAGGTGAATCGGGGGCAATGAATGAATCCTTTGCTGATGTTTTTGGAGTACTAATAGACCGAGATGACTACAAAGTCGGTGAAGATGTTGTCCTTCCGGGAGTATTCGCCGGTGGAGCATTAAGAGACATGTCTAATCCACACAATGGAGGCAATAGCTTGAATGATAGAGGCTGGCAGCCAAATCACATGAATGAAAAATACAATGGTTCGCAAGATAATGGTGGCGTACACATTAATAGTGGGATTTTAAACTTTGCGTTTTACAAAATCGCCTCTAAATTAGGCAAAGACGAAGCAGAGAAAATATATTACGCAGCATTAACAAAATATCTAACCAAATCTTCACAATTTATTGATTGTAGAAATGCAGTAATTCAAGCTACTAAAGACAAATATGGCGCCAATTCACCCAACATTGCGCTAATAGAAAACTCATTTGCTGAAGTGGGTATTGGTGCAGGCAATGGCACGACACAACCACCAGACTATGGAACTAATCCAGGCGAAGATTTTATCATTTTTACCGATCCTAATTATAATCAAATTAAGCTTGGAAATATTGCATCCGGAAGTGTCAACACTATCAATCACAATGCGGGATTAGCAAGTAAAATCTCTGTTTCAGATGACGGGACATTAGCCGTATTTGTTGGAAAGGACAAAGCCATGTATTATATTCAATTTGATTGGAATGCCGGTAATTACAATTTAGGAGTACTAGATAATACCAATCAATGGCGAAATGTAGCTATTTCTAAAGATGGTTTAAGATTAGCTGCTTTATTGGATGAGGACCAGCCTTACATATATGTCTTTGACCTTGCCGGCAATACAAACCAATCATTTAAGTTATATAATCCAACTACCGGCAGTGGCGGCATATTTACGAGTGATGTTGAATATGCAGACGCCATGGAATTTGATCATTCCGGAGAGTATTTGATGTATGATGCATTGTCAACATTGGGATTTTTTGGAGCAGAATTTTGGGATATTGGATTTATTTATGTGTGGAACAAAAGTGCTAAAACATACGGTGACGGGACTGTTGAAAAGCTTTTCTCATCTTTGCCAGACGGAGTAAACGTAGGGAATGCAGTCTTTTCAAAAAACAGTCCCAACGTCATTGCTTTTGATTACTTTGAAAACGGTGGCAGTACTTACCAGCTACTTGGTGGCAACATTGAAACAGGACAATTAAATGTAATCTTTGAAAACAATGTTCTAAGTTATCCTTGCTTTTCTAAAGATGATAAAACCATTATATTCAACGCTCAAGACAACAATGGAACAGACGTCATTGCCGCTCAAGCTTTGAAAGCAGATAAGATATCTCCAACAGGCGATCCTTTTATTATTATTGACAACAGTACGCTTGGCACTTGGTTTGCAACGGGCAAAAGAGTACTTAACAATGTAAAATCGGCCGAATCAATGGGAAATTCAATCTCAATTAATCCCAATCCAACGCATTCAGATGTCATTTTACACTGGACTTCGGCAAAACGGGAAAAAGCCGTAATTAATATTTATAACCTGTTTGGACAAAAAATTTCTACACTTGAAATGGATTTAAATCCGGGTTTAAATGAACGGAAAATTAATACTGATCATTTCATTCCGGGAGTTTACTTTATAGAAATGGTAAAAAACAATCAAAGGGAAACCCTTAAATTAGTAAAAAATTAAATTTCTTATTTTCAACTTTTCTTTAAAATCCTTCTTTATTCAAAGTAGAGAAGGATTTTTATTTATTTCTAAAGCATTCATTCGTGAAAGTATTAATTGTCAGGTTTAGCTCAATTGGGGACATCGTCTTGACCACACCTGTGATTCGTTGTATGAAAACACAAATTAATGCCGAAGTACATTATTTGACCAAACCTGAATATCGAAATCTGTTGGATCAAAATCCATATATTGATAAGTTATGGCTATTGGATAAAACGATGAAGGAGCTCATCTCCGATTTTAAGAATGAACATTTTGATTATATTATCGACCTTCATAAAAACATCCGCTCATTGAAGCTGGCGATTAGCCTACGTACTAAAAGGTTGACTTATCACAAGGCAACGTTTGAAAAGTTATTAATGGTGTATTTTAAAATGAATGTACTTCCGAAATCCCACGTTGCAGACAGATACTTAAAATCTGTTGCAAAATTAGGGGTAAAGAATGATGGAAAAGGCTTAGACTACTTTATCCCTAAGGACACTGTAAATAAAATATCCGAATTAAATCAACCCTATTTATGTGCAGTCATTGGAGCAACCCATTTTACCAAAAGACTTCCGGTTCAAAATTGGATTGAATTTATCAATAGGACACAACAGACTATCGTTTTAATAGGCGGAAAATCAGAGATGCAAGACGCTCAATACATTGTAGAAAATACCGGAAGAAATGTAATAAATACAGTCGGTAAAACAAACCTCACTGAGTCAGCTCTAATTATACAAAATGCAGATAAAGTCATATCGAATGATACCGGTATGTTACACATAGCGGCTGCCCTAAAAAAGCCGATTATATCACTATGGGGAGGCACATTATGGCAATACGGCTTTTGGCCTTATTATCCGAATGGTTTAGAGTTAAATAAAAATATAGAAATCAAGAATCTGGGATGTCGCCCTTGTTCTAAGTTTGGGCGGAACGATTGCCCTAAGAAGCATTTTAAATGTATGAAAGAGATTAAAATAGAAATCTAATACCGATGTGATATTCGAACATGGTAACGTCTCTCATAGTCATTATACCTCGGTTTTGGAAAACACAATTGTTGAATTCGGGTTTGATCCTTACATTTCAGCAACATCAAAATCGAATTTCATACATCAAATGGGCACCCAACATTTGATACCTTTCTTTAAAGGGCACGCTACTTGAAGTAAAGTTATTGGGATTAATATTAGCCCTGATGGATAATGACAATATGTTATTATAAAGTGGAACACCTATATTCATTCCGGCAATATAGGATACACCCAATCGCCTTCTGTACAATGCCGCATCATTAATCAATCCAAACTTGTCCGGCGAAATCATGATATATCCAGTCTGATCAGCAAAAAGATTAATACTAACACCTGCTTCTAATCCGACAATCAATGAATTGAAATTAGTTTGGAATCCCACCAAGATAGGCAGACTCAACATGTGATGGTAATAATGCCGTTTTTCATACTTATGAACGTTAGTTTCTGTATAAATTGGACCTTTAATAACAGTAATCGTATCGTGATTTTCTGATTCTGTGATTGAAATGATTCCTATTGTTGTATCGATTTTAGTATAATGGTCTTCGTATATCATCCTTCGTGTTATCCTACTGTAGTTGAGCCCGGATTTAAAATACAACGGACCATTGACCTGATACAACTTACCATATAATGCTGCTTGGATACCTTCTAATGAAACCTCATTTTTCTTTCGTATTCTAAGAACTTCATTTTGGGTGTCGTCACCATCCATTGATGCCAAAGGATAAAAAACTCCAATCTCCGGGCCTATAGAAAATGAGTAAACTTTTCTTTGTCTAAAAGTCGGACATTTGACATCAGGCAGAAAACTTATATCCTTATTTTTATCCAAAGAAATAAAAGAATTCATCACTGGCAACTTCACAAAATCAACTGAATTATTATCTTTTATGAGTACCATATCGACTGAATTTGCGAAATCATATTGATTATCCGATACATTTTCCTTCTTCTTTTTAACCAAAGGATAAGATTTCTTTAGAGTATTATTTTCAGAAGATGAATTAAAGGTTATATTGGAAATTGAATGATTTTTGCCAGAAGCCAAGAATGTGGTATTGCTTTTAACTTCTTTGCTATTATCCAATTTGGAGCTTTGAGCCAAGTTGTTATTTAAATTGGAATGATCGACAATTGCGTCCCCGGAATTAGAGGAAACATCCTTTTCATTTGGAGATATTTGACCACGTACATCTTGCTGTTTGACTATGCTTTGTACATCATTTGAAAATTCTAAAGGACTAACATCCCCCGTCATAGTCCAAATAAAGACAAATGAAGTTATAATCAAGATGCATCCTGCAAAATAACCCCATAAAGGAAAAAATCTCCTTTTCTTGTCTTGAGGATTGAACAAAGCTTTAATAAGGGCATCTTCATCCACTTTAACTTCGTGATTAGATAATTTTTTCTTGATGTTAGCTTCAAACTTATTATAATTCATAAGAAAGCTATTTTAGAGTTAAAAAGAGAGTTATTATTTCGGTCTTCCAATTTTTGTATCATTTCAATCAAGCGCATTCTGGCACGAGTCAACGTTGACCGTGAGCTACTTTCAGTAATATTTAATTCTTCACCAATTTCACGATGACTGAAGCCTTCAACAACAAACATGTTAAATACAATATATTGGCTATCAGGCAATTTTTTAACCAATTTCATTATCTCATCAACCGTAAAATTACTATAAGCTTCCGGGATATAAGAATGATCAGCAAATCTCGCTTCTGCTTCTTCTACAAAATGAAGTTTAAAGTATTTATTGTTAATTCTAAGACAATTATTGACAGCTACCTTTCGTGACCATGTAATAAATTCAGAATCACCATTATATGTATGTAAATATTTAAATATATTTATAAAAGTCTCTTGCAATGCATCTTTTGCCATTTCTTTATCCTTACAATATCGCTCACAAATGGCCAAGAGCTTAGGTGCGAATGTCCGCACTAAAAGCTCTTGACTCTTTTGTTGTCCATTAAGGCAACCTTGTAGTATATTGTCAATATCCACCTATAAGATTTTAACCTTTTTATGTGCAATAAAACAACCGGTAATAGCATCTTTCACTACAACATAATAATATCCGGGCGGCAATCCGGTTTTATTTACATTTACATAATCAACACTAAGATCAAATATACTATAAATAGCTACATTTCCGGCATCACAATTATAACAGCTTCCTGTTCCAGTATTATATTCAATTTTATTACCTTCAATTATTTCTTCATTTAACATATTGGTGATCTTCAATCCGTCATAGTTGGGCAATTTAATTTCAAAGTTTTTTTGACAATTCGCTCCTCCATATATATCACCATACACTTTATAACCCGTTTCAAAGACATTTAATCCTTCTAAATCAGCTTTATTTGTTAAATTTTTATAGAATCCATTTTCCCCTTGTAACTTTCCACTGTCAAAGTTGCCACTCAAATTATAAAAATTGGCTTGACAATAGGAGATATTATCAATATGAGGATAATTTTTGGGATCGATGGTAACAGTAATTTCTTTGCTGCACCCTATAGAATTACTTACTGTTACAGCGTATTCAGTAATATGATCAGGGCTTACAGTGACTTCCTTATTCTGACTTCCCGTTGTCCATTCTACCTTATTGAAGTTTTTACCTTCCACACGCATGACTATCGGCCATTTGCAATCGGTAACTTTAATTTCTGCTTGAATTTGCCCGGGCACTTCTTTACTAAAAACCTTACTACAACTTTGGTCTAAGTTATCTGTCACTGTAACAGCATACACATGCGGTTCAGTAGATGTTATAGAAACACTATTTCCGGCAATGCCATTACTCCACAAGTACGTATATTGACCACTCCCACCCGATACATGAATCGATAAAGAGTCGCATTGGGCGATAAAGTTCCCACTGAGATTACACCCATTTTTACATACATCTAAAGAATAAAGCACATTGGATTCAACAAATGGTTCATTTGCGGAAAATTTACCGGTTGACATTTCAATTCCAACCATCTCAATATCTTTTAATTCACATACATAATTATATAGGTTGAAGACAGTCTCACCGGACTCCACATCTAAAATAACGTATTGTTCATTTTTCTTAAGTAGGATTGCCGAACCTTCAACCAAATTATCATTGCATAAGACCCGAACTGTTATCATTTTTCTATTAGAATCAATGACTATATCGTCTAATACAGTGTTCTGACTAAGCGCTGGCGTTTCTTTTAATATAGATTTTTGTGGACATGTAATCGATGAAAGTTTAATATGAAGTGAATTTCCTTTGGGTAATTTACCATTAAAAAAGCCTTTTGAATCTGTATATCCTGAATAAACAGGCAAATTAAGTCCATTTGACGTACATGTAATATCCACTTTAATTTGACTTAATGGAATGCCTTGAGCATCAACAACACGACAGCTCAAGTCAATAAGTTCAAATGGTTTACCCAATATATAATGCCCTAATTGTTGAATCTCTCCCGAATAACCATTTCCATTATTAGAAGCCAAGGAAGATTGAACCCACATTCCTTGATTAAAGTCGAAGCGCCACAGAGGTAAATTTTCATTTCCACCACTTATAGGAAGGTCTAATACAGCTTTCTTTTCTTCATTCAGAATCAATGGATTGCCAAATTCACTATAAGCATTTATAAAAAAAAGAGCTGCAGCGCCAATAGAAACACGGCTTTCATTATCATCAATTCCGATGAGACCACCCGGCATGACTATACCTAAATTTGTATCAGTAGGCTTATAGTTATATGCATCAATAAACACTATCCCATTATATGGTTGATTTTGTTCAGTTATAAAGGCATTTGGCGGGAAAGTAATTTTCACTCCGTCAGTTAATTCAATTATTCCTCCTGAGGTAGAAGATATTTTAAAGTGAACTTTGTTTCTTCTCAATTGAATATAACTGTAACCGGTGCTGTTAGACTGAGGATAAATAAAATCCGAAGCATTATTATACCCATCTTTGGATACTGAAATTAAGGTACCTTGTACATCCATTTTTGTCTTTTTAAATACAAAAACTCCGGATTCATTGGTTGTCGTTTGGGTATTATAAATTTCGACCTTTGCATGTGGTATAGGATTCCCGTCCTGATCGACGACCAAGCCATATATACTTGAAACAACCTCTTGATAAATGATTGGACTCTTTTGCTCTTTCTCCTTGATATCTATATCCAAATCATCTCTATGACATGATATAGATGAAAACCCTAAGATTAAAATAAACAAACCTAAAAACCTTGACATAAGCTTCATTCAGTTATTGAGCTTTAATACAATCTCATAATATAAATATAATGTATCAATTTTCAACAAGTTAGATAATTTTTAAATCCAAATCCAACATAAAAAATGCTGAATCAAAAAACGATTCATAAACAATGATTCTAATTAATCATAGAAATGAGTCGCTAATCCGGACTTACCTCAAAATCCAACTGATATCAATTTTGATACAGAATATATGACTTAAAGAGTTAAAATTAATTAAAAACGCTGCATCGCAATTATTAAAATTATCTGCTAAGTAAACAATTATCTCATTTAGCAATAAAAATAGAAAAACCAATGCCAAGTTGAAAATCAAATTTGCCACTGATTATGTGTATGAAATTGGAAATCTTAAAAATCACCTTCATACAATGCAAAATGCTTCATCTTCTCATTAACAGCTTTTTTAACTGCTTCAATTTTATTTTCATTACCCATATTCATTAGCACTTCATCAATAAAGCCAACGACTTCACGACAATCATTTTCATTAAAACCTCGTGTAGTAACTGCAGGTGCACCTACTCTAATACCTGAGGTAATGGTTGGTTTCTCGGTATCAAAAGGTACCATATTTTTATTTACCGTAATATCGGCTTTAATAAGTGCATTTTCAGCATCTCTCCCGGTTATACCTTTAGAATGGAGGTTGAGCAAAACCAAATGATTATCCGTTCCGCCACTTAAAACATCGTAGCCTTTCTCCTTAAAGGCATCACTAAAGGCAGCTGCATTATGAATAACCTGTTGGATATAAGTTTTATAAGTTGGTTGCAATGCTTCATGAAATGCTACAGCCTTTGCAGCAATCACGTGTTCCAATGGACCGCCTTGCATTCCCGGGAAAACGCCACTGTTTAAAACAGCAGACATTTGAATAGATTTTCCCTTAGAAGTTAATCTACCCCATGGATTGTCAAAGTCTTTACCCATCATAATTATTCCACCACGAGGTCCTCGTAAAGTCTTATGTGTTGTCGAAGTTATAATATGACAATGAGGAACAGGATCATTCAAGAATCCGGTTGCTATCAATCCCGCGGGGTGTGCGATGTCAGCAAGTAAAAGTGCGCCTACCGAATCAGCAATCTCTCTAAATCTTTTATAATCCCAGTCTCTGCTATATGCCGATGCTCCACAAATAATCAATTTGGGATGCTCTTTTTCAGCAATTTCCGCCACTTTGTCCATATCAATCAATCCGGTATCTTTCTCAACACCATAGAAGACCGGGGTATATACCTTTCCAGAATAGTTTACCGGTGAGCCATGCGATAAGTGGCCACCGTGAGACAAATTAAAACCCAATACTTTATCAAAAGGATTGAGGCATGCCAAAAAGACGGCTGCATTTGCCTGAGCGCCACTATGTGGCTGAACATTGGCATATTCTACACCAAATAATTCCTTCAACCTATCAATAGCAAGTTGTTCTACTTCATCGACGACCTCACACCCACCATAATAACGCTTACCCGGATAGCCCTCAGCATATTTATTGGTAAGGACAGTGCCCATCGCCTTTATAACTTGGGCAGATGCAAAATTTTCAGATGCAATAAGTTCAATACCTTCTCGCTGTCTGTGTAGTTCTTTGGCAATTAATGCCGGTATAATATGATCCATTTTTTAAAATTATTAGCAAATTTAATATTAATAAAGTATCAAAAGGTGGCGATGTAGCTGTTTTCCAATATTATTGTTATTAAAACCAAATTCCTCGTTAGAAAAATGCGGTATCGATTTACGACTCAATATCAATCATTAAAAAGCCATTGAATCGATTCTAATTTCGATATATCACTCATAATTAACACTATACGATTTTAAAAACCATTACTACTACATTCGGATTTAAATAAATTGGACAAGTAAAATAATTTCATTTGACCTAATAACCTATTTAACAATAATTACTTTAGATATCCCCACTCTATTATCCAACGATACTTTTAAAACATAGACACCGCCGGGAATCTCATTGACAGGCAAAGACAAAACCGGTCCGATATCAGTAATTTCGACTTGTTTGATAACTATACCTGAAAGGTTTTGAATTGCAATTTTTATACTGCCATGATGATTTTCAGGCATGACTATATTCAGCACATCGCTTGTGGGATTGGGAAACACTGTAAAATCCAAGTCACTACGATTCAACGGATTAGACGAAAGTATAAAACCCGGGTTATAAATTTTCTTATTTAAATATACTTTATATTCTCCTTCTTTAAGCGTAATTTGTTTAGGAAAAACATTACCTTGAATACTATCAATCCCAAGGTAATTATAATACCATTCATTTGTTGGAAAAGTAATAGCTTTACTTCCATCCGTTACGTCAAAATTACCAATAACAACCATTTTTAAATCATCATTGTCAGCAATAATTGATTTATAAAGCCCTGACAAGTCATATTGTATATCCCCGGAACTAAACACTTGGCTATAATGATGTTTTAAATGTGTCAAGCCGGCAATTATAGAATACAATTTTCGTCGGTTTACTTGATGGACATAATCCCATTTTATTGGTTTCGGATCTGTCCTGCATCCATTATTAATCGAGCCATCGGGACAAGTATTGATAGAATAGTCATAGCCTACTTCGCCAAATTGCCATAACATTTTTGGGCCGGGAATGGTATAAAAAAATGCTGCAGCCATACCTACTCTATCCAAAGCAATATTTTCATTTTTAATATTATAACCGGCAGAACTTGATTTTCCTTCACTTTTTGCTTTGAACATAATCCTCTCCTCATCGTGGCTTTCCATATATGAAACAAGATTTGGATCTCTCCAACCTCTTTGTTTATAATAACTCCAGCTTAAGTTGGCTGCATTGCCTTTGACATTTTCACCATAATCAAAAGAGCTATTTCCCCACATCATCATTCCATTTTCACTCAACTTTTTCTCTTCTTTATTATCCGCAAAGTGTTCCAAGATAATATAAGCATCCGGGCTTACAGACCTAATCTGATCTGCATAACCTTTTAAAATTGCTATCCTCGATGCATCATACTGTCCCCATTTGTTTACATCATTCGGATTATTAGTTTGTGTAAACCCTTTAGACAAGTCGAAACGGAATCCATCAAAACGGTATTCAGCCAACCAGTCTTTTAGTATTTGATTGACATATCTCTTGGTAGAAGGGCTTTCGTGATTGAAGTCAAACCCAACATTAAAGGGATGTCGAGCATCCGGATTAAACCAAGGGTTATCATTGGCCGGCTTATTTTGGGTTGCATTCCAATACATTTGAACCATTGGGTTCTGTCCAAAGGCATGATTAAAAACAACATCTGCTATCACCGCAATGCCTTGACTATGTGCTGCATCTATAAAGGCTTTTAGCTTATGACTTCCTCCATAATATTTATCAATAGCATTGTGTAGGGATACATTATAACCCCAACTAATATTACCTTCAAATTCACTGACAGGCATAAGTTCTATCGCATTGACTCCCAATCGCTTAAAATAGGACAACGTATCTATTAGATCCTTATAATCATGCGATTGTATAAAATCCCTTATAAGCAATTCATATACTACCAAATCGCCTTTTTGAGGCTTTACAAAATTTGTATTGACCCAATTATAAGCATTATACATATAGATATGAGATACCAAACCTTTGGTTTTACCTTTTGGATAAGTTGGCATTGACGGGTAAGTTATTGCTTCAATATACTTGTCATCGGCATCATCCAATACTTCTTTACTAAGCGGATCAGGTATTCTTAAACCATCTTCAAACCAAATTTGATAATTAAATATTCCTTCAAGCCCAGACGTATCAACCTTAGCCCACAAAAATTGACCATCTTGTGATTGGTGCATTTGAAAAGCCGACACTGGATACCAATTGCTAAAATTACCCACTAAAAATGCAACATTCTTTCGAGGCGCTTCTACGACAACAATTGCTTCGTGTTGATCATAATAATTAAACCCCAATTTCATCCCATCCGGGACATCGATAATTTCAGGTGTTTCACCAACTGACCACACAAAAGAGGTATCGATAACTTCATTGTCATCTTGCATTTGTATGTTAAAAAAATACGTTCCGGAAGCATTAAGCGAATACTGTTTTTGCAAAGAAGTCCCATTAACATCGGAGACAATACTATCATTTATACTTAAAGTAATTCTTGCCGCATGGGACGTCAACAAATCGAGGTCAAAAATGGTATTGAGTGGAACGACTTTGCTGATTAGCTCCGGTTTACTGACAATAATTTGTAAATTTGTGCTATTATCGGGCATATAATAGAAAATATCACCACCGGTAGAAGTTTTGCCTTCTTTACTTCCATTGACATTTCTAAAAACAAAAGCAAGTTGTTTCACGATTTCGCCGTCAGGAACGCCATAGAAACTTTTGATACTGTATGAAATAGAATAAAGATTGTCTGCGACTTTGGTCATTTTTACCTTTGGGTCATTTGTACCCCAATTTCCTTGCACATATTTCCAGTCAGATCCACTGCTACTTTTATCAGTAATTAAACCGGTATGCATATAAACATCGCAATTACAGTCTTTAAGCCCACCATTGCCTTGAGTGGCATCATAATATACTGTAATTAAGGAATTAATATTGGGAAATGCAGGCTCGATAGTTACCTGACTATATCCACAATAAAAAGATAATAAAGCCACAAGGCAAAAAAAGTACTTCATAAATATATCAATTATTTAAATAAAGATATAAATATACTATCAATTCCAAAGAATTAAAGTCAAGGTTCATAAATAAATTAAAAACTAAACAATGGCCATTACCAAATTCATTTACAATGTTATTATATTTTATTATATATATATTTTCCTATATATCTGTATTTTTTAAAATTAAATGTTTTAAAATTTATATTTTTATAATTGACATAGGACATTGAATAAATAACTCACGTACAACATTCTAACTTAAAATATTAAAAAAAACTCTAAATATATCTTGAAAATCAACATGTTTTATTACCTTTGCGCCGCTAATCAAGATCTTAGTGATTCAATTTGGTAACCTTAAAAATTAAAAATGGGTATTTATCTTAAAAAAGAAAAAGTAAGCGAAATATTCGCTGAGCATGGTGGATCTGCATCAAACACTGGTAGTGTTGAGGGTCAGATCGCATTATTTACATTTAAAATAGAACAACTGTCACAGCATTTAAAAAGCAACCGCAAAGATCATGCTTGTACACGTTCTCTCTTAGCCATGGTTGGTAAGAGAAAAAGATTACTTCAATATTTGATGAGAAATGATATTGTAAAATATCGAGCCCTTATCGAAAAATTAGGAATACGTAAATAACAAAAAAGGGGTGTTTCAAATAAAAAGAAACACTCTTTTTTTTTATCACCTTCCAACATTTTACTTCCATTCACTTAATTTTCTATTCATTTTATAAACTTAATCCTAATGGGAAAACAAACTCCTATTTCACATAACTTTACCTTACCCAATGGCACCGAAGTAACGATAGAAACCGGCAAACTCGCCACTCAGGCTGATGGTTCAGCTTTAGTTAAAATAGGTAAGACAATGATTTTAGCTACAGCCGTTTCTTCTAAAAAAGCAAAGGAAGGTCAAAATTTCTTTCCTTTATCAGTTGATTATCAAGAAAAATTTGCTGCTGCTGGACGTATTCCCGGCAATTTCTTCAGAAGAGAAACAAGGCTTTCAGATTATGAAGTATTGATCAGTCGATTAGTTGATCGTGCTATTCGCCCTTTATTCCCTGACAATTACATGAATGATACTCAAATTATTATCAACCTCATCTCAGCGGAAAAAGAAACACTTCCTGATGCTTATGTAGCTTTAGCAGCATCGGCAGCACTAACAGTTTCGGATATTCCATTTGAAGGACCAATCTCAGAAGTCAGAGTAGCTCGTATTGATGGCAAATTTGAAATTAACCCGGGCAAAACAGCCTTAGAAAGTGCTGACATTGATCTGATTGTTGCTGCGACAATGCGAGATGTAATGATGGTAGAAGGTGAAGCAAAAGAATGTCAAGAGCAAGACCTTATAGATGCCATAAAATTTGCGCATGAAGCGATAAAAGTTCAGATAGAGGCACAATTACAATTGGCTCAAAAGGTAGGCCCTGCAGCACTTAACAAAAGGATTGTTGAGCCTGTAGAAATCAACCAAGAAATATACGCTCACATTAAATCAGTCGTTAAACCTCAAATACTTGATGTTTGTACCGCAGCATTGAGCAAGCATGATAGAAAAGGCCGATTTGAGGAAATGTTTGAAACATACATTACCAGCATTACAGAAGAAAAAGGCGAAGAGTATGTAGAAGAAAATTCATCCACAATAGGTGAGTACTTCGACAAAATAAAAAAGGAAACTATTCGTGAATATGTGTTGGATACACAAAAAAGATTAGATGGTCGTTCCACTACTGAAGTGAGACCTATTTGGTCAGAAGTAGATTATATCCCTTCTGCCCATGGAAGCTCAATATTTAATAGAGGCGAAACTCAATCTCTTACTACATTGACCCTTGGGACAAAGCTGGATGAGCAAATGATTGACAAGGCAGTTGAATTGACCTATGATCGTTTTCTCTTGCACTACAACTTCCCGGGTTATTCAGTCGGCGAAGTAAAACCAAGTAGAGGTCCGGGTCGTAGAGAAGTCGGTCATGCCAATCTGGCTGCAAGATCACTACGTCAGGTTCTACCAAAGGGCAATCCATACGTAATGCGATTGGTTTCCGATATCCTCGAATCTAATGGTTCTTCTTCCATGGCTACGGTATGCGCAGGGTCTCTTGCCTTAATGGATGGAGGTATTCAGATTAAAGAGCACGTTGCGGGTATTGCGATGGGTATGATTGCAGAAGGCGATCGCATGGTTATATTATCCGATATCCTTGGCGATGAAGATGCTTTGGGAGATATGGACTTTAAAGTTACCGGAACATCAAAGGGAATTTGTGGTTGCCAGATGGATATCAAAATCGACGGTCTCCCTTATGAGCAATTAGAAAAAGCTTTAAATCAGGCAAAAGAAGGTAGGTTACACATCCTTGGTAAAATGAATGAAACCATTCAAAAGCCAAATGATGACCTCAAGCCTCATGCGCCTCGTCTCATTGAAATTATTATAGATAAGAGCTTCATCGGTGCTGTTATAGGTCCGGGTGGTAGCATCATTCAGGATTTGCAAGAAAAAACCGGAACAGTAATTACGATAGAAGAAAAAGAAGGAAAAGGACATGTCAATATTTCAAGTTCGGACAAAGCCGGTATTGATGCAGCAGTTGCAAAAATCAGACAAATAAGCTTTAACCCTGAAATAGGTGATACTTTCGATGCAACTGTCAAGGAAATCCTTGCTTTCGGAGCAGTAGTTGACTTTGCCGGCAAACAAGGGCTTCTTCACATCAGCGAAATAGCGCACCAACGTATAGCAAATGTTGAAGATGTACTTAAAGTCGGTGACAAAGTAAAAATTAAATTACTCGACATCGATCGTAAAACAGGTAAATTTAAACTTTCAGCCAAAGCATTGTTGCCTAAGCCTGAAAGGCCAAATGATAAAAGACAATAATTGACAAAAGGCTGCATATAATGTGGCCTTTTTTTATATCATCATATTTCTCCAAAAACAAATAAGTATTTCCGGCCGGAAAGTTAATGCATTTTGTAAAAAACTTAATTTTATTCATCAAATACGCCTTTATTGTATAAGGATTTCAATCATCCTTTGCATTGCTCATATTTGGTATTGGTGTAATATGTTAGTATCTTTGTAACTTATTTGAGTATATAAAGAAAGACAATGTCTAACGAAATAACAAGAGAGCCCAACCAAATTGTTCCTTTAACAGGCATGTACAAAGATTATTTTCTGGATTACGCTTCATACGTTATCTTGGAAAGAGCCGTCCCTATGATTGAAGATGGCTGCAAGCCGGTACAGCGACGTATTTTACACAGCATGAAGGATATGGATGATGGACGATACAATAAGGTAGCTAACATCATAGGACATACAATGCAATATCATCCACATGGTGATGCGTCGATTGGTGACGCTCTTGTGGGTATGGGTCAAAAAGATTTGCTGATTGATTGTCAAGGAAACTGGGGAGATATAAGAACCGGAGATTCAGCTGCCGCACCTCGATATATTGAAGCCAGATTGACTAAGTTTGCTCTTGATGTTGTATTTAATCCGGACACAACACACTGGCAACTATCGTATGATGGCAGAAAAAAAGAACCCATTTATTTACCCGTTAAATTTCCACTCCTACTAAGTCAAGGCACGGAAGGCATTGCAGTAGGCTTAACTACAAAGATTTTACCTCACAACTTCAATGAATTATTAGATGCTTGCGTTGCATATCTCAAAGAACAGCCTTTTACGCTTTACCCTGATTTTTTAACGGGAGGTTCTGTCGATGTTAGCAACTACAATTCCGGTCAACGAGGCGGAAAAGTATTGTCGAGAGCCAAAATAAATATCATTAATAGAAATCAGCTTGAAATCGTTGAATTGCCATTTGGTACAACCACGGATAGATTAATTGAAAGCATCCTTAAAGCCAACGATAAAGGTCAAATTAAAATCAAGAAAATTGTAGATAATACTGCCAAAGATGTCAATATTGCTATTGAGTTAATGCCGGGAATCTCTCCTGATCAAACCATTGATGCCCTGTATCGCTTTAGTGACTGTGAAAACAGCATTTCTACCATGTCCTGTTTAATCATTGACGATAAACCAATTTTCCTACCGGTTGAGGATATCCTTAAAGCCAATGTTGACCAAACCAAAGAACTTCTCAAAGCAGAACTTCAAATTAAGCTAAATGAGTTATTAGAGCAATGGTTTTTTACAAGCCTCGAAAAAATATTCATTGAACAGCGCATTTATCGGGACATAGAAGAAGCCGAAAGCTTTGATGAAGTCATCGTAATCATTGAAAAAGGCTTACAAAAATATGTTTCGACACCTTCTTTTCAAACGCCCACTGTACAGCTTTTAGCGCAATTGCAAAGGGATATAACACATGATGATATCATCAAACTGACTGAAATAAAGATTAAAAAAATCTCGAAATACAGCAGCTTCGAAACCGATAAAGAATTGGAATCGCTTCAAGAAGAAATTGCCAAAGTAAAGAACAATCTAAAACACTTGATTCAATTTACTATTGATTGGTTTCTATATTTAAAGAATAAATATGGCAAAGGCAAAGACCGAAAGACCATCATTTCTGAATTTGAAACGATAGAGGCGACAGCTGTTGTCCAAAACAACTCCAAGCTTTTCGTCAACCGAGAAGAGGGATTTATTGGATTTGGCTTGAAGAAAGATGAATTTGTTGCAGATTGTTCAGATATCGATGATATTATTGCTTTTACAGCAGAAGGTAAAATGGTGGTAACCAGATTGTCTGAAAAGACTTTTATCGGTAAAAATATCATTCATGTTGCAGTGTGGAAAAAGAATGACGACCGCACCACCTACAATTTAATCTATTCGGATGGACCAGGTGGCAAGTGTTATGCAAAGCGCTTCAATGTCACTGCAATTACCAGAGACAAAGAGTATGATTTAACCAAAGGCGCTGCAAAGCCTAAACTCCATTATTTCTCGGCAAATGAGAATGGTGAAGCTGAAATATTAAAGGTAACGCTCTCCCCTGTTGCTAAAGCAAAAATTAAAGTATTTGACTTCGATTTTGGGTCTCAACTGATCAAAGGAAGAGATTCTCTAGGCAATATAGTAACAAAGTATCCCATTCGTAAAATTACTTTGTTGGAAAAAGGCGGCTCGACATTAGGTGCACAAGTTCTATATTTTGATGAAGAAACAGGAAAACTCAATGTCGATAATAAAGGAACCCTGATTGGCAATATCGACAATGATGACAAATTGCTCATCATATACCAAAATGGAACATTGGAGCTGACTCCCATTGATTTTTCATTAAAACTCAATCCTAAAGATATAAGTCTTATCACTAAATTCAATCCGGACCTGGTTATTAGTGCAGTCCATTATGATGGAACGAAAGGTTGGACCATGGTTAAGCGCTTTAAAATTGAGACCGACACCGTATTCAATAAACACAACTTTATCTCTGACAATTCGGATTCATCACTCCTATTTGTTACCACTGATGAAAATCCTATTGTTACCTATAATTTAAAAATTAAAAACAATTGGGTTGATGATACATTAGACCTAGGGACATTTATTGAGATCAAAGGTTGGAAGGCAATGGGCAATAAATTAAGTTCTGAAAAATTAAAGAATTTTGTAAAAGTAGTGCAACCAAAAGTGGAGCCCCAATCAAATGATAAGCACAATATCGGAGATACTATTGAGTTTGATGTGGAGACGGGTCAAGGTTCATTATTTTAATCGAGAAAGATGCAACAAATAATCAAAATTACATGTTTTATCATGATTCTTTTAAATAGTATAAACATGCAACCACAATCAATTTATGATTTCAAAGTCAAAAGCTTGACCGGCGGTGAGATCAATATGTCAGACTTTAAAGGCAAAAAAATATTAATTGTCAATACAGCCTCAGAATGTGGATATACCCCACAATATGAAGGCTTAGAAACTTTGTATCAAGATATGAAGGATAAAGGCTTGGTTGTTATTGGATTTCCGGCCAATGAATTTGGCGGCCAAGAGCCAGGAAGCAATACGGAAATTGCACATTTTTGTCAAAGAAATTATGGCGTAACTTTTCCAATGTCTGTAAAAACCGTTGTGAAAGGTGATGGTATAGACCCATTGTTTCAATATCTCACAGCAGAAGCCAATAAAATAGGGATACCGGATCCTATCAAATGGAATTTTACTAAATTCTTAATAGATCAGGATGGAAAATTGCTTCAAGTTTTCCCATCAAAAGTCGAACCCTTAAGTACAGTACTTATTAATGCTATCTCTGGCAAATAATTTTGTATAAAAATTAAATTCTAATTGATAATCTTATCTTTGCACCAAAATAATTAGACTTGTCAGAAGTTAAACCGTATTCAACCGATAACGATAAAAAAGGTCAAATAGAAAATATGTTTGACAACATAGCTCCGAGTTATGACTTGTTAAACCATTTATTTACGTTAGGAATCGATCGTGGTTGGCGTAAGAAGATGATTAAGATGTTGAGCAATGACCAACCAAAGATAATATTGGATGTTGCAACAGGCACCGGAGATGTAGCCATTAAATTGGCCAAAATGCTCAAGCCAAACAAAGTAATCGGATTGGATCTCAGTGCGAATATGTTAGAAATAGGTCGTCAAAAGGTAGAAAAAACCGATTTAAGTCATATCATTTCGTTACAACAAGGAGATAGCGAAAACTTACCTTTTGAAGAAGGATATTTCGATGCCGTGACGGTTGCTTTTGGAGTCCGTAATTTTGAAAACCTGAAAAAGGGATTATCAGAAATGAGGAGGGTAACAAGAGTGGGCGGTCAAGTTGCCATATTAGAATTTTCTATGCCTAAGAATAAAATATTTAACTTTTTTTATCGTTTTTATTCGAAGTTTATCATGCCTTTTATAGGTAGATTGACATCGGGAGACCCTTCCGCATATACCTATTTATTTGAATCAGTGCAACAATTTCCGCATGGTCAGACATTTATAAATATCCTTAAAGATGTAGGATTTGAAAAAAATGAAGCCAGACCACTATTTGGTGGAATATGTACTATTTATAAAAGTATAAAATGAGATATTGCCTTTATTTATTAGCTTTTCTATTTTTAGTGAACACTGTAGATGCACAAAGGAAGCAAAGCAACGACTATCAAAGTTCGAATTATCGCGACTTTGCAGCCAAACCATTTTTCTTTGGGCTTTCTCTTGGCTATAATCAGACCAATTTCAAAGTTTTTAAATCAGGACATTTTTTGGTTTCTGATAGTATAACCGGCGTCAATTCTGCTATCGGACAAGGATTTATCGTATCTGTCATTTCTAATTTAAAAATAGGGGAATCAATAGATTTTCGCCTTTTACCCACCTTTTCATTCACTGAGAGAAAACTACAATTTGATTTAATCAACTCTCCTAAATCCGTATTGGAAAGAAAAACTGAAAGTGTCTTTGTGGAATTGCCTTTCCAAGTTAGGTATAAGACCAATCCATACAAAGATATTAGAGCATTTATTTTGGGAGGCGTGAAATATTCATTTGATGTATCCAATAAAAACAGAACAATTGAAGCGCAAAATATCCTCAAAATCGCCCCTACCGACTTTGCCATTGAAATAGGAGGCGGATTTCAGTTCTTTTTCCCATTCTTTATATTGTCTCCTGAACTCAAGTATAGTCATGGTCTCAACAATATATTAATCTTTAATGGACGAAAGGAAACCTCAAAAGTCTTGGATAAAGTTTTTTCTCGCACATGGACTCTTTCCTTCCACTTCGAGGGATAAATGCCGCTTTAAAATTCTTATTGAACCCAAATTCCGTATTAAAGGTACAATAGTTTCTTTAATATGAATTCGGGTTGAAACTAAAACTTAATCCTTGGATCGGTATATGCATATAGCAAATCAACAATAATGTTTATCAAGACAAACATTATACAGGTAAATATTACTGCACCAAGAACAACCGGTATATCAAAATCTAATAATGCTTTGACCGTAATAACACCTAATCCTCTATAATTAAAAACATTTTCAACAAAAAATGCACCGGTCACCAATGAGGCAAACCATCCGCTAATCCCAGTGATGATAGGGTTCATGGCATTTTTCAACACATGCAAATAAGTAATAGTATTCGCTTTTAGGCCTTTAGCTCGGGCAGTCCTCACATAAGGCATCATCATATTATCGAGCATGGCAGAACGAGTCAACTGAGTAATTATGGATACTGGCCTAAGACCGAGCGCAAATACCGGCAAAATCAAATTTTTCCATTGAAATTCCCATTCTCCATAATCATTTACTTCCAGTAAAGAACCCGTTAAATTGAGACCTGTGATTGGCTTTAGTAAAAAAGCAAATATTACCGCAAAAAAAATTGCAGTGGCATAGGATGGTAGTGAATATCCAATCGTTGACACTATCATTGCTATTTGTTCAATCCATGTCCCATGTTTGACTGCTGACATTATTCCTAAAATAATTCCAAGTATTGAGGCAAAAAGAATTGAGAAAAAAGCCAATATTAAAGTAAGAGGGATAGTTTCTGATAATATATCTATGACTGGTCTGCCACTTTGATACGATTCTCTTAAATAAGGCCATTTGACAATAACGATCTTATTTTTTAAACTTAATATACGTACAAACGAGTAGGACTCAAGAACAACATTATCCTTATCGACCACATTAATAGGTGATAAATCTCTTAAGTAATACATCAACTGTACAGGCAAAGGCTGATCCAATCCCATAGATCTTCGCTTCGTCTCTACCGTCTTGGCATCTGATAACTGTCCAAAACTGAGTCTTGCCGGATCAACCGGAGATAAATATATGATGCTTGAAATAGTACATGCAACGGTCACTATAATTACCAAACCATAGGCAAGTTTTTTTATAGCATACCGAATCATAGCTAAATGGAAGTGGATAAATAAGAATAAACTATTATGACAACACCCAAAATTATTCGATAATAACCAAAAGGTACAAAATTATTTGTCTTTATATACTTCATAAATACCGCAATGACAGCATAAGCAACGATAAAAGAAGCAATAAATCCAAAACCCAATAATGCAAACTGATGAAGATTAAAACCTAATGCATGTTTTAAAAGAAAGTATCCACTTGCAGCAACTAAAGTAGGTATTGCAAGGAAAAATGAAAATTCGGCGGCTACTACTCTATTCAACCCCAATGCCATGCCGCCTATTATGCTACTTGCAGATCTTGACACACCGGGTATCATTGCTAAACATTGAAAGAAACCGATATACAAAGCCTTTGAATACGGTAGGCTGTTGATATGATTAATATTGGGGCGCGTAAATTGTTTTTCAACAAACAATAAAATAATTCCGCCTATAATAAGACTCCATGCAACAACAATAGGTTTTAGTAAATATTCTTCAATAAAATCTTTAAAGAGAAATCCGAGTATCAAAGCCGGAATAACACCAACAATAGTCTTCAACCATATTGATACTTTTTCCTCATTCAATAAAACTTGCTTGTCCTCCTTCTTAAAAACCCACAGCTTCTTCCAAAAATATATCAGTACAGATAAAATGGCTCCCACTTGGATAAACATATCAAATGTCTTCGAAAAAGCCTCGTCACCAAATGATGCAAATTGGTTTACTAATATCAGGTGACCAGTACTTGAAACGGGCAAAAACTCAGTCAGACCTTCTACAATACTGAGTATTAGAGCAATTAGCCATTCTGACATGCAATTACCGTTTAAGCCCTTTCTTTGCTAACATAAAAAATGGCATATATTTCAATACCTATTCCAATCAATATCACAACTGGAGCTAATGTTATTCGTCTAAAACTATATATTATCGAAGGATCCCACGTATTGCTATCCGGCATCGCCCCACCAGACATCAATATAAAACCCAAAACCATAACTCCCATACCGATAAACATCCATTTGAAGTTGTCTCTGTTAAAAACCAAGCTTCTATCATTCGTAGCTTTTTTTACAACCTCTTCAACTTTCGTTTCTACACTTACTTTAGAAGTCGTTGGCTTTAAAGGCTGTGTAGCTGCTGTCGAACTTTTCTTCTTTTGACTCATATTGTTAAATTAAAGGTTCAAAGGTAAGGCGACTTGATTAATTATCAAAACATGTCCTCACGTCTAAGTTTGATATATTTGTTGATAATCAAAAAAGTCGAAAAAACCGTTATAATAATCCCTGCTACTAAAATCGCTAAAAACAGGTATCCTATTTTTTTGTAATCTATAATATACTGTATATCGGGTATATATACCAAAATACCCCAAATTACAAGTACAAGAAAAACACATGCTAAAATAGCACTTAATAGCCCACTCCAGAATCCTTTCCACAGGAATGGCCGCTGAATAAATCTTTTATTAGCCCCTACCAGTTGCATATTTTTGATTAAAAATCGATTGCTATACATCGATAATTTAAGTGTACTATGCATTATTGTCAATGCAATCAATAAAAATAAAATGGAAACGATAAGGATACCGATTCCAATTTTATTCAATGTGGTTATAATTTTACCTACAAAGGTTTCTTGGTAATAAACATTTGAAACATAGTCATGACCGCTAAGGATAGAACGCCTAATTCCAGCCAATTGAGTTGAGTCCAAATATTCAGCCTTGACATTGAATACAATAGCGTCGTTCAAAGGATTCGTCATTTCGTCCAGTAAAAAATCTTCACCCATTTCCTTTTTCATTATAGCCAAAGCATCTTCCTTTGTCACAACATCGACAGACGGAGCCTTCACTGCCTCAATAGTTGATATAAACTCTTTCAAAGAGTCTATTTGCTCAGTTGAAACAGAATCTTTCAACTCGGCTATTACATTGACATTTTCTTTAAACGAATCTATCAACTGAGTCGTATTGAATGTCAACAATGCCATAAAGCCCAGTAGAAACAACACCAATGCAATACTCACTATAGAGAGGAAATAATTTGGTTTGGGTTTGGGTATTCCAGTCCTAAACTTTTGTGCCATGTGTTTTTTTATCCAAAATTATTTTCACATTTAATTGAATCCAAATTCCGCATTAGACAAATGCGGAATCGATTTACGACTCGTAATCAATGGCTTACAGAAACCATTGAAACGATTCGTACCTCGGGATTAACCCTCATAATCAGCACTATACGGTTTTTCAAAACCTTTACAGCTGAATTCGGGTTGAATCCACATTCAGCATAAGCTAATACTGAATACATTCAAAGTACAAATATATGTTTTTATAATAATATATTAGCAAATAATCTTTTTAAAACAATAATAAATCAATCATTTATGATAAATAATTGAACACAAAATCAACAATCGGGGCTTTTCAAAACAAATGAATACAGGTTACGAGGGAAATCTTGTTGAAGCCGAATAAGGAGTCCGCATTTGACTTATATGGAATTTGAGTTAAAATAACTATTCGTTCAAATAAAAAAGCCATCTCAAAGTTATTGAAATGGCTTTTGAATTAATTGAGTATTAATTACTTACCTAATTTTGACTTAAGCCCTTGATTTAAAGCCTCTAAGAACTCCTCTGTATTCAGATAATGTGTTCCATGTTCTACCTTATTTCCATGAATACATACAGCTAAATCTTTTGTCATCTTACCACTTTCTACAGTCTCTACACAAACAGATTCTAAGGCTTCTGCAAAGTCAATCAAGGATTGATTGCTATCCAACTTACCCCGAAAAGCCAATCCTCTAGTCCATGCATAAATAGATGCTATCGGATTAGTTGATGTTGATTGACCTTTTTGATGTTGACGATAATGCCTTGTAACAGTTCCGTGCGCCGCTTCGGCTTCCATTGTTTTACCATCCGGCGTAACCAATACGGATGTCATCAATCCAAGAGAGCCAAATCCTTGAGCTACTGTATCGCTTTGTACATCACCGTCATAATTTTTACATGCCCATACAAATTTTCCATGCCACTTCAACGCTGAAGCGACCATATCGTCAATAAGTCTGTGCTCATAGGTTATGTTGGATTGTTCAAATTGTGTTTTAAACTCGTTGTCATAGATATCCTGAAAAATATCTTTAAATCTACCATCGTACTTCTTTAAAATGGTATTTTTAGTAGAAAGATATAAAGGCCATCCTTTGCTCAATGCCATGTTAAAGCATGATCTAGCAAAACCGATGATACTTTCATCTGTGTTATACATTGTTAATGCTACTCCATCGCCTTTAAAGTTATATACTTCAAACTCTTGAATGGTACCATCTTCGCCTTCAAATTTAACCGTAAGTTTGCCCTTCCCTTTGGTTACAAAGTCTGTAGCCCGATATTGATCACCAAATGCATGACGGCCGATACAGATAGGAGCCGTCCAATTGGGAACCAATCTTGGTATATTCTGCATGACAATGGGTTCACGGAAAACCGTCCCATCAAGGATATTGCGTATCGTACCGTTGGGAGATTTCCACATTTGCTTAAGACCAAACTCTTCCACTCTTGCTTCATCGGGAGTGATGGTCGCACACTTAATACCTACTCCGCATTCTTGGATTGCATGTGCTGCATCAATTGTTACTTGATCATTGGTTGCATCCCTGTGTTCGATGCTCAAATCATAGTATTTTATGTCAATGTCAAGATAAGGGAGGATAAGTTTGTCTTTGATAAATTTCCAAATAATTCGTGTCATTTCATCGCCATCCAGTTCTACAACAGGATTGGTCACTTTAATTTTTTCCAATTCTTATTTTTTTACGATTGAACAATTGAGGTTTAGAAGGCACAAATGTAGGCAAAACAGGTCAATAATAAGAGGATTTAAAATAATTTTTGTGATATCTAACAATTTATTATCCCCTCATAAACCCATATTCGGCAGTAAAGGCATTACATATCAGCAAAGTGTTGATTATGAGGAACATCCCGATGTAAGAATCGCAACAATTCATCATTTAAACGATTGATTACATGTCGAAAACAGATTACATATTTTTATAATATATAATTCGGATTAAAGATTACTAAACTGAATAATTTAGCCAATGCATAATAACTTTACCGTATAAAATAATACTTAGCAGATACGGGCTGATAATATATATTGCGCACAAAATCAGGAAGGCGCGAAATACTGATGGGAGCAATATTGCTATTTTGATGGGTGAGGCTCTCATCCAGGTTAACATATAGTTCAATATCATCTTCAGTCAAAATATCGTATTTGCTCAAGCCGACAACGCATTTAACTTTAACTTGATCCGGGATAATGACCGTCTTGGAGTCTGCATTCTTTACTACAACGGGAACAACAAAGCTCTTTTCTGTATATTCTTCCACCTCTAGATTAAGTCGGACTATATTATGATCCAATCGAATCATATCTGTTTTAGGTGCTTCCAATTTGATAGGCATATCCACAATATTTCTATTGAGATTATTGATATTAAGGATTTCGGTATTCCATTTATCAATCTGTTTTATCATCTGATATGATCCTGTAATGACAACCGAATCAGGCACAAAATGGACTTGATTTTTAATATAAAAACCTTGCATATATTCGATATTCAAATTTGAGACCACAGGAACTTTTTTCATAGCCTGATCTTCCAGGAATATTGAAATATTTGCAGGTTTAATTTGGGAAACGGATATTTCATCCGAACCTAACAAAGCGTTTATTTTCTCTGCAATAGCTGAAGAAGGAATCAATTGGCTATTATCTGAGCTCAATTCAACCTCAATTTTATCTCCAATATTTTTTGTTGATTTAGTAACGATATCCCATCCTAAGCCCACCAAGGTCACTTCTATTGTGGAAACGGGTGGCTTTTTAAATACCTTTCCATCCGGCATAGAATAACGAACGGTATAAATCTGGGAAAAACTATAATTACTTGATAGCTTCTGCATTGTCCAAAACACAGAAGCTATAATTATGCATCCAAGAAAAAGCCATCTATCTTTTTTGACCTTTTCTGCCATTTTTCATTAATTATTGATAACGTCACTGATGCTACCTGCCATCGCATCAGTTAGCTCTTTTGAAATCGATCCTTTTGTAACCTTTATATATGTCTTAGGATCAACTTGCAAAGTGATGATGTTACCGTCAATTCGGTTGATTCTTCCAATGATACCACTGGAAGTCACGACATCATTTCCTTTGGCAAGAGATTCGCCAAACTTATTTTGTTCTTTTTGCTTCTTAATCTGCGGGCGTAACATAAAAAAGTACATTACAGCGACCATACCTAAGAGTAAAAGTGGAGAAGAAAGTGCATCCATATAATTATTATCTATTTTATTCTAAAATTTCTGCTTTTATTGTAAGAAAATATTGCGCCGGGTAACCATTTGTAAAAACAGTTATATTTTTTGTTTGGAATCCGGATTTATTCTCGGAGTTAAATCTAACCTTTATTTCACTTTCCTGTCCCGGTGGAATTGGTTCTTTCGGAATTTCCGGTACAGTACAACCACAGGTGGAGGTAGCATCTTTTATCAAAAGTGGCACTTTTCCAGTACTTTTAAACTTAAAAGTATGGCTGACGATATCTCCTGACTTTATTTTGCCAAAATCATGGCTTACCACTTCAAATTTAGCTGAAGCAACATTTGAGGTATCTTTAACTCCATTGGCAGTATTGGGATTCCTTATTAAATCCTGATAATCATTGCCATCCCCTAGTATTTGTTCTACTTTTTTTTCATCTACCTCATTGTCTTGCTTGCACCCGCCACTGAATAATACCACTCCAACAAGGAAGACTATAACTAGTCTAAACATTCTCAATACACATTAATATAATCCAAATATAAAACTTGTCGGACAAAGATAACAAAATAATATTATTGTCATTTTCTTTCCATGGAATTACCTTCTTTTAATATAATGATTCACTAACATGAACTTTCCAAATTTTCTGATATATATACAAACCGGAAAGTGATTTGACCATATAATTTCCTTGTTTACCCCTACTCTACTTAAGGGAACAAGAATAATAAATGGTCCATTTCAAGTCATTTTAATATATTTATTTTCATTATATTTGCAATCAACTAACACATTCAGCAAAATATGTCGACAAGAATATATTATTTAATTGGAATGATGGGTGTAGGCAAGTCTTCGATAGGATTAGGCGCTGCCAGCAGGCTCTCTATTCCCTTTATTGACCTTGATGATCGAATCCGTAAAGGTGAAAACAAATCTATTTCAGAAATATTTAAAATATATGGTGAGGACGGTTTTCGTAATTTAGAAAAGAATTATTTACACTCTATCGACTTTGCCGGCAACAATCATGCAGTAGTATCCACAGGAGGGGGAACACCGGCCTTTTTTGACAACATGGAATATATGAATAAGAATGGCAAAACTATTTGGCTTGAAACGCCTTTTGACATTATTATTGATCGATTAAAAGATATGAGAGATGATCGACCTCTGTTAACCTCTATGTCCGATCAACAGGTTGCCCTTCATTTTAGTCAATTATTTAAAAATAGAATACCTTTTTACCAAAAAGCGCATTATCGCTTGGAAAACATTGGCTATGATGATGAAATAATAGCTAAACTGGTCAAAATAATTCAAGATGACCAGATTAATAATTAGCCTAATGTTGTAAAATTGATATTTTTAATTTTTAATTAAATGTTAAAATTTATTTTTTTTACTTAAACTAATGAAAACTACGTCGTAAAACACAACTTTTTAATCAATTGAGTATTATACAACGATAAAATAATTTTCATGGAAGATAATAATATATTAAAATGTCTCATTATTGGGAGCGGTCCAGCTGGATATACTGCAGCTATTTATGCAGCAAGAGCCGGATTAAATCCTGTTTTATACACCGGAAGTAAACCAGGTGGTCAATTAACCATAACGACTGAAGTTGAAAATTATCCCGGCTTTCCGGATGGTGTCCAAGGTCCTGAATTAGTTGAATTGTTTCGACAACAAGCTTCAAGGTTTGAGACACAGCTTCACTATGAAAATATTGTAAAAGTTGACTTTACCGGTCCTATTCATAAAGTATGGTCAGAAAGTGGTAAAGAAATTCTAGCGCATACAGTGATTATCTCTACCGGTGCCGATGCCAAATGGCTTGGTTTCCCTTCAGAAGAAAGATTGACCAATCGAGGTGTTTCGGCATGTGCTGTATGTGATGGATTTTTCTTTAGAGGGCAAGAAGTAGCGGTTGTCGGAGGTGGAGATTCTGCTGCTGAAGAAGCCATCTATCTTTCTAAATTGTGTCCAAAGGTTCACCTGATTGTCAGAAAAGATTATTTGCGAGCTTCCAAAATCATGGCTCAAAGAGTTATGGATAATCCTAAAATCGAAGTTCATTTTAATACTGAAACGATTGATGTCATTGGAGAAGAAGAAGTAACGGGTGCTTTATTTAGAAATAATCAAACTCACGAGGAATTTGAAGTTCCGGTAAAAGGATTCTTTGTTGCAATCGGTCATAAGCCCAATACTGACATTTTCAAAGATTATATTGAATTAAAAGAAGGTGGATATATCAAGACTATCACCGGGAGTGCAGCTACAAATGTCGAAGGCGTATATGCTGCAGGTGATGTCCAAGACAATGTATATCGTCAGGCGATAACTTCTGCCGGAACCGGTTGTATGGCAGCGTTGGAAGCTGAGAAGTATTTAGTTAACAAAGGAATAGAATAATTATTATATATTTGATTTAAAATAAATAATCACATGTCTCAAAAATTTAGGTCTGGAATTCTCCATGGTGACGAAGTAACTGAAGCCTTAAACTATGCCAAGGAGAATGAATTTGCCTATCCGGCAGTCAATGTAATTGGGTCTTCTTCAATCAATGCTGTATTAGAAACCGCTAAATTGGTGAATTCGCCGGTAATTATTCAATTTTCCAATGGAGGTGCAGCCTTCAATGCAGGAAAAGGACTTAAAAATGATAATGAGAAAGCAGCTGTTCTTGGTTCAATTGCCGGGGCTGCTCATGTCGATACACTTGCGCAAGCCTACGGAGTTCCTGTAATTTTACATACCGATCACTGTGCACGTAAATTATTACCCTGGATGGATGGCATGTTAGAGGCTAGTGAAAGACACTTTGAAAAATTTGGAAATGCTTTATACAGCTCACACATGATTGATTTATCGGAAGAGCCGATTCATGAAAATATCGAAACATGCGTGACATATTTAAAGAGAATGTCCGCAATTGGAATTACTTTGGAAATTGAATTAGGTGTTACAGGAGGTGAAGAAGATGGTGTGGACAATACAGGAGTAGATTCCAGTAGGCTTTATACTCAACCGGAGGAAGTATCCTATGCGTATGAAGAATTATTGAAAGTAAGCGACCGATTTACAATTGCAGCCGCATTTGGTAATGTCCATGGTGTTTATAAGCCTGGTAATGTTACACTCAAGCCAATTATTTTGAACAATTCCCAAGAATTTATACAAAAGAAATTTAATACACCTGCAAAGCCAATTAATTTTGTATTCCACGGCGGAAGTGGATCAAGTCGTGAAGAAATCAGAGAAGCTATTTCCTATGGAGCTGTTAAAATGAACATTGATACCGACATGCAGTGGGCTTATTGGGAAGGAATTAAAAATTACTACATTAAAAACGAAGGATATCTACAGGGGCAAATAGGTAATCCGGAAGGTGATGACAAGCCAAATAAGAAATTTTACGATCCACGTGTATGGATTAGAGCTGGCGAAAACAACTTCGTAACAAGACTAAAAGACGCTTTTACTGATCTAAACTGTTTAGACAGAAATATTTAATCCACATTCAGTAGTTTGGGCTTTAATACATCAATTAGCGTTAATTGAGTGAGTCTATCAATCCTATATATCCTAATATTGAATATAGGAGAAAGACTTATTCTTGTTGTAAAGGCAACTTAGCCTTGTCTTATTGCTTCAACCGGATCCATTTTAGCGGCATTGTATGCAGGAATAACTCCGGCTATAATACCTACTATAATTGACAATAACAAACCCATAGATATATTATACAAAGATAGATTCATTTGAAAATCCGAAAAAACAGTAGCAATTTGAAGCGCACCCATTACAGCTATCAATCCCAACACTCCACCCAAAACACAAAGAACAACAGATTCTATTAAGAATTCAAGCAATATAACCTTCCTCTTGGCTCCCAATGCTTTTTTAATGCCAATAATATTGGTTCGCTCTTTGACTGAAACAAACATAATATTTGCCACACTAAACATCCCAACTAAAATAGCAAATCCGCCTATAATTGCGCCTGCCAATTTGAGTACTTTAAATATACTGTCGAATATTTTGTCCAACATTGAAAGTTCATTGAGCGAAAAATTATCTTCGGCTAAAGGTTTGAGCCTCCTTTCTGCTCTTAGCATAGAAGTCAACTCGTCTTTCAAATCAACCAAAGTGACATTTGGCTTTGCTTTGGCATTGATAGAGGATCTAAAATTCTCCCCATTAAAATTGACAAAGCTTTCTGCTGTCTTGTAAGAAACAATACACACCTGATCGAAATTCAAAGGATTAATCAAACTTTTCCCTGTTTTAGCTACAACTCCAATAACTTGCAATCTTTTGCCTCCAATTTTAATATAACGACCAATGGGATCTGTCTGTCCAAACAAATTTTCTGCAACATCATTACCCAATACCGTAAAATCAGAATCACGAATTATATCAATAAGAGTGAAAAAACGACCTTTTTGTAAATCAATCTTAAAGATATCGGCGTATCCTTCACTCACACCCATTAAAAATGTCCCTTCGACAATATTTTTATTAAATCTCAATGTTTTGGATCCAATGAAACAGGAATAAGTAACAATTTCTGCTAATTTACTATGATCCACGATAGCTTTATAATCTTTAAAGGATGTTTCAGGGCGATTGGCATATACCCAAAAGTCACGACCTTCATCCGACCAAGGCCTTTTGTCAACATAAACAATGTCGTCACCCAGCTTCTCAAAACTAGACCTTATATTGCTTTCCAATGAATCTACGGCTGCCTGGATAGATATAATACAAAAAATACCAATCATAATACCAAGTAAGGACAGGAATGTCCTCATCTTATTATTTCTCAACTCAGAAAATGCCTGAATGAAACTTTCTTTAAAAATATATAAGATATTCAACAGCTTAGCTTTAGACTTTACGTCAAAAATAATAGAACACAATTGTTTTGTCTATATTTTTCGACAATCGTCAATATATTAGACATCAAAATGTACAATATTTACTTTAAAAGAACAATTCTTCAATTAAAACTTTAGATGCTTCACTGTTTTATGATTTTCTTTCAACATTAATAAGGATTGAATACCGATGTTGAGATGATCTTCTACAAAATTTTTGGTAACCATCAAATCACTCGCATCCGTCTTTACTCCATCCGGAAACATCGGCACATCACTAACCAACAACAATGCACCGGTAGGAATTCTATTGTGAAACCCTACAGAAAAGATAGTTGCAGTCTCCATATCAATGCCCATCGCTCTAATTTCGTACAAATAATCTTTAAAATTATCATCCCATTCCCATACTCTTCGGTTGGTCGTATATACAACACCTGTCCAATAATCTCTTTCCTGTTCTCGAATTGCTGTCGAGATTGCCTTTTGAAGAGCAAAGGCGGGCAATGCCGGAACTTCACTTGGAAAATAGTCGTCTGATGTACCATCCCCCCTAATTGCTGCTATCGGTAAAATTAAATCTCCGACCTTATTGACCTTTTTCAATCCGCCACATTTGCCCAAGAATAACACTGCTTTAGGCGATATAGCTTCTAAAAGATCCATAATAGTTGCCGCATTGGGGCTGCCCATTCCAAAATTAATAATAGTTACATCATTATAGCTCGCACTCTGCATAGCCCGATCCTCCCCCATTACCGGAACATTATAAATATTGGCAAAACGAACAACATAATCTTTGAAATTGACCAAAATAATAAAATGACCAAATTCTTCCAAAGAACGACCCGTATAACGAGGCAACCAATTATTAATTATATCTTCTTTTGTCTTCATAGAATATTATTTTTTATTTATTTATAATTTTAAAATATAAGTTTATTGAAAATTTGAAATAATTGAATAAATTTATCTTTACTTTGTACTATTATCATAACATTGAAATGATGCAACTGACAGAATCGGAGGAAGACCATATACGAGTCATTTTCAACCTGTTTGAACGTACCGGCCAAGCAGTCAATACCAATGCAATTGCCTATCAGATGAATACTTCTGCTGCTTCTGTAACTGATATGATAAAACGACTTAGCAATAAACAATTGGTTACTTACCGAAAATATTATGGCGTCACCCTCAATGCTCATGGAAATTCCATAGCCACAAATTTAATCAGAAAAAATCGACTTTGGAAAGTAATGTTAACCAAACAACTCAATTTTAAATGGAATGAAGTAGAAAAATTAGCCGATCAACTCGAACACATCCATTCTGATAAACTCATTGATGAAATCGAACAAAAACTTGATTCTCCTAAATACGATATTTATGGAGACCCCATTCCGGACAAAAACGGTAAATTTATTCTCCGCTCACAATACCCTTTAACAGAAGTAAGCTTCGGCCAACAAGTAACCATTGTCGGTATCAGCAACCATGAAGATTCATTTATTTCATACCTGGATACTCAAAATATTCACATTGGTAGCGAAGTAATTATTCTTGAAAAATTTGAATTTGACCAATCTTTTCTAATCTTACATAAAGGAATTGAAAAACAATTGTCCAAAATGATTGCTAAAAATATTTTAGTCCGCTATAAAAATAGAATAACCCATCCCTCTAATGTTTAACCTGTAATTTTCCTTAAATTAAATCTAATTCCTATACAAATGCGCGTCTTCTACATTTTGTTAGCCTGCTTACTGCCAAATCTTTTAGTGTGTCAAACATCAAAATTGTGGATTAAACAAATTCATTCTCCTCGTACACAGTTTCGTATATCTACAACTGCATCAGATTTATATTCACTTGATTTTCTAGCATTGCAGAAAGAGCTGAACAATGTCCCCAATGAATTTCAACGCAATTTGATTCCAACCTCCATTTCCCTCCCTTTAGCAAATGGGGATTTTGAAGAGTTTGATGTCGTCCAAACCAATTCAATTGCGCCTCACTTACAGAAAAAATACCCAAAAATCAATAATTATCTCATTCAGAGTAAGGCCAACCCTACAATTTATGGCAGGATAGACATTACATATCAAGGATTTCATGCAATTATAAAAGATAACAAATCAACAACATATATTGACCCCGCATTTGATAACAACCTTAATCTTTATTTGGTATATGATCGCAAAAATGCCGTAAGGGATGAATCTTTCAAATGTCATTTTGATGAAAACCATACTCCAGAGCAAGTAAACGTGAATCAAAGACTATCCGATAACAACTTTCGAACATACAGAATGGCACTTTCTTGTACCGGAGAATATGCCCAATTTCATGGTGGTACAGTGGAGAATGTTCTTTCTGCCATGAATACAACAATTAATCGAATAAACTTTGTTTATGAACATCAATTCGCAGTGCGGTTTGAAATCATTCATAATACAGATACTTTAATCAATCTTGACCCAATATCCGATCCATACGACAATGATGATGTTAACATGCAAATCAACCAAAATCAGATTGAATGTGATACAAAAATAGGAACAGACAATTATGACATAGGACATATTTTTAGTACAGGCGGCGGCGGATTGGCTGGATATGCTGTCGTTTGTAACAAAGATAGAAAAGCTTGGGGAGGGACTGGTTCCGGAAGCCCTATCAACGATCCATTTGACATCGATTATGTCGCACATGAAGTAGGGCATCAACTCAGCGGCTCCCATACTCAAAACAATGCATGCAATCGGGATTTGACCGCTTCATTTGAACCCGGCAGTGCATCTACTATCATGGGATATGCCGGAATATGCCCACCTAACGTCCAGGAACATAGTGACGCATATTTCCATGGATATAGTATCAAAGAAATGGGACAATATATTGTCAGTGGCCTGGGCAATTCATGTGCCACAAAAACTGAATTACCAGGAGGAATCCCAACCATTGTAACATCCAGTGGCGACTTCACAATCCCAATAAGTACTCCTTTCGAACTAAAAGCTCATGCCACCGGGGATGCGCCTCTACTCTATCGTTGGGATCAATTAGATAGTGAAATAGCAGAAGTTCAGCCGCCCAAAGAAACCAATACAAAAGGTCCTTTATTCCGTTCTTACTTTGCAGATACAAGTGGAATAAGAACCTTCCCAAAAATTGAGTACATCGTAACAAATACAAATAATGTATGGGAAGTACTCCCCGGTGTCAGCAGGGAGATGAACTTTATTCTTACCGTAAGAGAGGATAAAAATGGCGGAGCCAAGCATATACAAAAAACCAACCACCTTACAGTTGATAAATCGAAAGGTCCTTTTGTTGTAACTTATCCCAATCAGGAATATATAACATGGTATGTCGGTGAATCTGTTACAATCTCATGGGATGTGGCCAATACCGATAAGGGACCGGTCAATTGCAAATCAGTTAATATACTTTTATCAGTGGATGGCGGCTATTCTTATCCACACCTATTAGCCACCACGGCAAATGATGGGACAGAAGAAATCACTTTACCAAATATAATTGGAGATAAAATGCGGATTAAAGTTGCAGCAGCCGATAACGTCTTTTTTGATATTTCAAATAAAAACTTTGAAATCAAATCAGGATTGCCACCATTTAGTATCCTTTCAGATTCTTATAGCAGTGAGCTATGCAATGGGGATAGTCTAAGGTTTTATGTCTTTGCCAATTCAATTGACGGCATACAGGATACAATCGAAGTGACTGTTGAAAACAACAATCCAGGCATATCCGTTAACTTGAGCCAAAATATTTTTTATGACGGTGATTCTATCCTCGTAACAATAAAGAATATTAATTCAGTTACCGGATTAAAAAACCTATTGCTTCTATTCAAATCTGATCAGCTTAGTGTTGCAAAAGGAATATCGTTCAATGCCTATAACTCTCCTTCTAAACCAGTTTTATTTAGCCCGGTTAATTATGCGCAAAATATACCGCCTAACTCAACACTTCAATGGAACAATGTATCAGGACAGGAAATTACCTATCATTTAGAAGTTGCAACAGATTTTGATTTTGACAACATAATTTTAAATATTCAAGACGTAGAAAGCATAAAATATTATCCTATCGAATTTTTCCAAAACAACGCCATCTATTACTGGAGGGTTAGAGCAAAAGGCAAATGCAATTTTTCTGAATACTCCAATACCGGTGTATTTCATACAGGTAATTGCACTCAATACATTTCACAACTTTCCAACAATATCCCTTTACTATCAGGTGAAAATACAGATAGCATTGTAATAAATAACGCTGTATTTGACAAAATTAAAACATTGGAAGTATTTGGAATCACCGGCCATTCCAATCAAATCAATCACCTTTCAGCAGCAATCAAAACAAATGAAAAATCATCTCAACTGTGGAATGAGCAATGTTTTGGCAATAAAGATTTCGCTCTTCAATTCTCTGATAATTATGTCGTGACCGAAATTCAATGTGACTCATCCTCCAATACCTTTGGAGAACCAGGAATAAAAACAAAACCAGTACAATCTTTTTTGAAATTTGTAGGATCCAACGCCAACAATACATATACATTAGCATTAAACAACAGCGACTCAATTACATCAGGATTCCTGTCCAATTGGGGCATTACTTTGTGTGGAAACATTCCGGTTTGTGCTCCACTTAGAATTCCGACCACATCAAAACTATATAGTGCAAACACGTCGTGCACCGACAATGACGGTTGGACGCATTATAGCATCTCCGCAGATAAAAATCCGGTAGGCAATTTTGAATTAATGGTGGCTTCCCTAAGAATGAATGAATTTGACATTGTTAATCCAGAAGATGTCAAAATCAATATTCCCTCTTCAGCACGATTTACTAAGATTAACAATGCAGAATATATTCAAGATCCGACAAACTGGACTGTTCTTAATCGATTTTGGCTCATAAATCCGGCTGTACAGCCTTCCGGTCCGATAGAAATGAGATTTTACCTTACTGATATAGAAATTTCTTCTTTATTAGATGCGGCTAAACTATCCAATGAAACCGATAGCCTAAAAGTTTTTTCTATATACAGTCATGGAATTTTAAATCCTAATCCGACCAACAAACATATTGGAATTAAAGAAACCGATGTAAAATTGCATCCGGCCAAACTTGGCGAGTACAATTTAAACAAATATCTTGAATTCACCTTGTCCTACTTAGCCGATGGATGTATTGGTGCTGGTGGGCAATTTAAAGTACCAAGTTCCCGAATACAACTAAACTTGGATCAAATACAGTTCAATCCTAACCCGGCAAATTCTACCTTATTTACAAAAGGTATTACTAAACCAACTAAGTTATTGATTTACCACATAACCGGTAAATTAGTAACAACATTAAATTTGTTGAACGATGGGCAGATTGACATCTCAGAACTTCCTTCGGGAACATATATCATTAAATACAATATAAACTCAACTCAATATCAAACTAAAATATCTATTATTCATTAAGTTTTATAGAAATAAAAATTAACCCAAATTCCGCATTAGACAAATGCGGAATCGATTTACAACTCGTAATCAATGGTTTACAGAAACCAATGAAACGATTCGTACATCGGGATTAACCCTCATAATCAGCACTATACGGTTTTTCAAAACCTATACTGCTGAATTCGGGTTTAAACAAAACCGATTGAAAACCACCTTTAGGCTTTCAATCGGTTTTACTAAATTATCATCATTTTATTATTATGCATTCGCTTTATTTTTATGAAGGGCTGCACATATTGCTCCAAAAAAAACTCCAATTACAAGATTGGTATAAGCAGAATTTTTAAGTTGATTACTGACAGAGTAAAATTCATCGGCACCTTCTTTAGTAAAACGTCCGTGTTTTACCATATAATTGGCCATATTGGATAAATAATCCGGACTTATTGTCCTTACAAAAATAAATTGTACGAATAAAGATAACACTGCAACAATAAGACTCATTATCAAAGCAAATTTTAAACCTTCTTTAAAATTGATTTGACCATGATAAAAGTTGACCTTCTTATCCCTCAATCCAAAGTAATATATACATAAGTATAAGACTCCCAAAATAACCATAAACCTTAATTGCCTGTCAAGATGTTCATCATGCAATCCTAAATAACGCTCAATTATCAGCCAAATCAAGGTAGTAACTGAATAAATCAGAGCCCACTTCAGCTCAACTTTAAAATCCTTCATATTATTCGTTAAGTCCTAAACTATCTATTTTTGGAATATTGTTAATTTCGGGGCCTTCAGGCATTTGATCCATTAAAAGTTTTAGGTTTGTCAGGCTAGAACCGAGTTGCTTACCGATTATGCTATCCATATCCACCATTAAAAGGAAAATATTCATTGGGTAATTCATTTTACCTTCCATAGTCCATGTCACCTTACATTCTGAAGCACTAATAGGTGAAAATATAATGGAAGCCTTACCTTTTGATTCTTGAGGTTCATTAAATATCAAATCATAATCAACTCGCTGATTATCAACTAAATTACGTATTATCATTTCACCAGATCCGACTTCTTTATTGCCACTCCATTTATAAACAAAGCCTTTGGTACCATCTTTACCTTCATATTCTTTTTTCATTGCCGGATCGAGCATCGCCCAATACGAGTAATTTCCTTGGTTTTTTAAATATTTAACATATTCGTATAGTACCGCATCCGACTTATCGATTTGAATTGATCTTTCAACAACAAACGTCCGATTAGTAAAAAGAGCCAATATTAAAGCGAGCACAATCACAGAAAAGAAAAATATAAAAAAACCTTTGATTACTTTCATTTGATAAATTATGTATAATCACCGAATACTGCGCTAATTTAAGGTCTATTTATAAACAAAACCATATTTATTTTATCCTTTTGGATTAAAACATGAAAATATATTGTTGAAATTTCAGCCTCTATCACATATCTATAATAAAATGAATGATTTGTAATTCTGTAATTAAGGAATAGAAACCAAAATGAAGTATTGCCTTTTATGAATTCCCTTAATCAATGGTTAAAGTATTATTAAATAGTCATATTTTCCACCGGTAATTGGTGCAAAATATTTCTAAAAGTCGTTTATTTGTATAAAAAGTAATTGTTACCTTGAAATTGAATATTTTATTCTGTTTATTTATAGGACTCGCCATGGCATTTTCTGAGGATTCATTCAGTCAGAAACCCGTTGTTGTTAACCAAAAGACACAATCCAAGCTGAAATGGTACACATTGGAAGAAGCAGTTAGTCAAAATAAAATCAAGAAAAAGAAGATTCTTATCGACTTATATACTGATTGGTGTGGATGGTGTAAGGTTATGGATAAAAATACTTTTTCTAATGACAATGTCATCCAATATATTAATAAGAATTTTTATCCAGTTAAATTCAACGCAGAGACACGTGAAAGCATCATTTTTAACAATAAAACGTATAATTATGTAGGCGGCAAGGGTCGAGGTTATAACGAACTAGCCCTAACATTATGTGGTGGAAGACTAAGCTACCCAACTGTAGTCTTTATCGACGAAGATTTAAATGTTATTCAACCAATACAAGGCTATCAGGAACCAAAAGATTTTTTCAAAATTATCCGTTATTTTGGAGAAGATCACTACAAACAAACGCCTTGGCAAGTTTACGTACAGAACTACAATAAGTTGTAGCTTTTTACTCAATTTACCTTACAAAAATTATTCTTTCAATAATCTTTAGAATCTATAAAAATCATTTTCGTATAGCACAAAAGCTTTCATCCCTACTAATCACCAAATCCGTATCTTATCTGAGCTCTAATTTCTGACCGCAATGGTCCATCAATCTTATCATTACCTGAGCCGATTGTCTTTTTGTTTATATATCGAGTCATGTTGTACGATGCCTCCAGGACGATGCCATTGAAAAACTTCCACCTAAGTCCGGTAACAAACCTATTCCCTACTCCATCGAAGCCGATATTACGTGAATCATACGCCTGATAATGTTCATAAGAATATATTCTACTTTGATATGAATCGATATTAAAATAACTAAATCTAACGAATCCGCTGAATGGCTTACCCAGTGGCTTAGCCCACAGTTCCTGATACATTAGATAACCATATTCATCCTTATCTCCCGGTAATTGCATGTGATTAAAATCTAATCTGCTAGACCAAGTCATCAGATTAGAAACCTTTTTATTCAAATGAAGTCGAATATCAGTCTTTTGTCTGGCATACAAAGGTGGGATTATTTCAGAACCTATTCCTTTCACCTCTTCTGACTGATATCTCACCTGAATATATGCATCCCATTTTTTACGTACCTGATAAGCTGCCTTGATAAGGTATGCACTTCCTTCTGATGGCCCGTTAGCTGCAAAGGTCGGCCATTCGTGTTTAAATAAATCTGCATAAGCATTGATTAATAGTCTTGGATTGGGTTTAATCTCAACTCCTGCATAAAATCCGGTCTCATTGGTCGTGGCGGTTTGGTCTGAAAAAACCTTTCCATGAAGGCTATAATATTCTTTAGGCAAATACCGGAATAACAAGGCCATATTTACTTTTGGATGCAGACCGATTAAGGCCCCATTAACCGTTGCAACAGCACCTTCTGGATTGATACCGGTCTCACCGTACAAAACTATATTTTTTAAGTAAAAGGTATAATTAACACTTGAATTCATAGCCTCTTTACCTTTGAAATAGAATCTATTATAGATCCTATCCGTAGGATTGAGTCTTTTGTCAAGTTTATCATAAACAACGTTTAACCCCAATGACATTCGCTTGTGGTTGTACTTTAAAGAAGCTCCACTCGTAAACTGATTAATGTGTCCTTTGTTTCGAATTTCACTTTCTGTCCGATGCAGCCCGGATATTTGAATGGAAGAAACAATTTCTTCGAGATCACTGGAAATTGAATCCGGTAAGATAGCATTTCCATCACTCTTTCTAAGACTAGCAAAGGTCATAAAACTTATCCTTGGAGTAAGGTTTAATTCAATACCGACGCCTCGCAAAGCATTGATTTCATTGAGTGAAGTAGAAGGTCTAAGTGATCTTTCATTTCTCTTAACTGCCGTTGAAAATGAGCTTCTTCCAAAACCATAACCGGAAAATAAAATCAAACCTTGTCCCATGGACGCTTGAAAATCCCCTATTGCTATACTTTGAATGCGCTTATTTACTTTTTCTAAATAAATATGAAACGTAGTAAAGTCAAACAGCAACTTATTATACTTAGAATTAAAAGGCTCTCCTACATCCTTTTCTGCACCTACACCAATGCTGACTCTACCGGGCACGACATGACGCAATCGCACACTAAATTGATCTTGACTTCCCAAGTATTTTGGTGCTTCTCCAAGATATCCGGATTGATCCTGGAGTATTCTACCATATCTAATCATCAATGTTTTACTGCCTTTGTAGAGCATATTCCATTTAAACGGTGAGACTCCTTCCATGCCAAAAGGTCGGATAAATGGCATTATCCGCCTAATATCCTCTACTTCCATACTTGCAATAGACTGCAATTCATATATTGAAATAAATTTTCCATATAAATCACGATGCAACAATATGGCTTTCAGTTGTAGTTCATTTAAAAGCAACAATTCAACTAAAACCTTCAAATCAGATGAATTGATATCCACCTTATTATTAGACAAAGCCGCAACTCTTTCTGTCAAATCATTCAGTTGTGCCTCAGAAAGTTCAGGATTAGAAGCAATTATGGATTCTATTATCTCATTTAATAGAATATCATCCGGCTTGGCGGTTTCAACTTGACTATACAATGTCAAGCTAAAAACTATAAAATATGAACAGAATATGATCCTAATTAAATTCAACTTTGTTAAAGTTTTGATAATACAAATTTATACAATTTTAGAGTAAATACACGAATATCCGCAGATAATGCTATTTTGAAGCAATATGAATATTTATTTGCAAATTAAATAATAAAATACACAATATATAATCTGTTCTAAAAAAAATTTTGAATTACTTTTGCACTGTTTTTAATAACAATCAATATCCAACATTTCCCAACCATGAGTTTAAAAAGATTCAATGCCATTGATATCATTCACAACAGATTTGATATCGCTCAACCTCATTCTGCCCCGGAGCAAGTAAAAATTTCTAGTTTTTATGGTGAGAACGTATTTAATGACGAAACCATGAAAAAGTACTTGCCTGAGGCTGCCTATTTCAGCGTTAAAGCCGCCATTCAGACTGGCAGTAATTTGAATAAGGATGTTGCAGGTGTTGTTGCTGAAGCTATGAAAAAATGGGCGATGGAAAAAGGCGCTACCCATTATGCGCATTGGTTTCAACCACTCACCGGGAAAACAGCCGAAAAACACGACTCTTTTTTCACGATCACCCCTGACGGCAAAGCTATAGAAGAATTTGGCAGCAATGAGTTGGCTCAACAAGAACCTGATGGATCATCCTTCCCCGGAGGCGGGCTACGCACTACTTTTGAAGCAAGAGGTTATACCTCATGGGACCCTTCCTCACCGGCTTTCATCTTAGAAGTTGGAAATGGTCGCACTCTATGTATTCCTACTATTTTTGTCACATATAGTGGCGATTCATTAGACTATAAGTTACCCTTATTAAAGTCAATCAATTTTATTGAAAATGCCGCTCTCAATGTTTGCAAAATGTTTGACCCTGAGGTTGAACGAATCCATATCACGCTCGGATGGGAACAAGAATACTTTCTCATTGATGAATCTTTTTTACTAGCGCGTCCTGATTTGATGTTTACCGGGCGGACTTTACTTGGGAAACATAGTCAAAAGGGACAACAATTAGAAGATCATTATTTCGGCTCGATTCCGGAAAGAGCATTTAACTATATGCGGGATCTTGAAACAGAGTGCCATCGACTTGGCATACCTGTAAGAACAAGACATAATGAAGTCGGACCGGCCCAATATGAGCTGGCACCTATGTTTGAAGAGGTTAACATTGCAACAGACCACAATCAGTTGTTGATGGACCTTATGGAGCGGGTAGCTAAAAAACACAAATTGGCGGTTTTATTGCATGAAAAGCCATTCGATGGTGTTAATGGATCAGGCAAGCACAACAACTGGTCTATTGCCACCAATACCGGTAAAAATCTACTTTCTCCCGGAAAAAATCCCGGGAAAGATCTTAGGTTTTTAACATTCTTTGTCAATACGATACGAGCAGTCATGCATCATGCGGATTTGCTTAGAGCAAGTATAGCATCCGCATCAAATGATCATAGGTTGGGTGCAAATGAAGCTCCACCTGCAATTGTCTCAGTCTATATTGGCAAAGCGCTAAAAGAGGTTTTGGACTTCATAGCAGAAGGAAAAGAAAGCAATCAAATAATGATCAAAGAAGTATTGTCATTGCTAAAAAAAGCACCCAATTTGGAATTAGACAATACCGATCGCAATCGAACTTCCCCTTTCGCCTTCACAGGTAATAAATTCGAAATCAGAATGGTAGGCTCTTCCATGAATTGCTCAGGCCCTATGATGATTATGAATACCATTGTCGGTGATCAATTAAATTCCTTTATCCAAGATGTTGCAGATGTTGAGGCAGAAGGAAAGCCTCAGGACCGAGCAATTATGGCCGTCCTCCGTAGATATATCAACGAATCCTTACCTATTCTATTTGAAGGTGACGGCTATAGCAAAGAATGGGAGGAAGAAGCCAAAAGACGTGGACTCAGCAACTTCAAAAACACTCCGGAAGCTCTACAAGCCTTTAAGACCCAAAAAGTTAACGACCTTTTCAATCGATCAGGTGTTCTCACTAAAATAGAACAAGAGGCTCATTATGCTGTCATGTTTGAAAATTATAACTTAAAGCTTGATATCGAAAGTAAGGTATTAACTGACCTTTGTAAATCTTATATCTTGCCGGCATGTTTGGCCTATCAAACAAAAGTAGCAACCAATATTCATTCATTGATGCAGATTGGACTTCCTCAAGGTAGCTATCAAACGCAAACCAACTTACTCAACGACCTTTCCAATTATATCAATATTGTTGCCTCAAAAACAGAACAATTGGAAAAAGCTATAGATTTTGCACATCATCAACAAGATTATGAGTCCGAAGCTGACATATTTTGCAATACAGTAAAACCGCTCATGGAAGAAATCAGAAATGCTGTTGACTTTTTAGAGGGTATCGTTGAAGACAACCTTTGGCCATTGGCAAAATACAGAGAAATGATGTTTTTTAGATAAAATCAAGACAATTTATTGATTGTATCAAGGAATCAAGCCATTGAAGGCGTCTATGATAATGAACCATCTTCGTAACACAAGATGGTGAACTTCATCAATATGCATCAATGGCACTCTACTTTGTACAATAATCTTATAAAATTCTTGTAATTTCCACTTGTCATTCATGAAAGATTTGGTCTATTTGGATAAAATATTTAAATCAATAGTAAAAGTATTGCTTAATGCTTGTAACTTTGACTCTCAACCCGAATTAGCAGGATGACTATTGACAGTGTATTATGTCGATTATGAGGATAACCTCAATATAAAAACCGTTTCAATGGTTCCAGAAAGCCAATGATTAGGTGACATAAATCGATTCAGCATTTGTCCAATGTGTAATTTGGGTTAATCGGCATAAAGAGACGTCAATCAATTTTGTATTTGTCAAAAATGAGATGAAGGTTGAACAAAACAGAAAATATTTTATTTGAAATATATTATTTAATACGTACGGCCTGACTCAAAAGTCAACTTTATTGAGCAGTTGCATATTAACAATTTCGACTCAGAACTAAATTTAATGATACCTAATAAGACAATAGAAGAAATATTCCAAAAGGCTCGAATAGAAGAAGTCGTAGGAGATTTTCTTGTCCTAAAAAAACGAGGCGTCAATTTATTGGGTCATTGTCCGTTTCATAATGAAAAAACGCCTTCTTTTACGGTATCGCCAACAAAGAATATATTTAAATGCTTTGGCTGTGGGAAATCAGGAACTTCGGTTGGTTTTATCATGGAACACGAAAACATGTCGTATGTAGAAGCATTGCATTATCTCGCTAGAAAGTACAATGTATTAATAGAAGAAGTTGAAAAAAAGCCGGAACAAATTGAAGAAGACAGGCAAAAAGAAAGTCTTATCCTAATCAATGAATTCGCCATGAAGCATTTTCAATATAATCTTATTGAGACACAATTTGGAAGAGACGCCGGCTTGTCTTATTTCACATCACGAGGATTCCATCAGGGTACAATTGATAAATTTGGTTTGGGCTTTGCCTTTCCCGATGGTCATAACTTGCAGAATGAAGCAAAAGTAAAGGCATACAACATCGATTTGATGAAACAATTGGGGCTTATCACCGAGCATAACCGTGACTTTTTCACCAATCGGGTTATGTTTCCAATATATAATCTATCAGGTAGAATTGTAGGCTTCGGGGGTAGAGCACTAACAACCAATGATAAGACGCCTAAATATTTAAACTCATCAGAATCAATTATATACAACAAAAGTAATATTCTGTATGGATTTTTTCAAGGCAAAAATGCGATTAGAAAGGAAGATCATTGTCTTTTAGTTGAAGGGTATATTGATGTAACGACCTTGCATCAAGCGGGAATTGAGATTGCTGTAGCATCTTCAGGAACTTCTCTCACTTTGGAACAAGCCCTGCTCATCAAAAGATTTACAGATAATGTAACCATTCTATATGATGGCGATCAAGCTGGCATCAAAGCATCCTTGCGAGCATTAGATATATTGTTGGAGCAAAATTTAAATGTAAAAATTGCTGTTTTGCCCAATGAGGAAGATCCTGATTCATATCTAAAAGCGCATGGGAGTCAGGCTTTGACCGATTATTTAGCAACAAACTCCATGGATTTTGTTCAATTTAAGCTTTCAATAATCTCAGATGTCGAAAAAAATGATCCTATTAAAAAGGTTACTATTGCCCAAGATATGATTCAGTCCATTGCTCGCATTCCGGATATGTTGAAAAGAGACATCTTTGCGGCAGAAACATCCAAAGTGTTGGACATAAGGGAGGAAGTAATTTTTGCTGAGTTGGCCAAAGCATTGAAAAAACATGCTGACCAACAAAGGTTAGAAGAAATCAGAGATCAGCGTCAAAAAGACAGGGATCAAAGCAATAATACACCACCACATGTTGAAAATTTACTTGAAAAATCAGATCAAAACATGCCATTAGAGGCTATTTTGAAGATTTTACTGTTACATGGTGATAAGGAGTATGACGATGAGTCTAATAAGTTAATCAAAGAAATAATAATTCAAGATCTGGAAGATGAAATTTCATGCTTTGACCAATCCATTTATTTATCTTTATTCAATGAATATAAAGAAAGGTTAGACGCCGGAATCAGTAACTCTTTTGAATACTATATCAACCACCCCAATCAAGAAATTAGAAAAATGGCCCTTTCTTGGATTGATTCAGGATATGAATTCAGCCATAACTGGATTGACAAATATAATCACCACCTTCAATACCAAAAAGCGATCGAAGAAAATTATATCAACGAATATCAACAATCCCTTCTCCTCGTAAAGATGCAAACCCTTAATATTACTGCCGAAGCTAACAAGCAAATTATTAATGAAATGATATCAAATAAAGATGAAGAAGGGCTCACTAAGCTATTGTATATTCAAATCGGCATTAATAAAAAAAGAATGGAATTAGCGCAACAGTTGGGAATGGTTATTATACCTAAGTAAATATTATTCTACTGTAATAATACAACTTTCCTATCTATTATTCAAAGACCCTAATCACCTCATTATTAATAAATTCTATATGAATATCCAATTCCGATTTCAAAATCAGATTTTTTGTTATTCATATATGCAACCGTACCATACACACTATGTTTAGGTGTAAAATGATAGTCTAGTTCAATATTTGCACCATAGCTCCAGCCATCATTCTTGGCTGCATACATTTTATCAATACTTTCGTATGCTTGATTTGTATTTTTAGAAAAGCCTTGAATTCTTGATGAAGCTTGAATAAGCCCTGAAATATTCTCATATCGTGCAATACCTGATGTAGCCAAGGATATCTTTTGATTGATTCGATGGCTATAACCTAAAGCTATGCCGGCATCTACTGTGACAGAATTAACTTTTTGTGAAACAATATCAATATTTTCAGGAACAAAAAGATCCTGACGCAATGAAGCATTTAATTTTTGATTGACATCTTCAACAATCTTATCGTCTCTTGTATGCCTAACCCAAACCGGAACGTGTACACTTATGGCATTCTTCTTATTTATAAAATACGATGCTGACGGAATAGCTTGTATGCCTGAATATTTGATTGCCGCATTGGCAAAACTTCCCAAGGCAAAACTAAAATTCCAATTTCTCCTTAATTTTTTCGTATCAAAAGTCAGACTTTCAAATTTTTCCAATGGAGATTCAGGAATATCAACTGTTTTAATTTCTTTAGACTCTAATAAGCTCAATTCACCATCATTCTCGCTGTTAAATGTCGAATTAAAAGTAGAAACAGGCTTTGCTCCGTTGTATTCTGATGTGCTAAAGCTATACGAGTTATCATTTTTACCATCAACCAAAGTTGAAGGTACTTTACTCTTTACTTGAATAATATCATCAGATTTGGTAATGTAAGTGTGTCCGGGGAGTATCAATTGCTGATTACCTTGATTGCGGCTATTTTGGCGATTTGGTTTAATAATAGTCCCTGCATAATACTTCGAATCATCATTATTATCCAATGATTTAGAACTTTTTACTACGTCATTGTGCGTTACTTCTTCTTTAATCGCGATAGTGTGCTGATTGTCATTCAGTATAAAGGACTCATCTTTCTGAGCAAGAATAACATCTGAGCTTTGATTCAAAATAAAATTATCTAAAAGGATATAGCCGCCCAACACAAAGGCTAAAATGGCAACGGCAACGGGAATCCAATACTTTTTGGACATTGGACTATGGCTTGGCAGTGAATCGTTAAGCCGATGTACCATATCCTCCCACGCTCTATCTTCAAAACTTTTCAACCTACACTTTTTTGTAAATTACTAATACTTAACCAATTTTTCAGTCTCTTTCGAGCTTCAAATAAGTGCCATTTGCTTGTATTCTCTTTAATATCAAGCAATTTGGCGATTTCATTATGTGAATATCCCTCTAAGGCATATTTTGTAAAAACAGACCGAGTTATATCGGGTAATTTGTCAATAAGCCTATAAATATAATCTAAATTCTCATAGGGTTCTTGAACAGCTACCCCGTCAAATATTGTTTCAACCAGAGCAATCTTAGAATTGTAGTTCTTATTTCCTCGATGAAAATCTATCATAGTATTATACACGATTCTACGAATCCATCCTTCAACATTGGTCAAAATTGGCTTTTTGGTTAAATGAATAAAAACCTTTAAAAAACCGTCATTCACCACGCTGAGTATATCTTCTTCAACATGCATATATTTACGACACATAGCAACCATAGTGCCCAAATAAAGTCGATACAACTTCTCCTGCCCGACACGGTCATTATCAGCACATGCACTGATGATTTCTTCTATGGAATTGTATTTATTTTTATTTGACACAGATATTTAATATAGTCTGAATTCCACAAATTTACAACATTCTTGCTTTCACGGTTGCTTTCAGATATAAAATAAGACGAATAAATATTAAAATTAGTTGGGTGTACTTGGTAGTTTAGTAAAAGTTTTATAACTTTGAGTTTTTAATTTCAGATTATTAACCCAAATAATATTCAGATGCCCAAATCACTTCAGAACTATTTATATATAGGTCAAAGTCAACGTAAAGGAATTATCATTGCATTAGTATTGCTTATTTTGTATGGCTTGTTCCGCCATATCTACATTCAGAATAATTCGGATATATTCAATGCTTCCTTTCCTGTCGAAAAAAATACAACTCCTTTCAATAAACCAGTGGAAAAGGCTTCAACCCCCGTTGATATTAATCAAATAACCCATGATGATCTTATCGCATCCGGATTTCCTGAAAAATTAGCCAAAAGAATCATCCATTATCGCGATAAAATAGGAGGTTTCAATCGTTGGGATCAAGTCAAAAAGGTATATGGGCTGACGCAAAACCAGTTACATCTTATACAATCTCAATATACATTATCTCATAACAAGGAAAATAAGGCATTCGCATCACATCATAACTTTGCCAAAAGGCAAACCACTCATGTCAAATCACGCTTCAATTTAAGCCCATTTGACCCTAACACAATAACATACAAGGAATTACAAATGATGGGACTTCCAAAAAATATTATCAATGGCTTAATCAATTTTCGAAAATCCGGCTTTGTATATAAAAAACCTGAAGACCTTCGTAAATTATACGCCATGGATGAAAAAACGTATGTCAAGATCCAACCATTTCTGATTTTCAGTCAAGTAGATCATTCTTTAAAAACGAAATACAAACAACCGAATAAAGTATTTCAATCTATTGACATAAATACAGCAACAGAGGTACAGTTGATAGAATTGCCGGGAATCGGTAAATATTATGCTCGTATCATCCTCAATTGGCGCAATAAGTTAGGTGGCTTTAGCAATATTGATCAAATAAAATCCACATACAATTTACCGGACTCTATTTTTAATAAAATAACTGAATATATCCGATTTTCCACTCCACCAACTCAAATTAATGTCAACACTTCCGATGCATATACTTTAGCTAAACATTTTTACATCAAAGCGAAGGAAGCCCAAATCATTGTAAACTATAGAAATAATCATGGACCTTATGCCCAAGTCGATGAATTGATCAAAACAGGTGCCTTTACAAAGGAATGGCTCACTAAAGTCGGTCCTTACCTAAAAGTATCGGAATGATGACAGTTGGTTAAGGTTTTCGGCCAGACCTATCAATCAACATTGCGCTACCCTGCTGTGTTGAAGTAACCAGCACATCTTGAATATTGACATGTGATGGTCGAGTTAAGATAAAATATATGATTTCTGCGACATCATTCGCATTAAGCGGCTTAAAGTCTTCATATATCTTGGCTCTTTGTGCATCACCATCAAAACGTACTAATGAAAACTCTGTATCTTCGACTGCTCCGGGGCTTACTGATGATACCTTGACACCGTAGGGATACAAATCCATACGCATCGCTTTTGTCAAAGCTTCAACACCAAATTTGGTAGCATTATATACATTTCCTTTGGGATAAGTTTCTTTTCCTGCTGTGGAACCAAGGTTCAAAATATGACCACTTTTCCTTTCAACCATGCCCGGACTGATTAACCGAGTCATGTGCAATAATCCCTTTAGGTTTGTGTCAATCATTTGATTCCAATGTTCAAAGGATCCTCTATGAATCTCATCCAACCCTTTTGCCAATCCGGCATTATTAATCAAAACATCTATCACTTTTAAGTCGTTCGGTAAGTTTTCCCAAAAATTGAGGCAAGCATCTAAGTCCCGAATGTCAAAAGAATATGTAAATACCAAATTATCGGATTGAGCTTCCAGATTTTCTTTAAGCTCATTCAATAGATTGGTTCGTCGACCTGTTAGTATTAACTTACATTGTAATGACTGATTCAATAAAGTGGCGGTTGCTCTTCCAATACCTGAAGTTGCCCCAGTTATCAATATGGTTTTCATAACATCAACAATTTTCCAATTTCTGATTCAAATTCTTGCTTAAAGCTATCATATTCATCTGTAGCAGGTCCACTAAAACCTGAATGAACCTTCACGACTCGATTTTTTTTATCTAGGAAGATCATAGTTGGATAGGCATCTATTTTTGAAATAAAAGGCACCTTTTTATATGCTTCTTTGTCGGCCATACCAGCCCACAATATTGGATAGGGCAAATTAAGAACTTTGCGATAATTTTTTATTAAAGATCGGACTTTAGTCGTATCCTTATAAGCTTCAAAAGCAAGTCCAATGACCGCAATGTCTTGATGAGAATGCTGCCTTAGATATTCGGTTAGAAATCTTGCCTCGTCTTTACAGTTAGGACACCAAGTTCCAGTAATGGCAATAACTTTAGCTTTACCTTCAAATTGCGTATCGCTTAAATGAACCAATTTCCCGTTTTCATCCTCAAAGGCAAATTGAGCCAAAGCACCCACTGACGTTCTAAAATTGATGCCGGCATCAAGAAGCTGAGCATTATCCTTCCGAATGGCAGTCCAGGTTGCCCTACCCGTAATACCCGAATAAAACAACCCTTCCATTTGATTGTTATTGTCAACTTTTCCGGTCACTAAATAAGCCCAACCTCCATTAAATCCACTTAATAAAACTTTATCACCTTGCACCGTACCCTCTAAATACCCATAATCTCCCGTAGGAGAAGCAAATGTTCCGGTCAAATAATTTCCTTTCTGGACAAATTGCCCTATCATCGTATCTTTTCTTGAATCAAATTTAAATGCCATTTGCCATTTGCCAGATATATCGGCCTTGGGTGTATCTTTCATCAAAGTAAATCGGTAATCTTTTCCTGCTATACCTCTGAAAGGAATCCGCCAATTTTTTCGGGGATTGTACCAAGCTCCTGTCATTACCCCATCTTCAATTTCTGCTCGTAAATAGGTGTCAAAAGCAACAAAATTTATTCGAACAGTATCTTTACCACTTTTCTTGTTAAACCCAAAAAATGTCTCTTCAGCACGTACTCTTTCTTTACCGTTTATTAGGTCAATCATCATACTATCATCCTTGTAACTCACTTCAAAATTAAAAGGCAATACGCCTTCTGTGAAAGCATTTTTCAGAGATATATCTTGCTCATTGCCGACTTTTGAAATATTGCGGGACATTGGATTACTTTCATCCAGATACAATTCACCGCGCCATATTCCGGGCATCACTTTGTCATAATTGTTGCTGGTTGTTAAACAAGAAGATAAAAGTATTGATATAAAAAATACCATGCCTCTGAGGGGTATATACTTGTTCATCTATATTATTTTTTAAAATATACGAATGCGCTTTTTGCAATATCCAAACCTTTTTTGCTTTCAAAAATTGGACTATCATGGGTTTAAACCTAAATTCAGCAACAAAGGTTTTGAAAAACCGTATAGTGCTGATTATGAGTAAAGTCCAGTTGTACGAATCATTTCAATGGTTTCTTTAAATCATTGATTACAGACCTCAAATCGATTCCGTAATTATCTAATGCGAAACTTGGGTTAAAGCCAAAAGCCTTTATATAGAAGGAAAAACATTCACTTTGGTTGACAAAAATAATCAATATTAAACGTTTATTTATAAAATCAACCGATTAAGATTTTTCACCCACAAACTGTTGATCTGCATTCTTAAATAAAACATTAAAAGATGTAAGCGAGCCATAGATTCTGGTAATATATTGTTGCATATTCACTTTATCTTCATCATTCATCAACGGATGGCTATTGATTCTTTGTTCCATAACCCTTACTCTATCACGCAACATCACAATTTTGTGAAAGAAAGTCTCAATAGGAATCTCTTTTGACTTCAAAGAGATATTTGAAGGCCTTAATTCCATGATGCCACCTTTCCACTTATCACCAAGTGGAACAATTTCCGAAACATCAGACCATTGTTTCAGGATTCTAATCAGCGACTTTTCTGCTTCTGAAAAACTGACTTCTTCGCTTGGTTCGACTTTTTCAATTATTGAAAATCGATCGAAATCTTTTGATATTTGCTTAATTCCGTATGTCATAAAGCATATTTCATAATTTTCAGGATTAAGCTTTATCACCACACCATCTCCATAAGATGGATGGCTAATTCTCGAACCAACACCCAATAACTCCATATTATATTTTGATTTAATTTAACTGTAAAATAAAGACAACTTTAATGAATTAAACTCGAATTCAGCAGTAAAGGTTTTTAAAAACCGTATGGTGCTGATTATGAGGGTTAATCCCGATGTACGAATCGTTTCAATGGTTTCTGTAAACCATTGATTACGAGTCGTAAATCGATTCCGCAATTGTCTAATGCGGAATTTGGGTTAAAAATAAAATAATATAATTTCTTTTCAAATATTTGTATTTTATCGAAGCTTTTAAGTTTATTTCCCCATCATAATATTGCAATATAAGATAGCTGCTGTGCTTATTACTTAAAATTTCATCAATTCTTCATAAAGCCTTGCCATAGGAAGACCCATAATATTGCTAAAAGTGCCTCGAATAGACTGCACCCTGCATAGACCAATCCAATCTTGAATCCCGTATGCACCCGCTTTGTCCATAGGATTAAAATGTTCGATATAATAATCAATTTCGGTATCCGTCAATATCGAAAAACTTACTTCAGCAGTTTCACTAAAAGTAATTGTTTTGGAAAGGCTCATCAGCGCAACTCCGGTCACAACTCGATGTGTCTGACCGGATAATTTTTTTAAAATATGTTTTGCATCTGAGGCATCTTTGGGTTTACCTATTATACCTTCATTCAAAATAACAACACTGTCTGCACCGATTACAATAGACTGCTCATCTTTTAATGCCCACTTTGCACCTTTCGCTTTATTATTCGCAATAAACTCAGGGACATCAACGATGGGCAAACCAATTGGGTAATCTTCCTCTACGTCATTACTCAAAACTTCAAACATATATCCCGCTTCCTTCATTAACTGGATACGACGAGGGCTTTTGGAGGCTAAAAACAATCTAAACTTATGGAAATTTCGTAAATCTTCCATTACAACAACATCATTTTTAATTATTTACGCTATACATGACTTTAACCCACATTCCGCATAAGACAATGCGGAATCGATATACCAATCTTTTATCTATTCGGCATTTTCTAATATTGATAAGGCTTAAAACAACATCATTATCAAACCAAGAACTAAATAAAGTTTAACCAATGCGCTTAGTGCTGAATATAGTCTTTTTCCTTGGTATTTGCGATAAACCCATGCTATTCCAAAAACAAACACTATCAAATAAATTATTGTACATATTATAATATTTACATTATATATTTCTTTTATTCTTATTATATTAAGTATTGTAAAAACAATGGCATAAAAGATAAAATAAAAGAAAATAATCCTATTACTCCATTTTAACCCCAAAACAATTGGCAAAGTATGTGCACCCTGTGACCGGTCGCCTTCTACATCTTCACAATCTTTAATCAATTCTCTATTTAATACCAGTAAGAAACAAAATACACCTATACATACAAAAGAGTAAATCAACACATTATACTCTGAAACGTGCGCAGGCTTTAGAATTAGCAAATTGGACCTTTCAACCCAAAATCCTACCAAAGACAGTGCACCACACAATAACGCAATGGTAAAATTTCCTAAAAAGAAGCTCTTTTTAAGATATTTGGAATAAACATATAGAATTAATATTGCCAAAAAAGGTATGATGAAAGAAAATAAGACGTTGTATTTGATCACTAAATATAAAGACATTAAAACTGCAATACCATTCAAGATGTAGTAAAACCTGATTGCCTTTTTCAATGATATATAATTGGGGATCAATGCTTTTTTAGGTTTATTAATCAAATCTATCTTGTAATCAATAATATCATTTATAACATTTCCGGCTCCCAGAATGAGCATTCCAATTAGAATCATGACTAAATAATCAACTATGTTGACTACCGGTTGAACACTATTGGGTCTGTAATAATTCATTATGATGATTCTCGCCACAAGCAAAGCAGCGAAGACCAACATTGCATTTAACGGCCTTGTTAGTTTAATCAATTTCCATACTAAACTCATGGCTTAAAGGTAATAAATACTTCATTAAATAATTACGTCATATACCCGATTTTGATAAAACGTCAACCTTATGAGATAGTTAAAGTATAATGGTGTGATACAAATATTGATCCCATTAGCCTTGTTGGTAAATAAAATTATCTGTTAATTAATTAAAATTTAATAAATTTGAAGATCAGTATGCGTAAGGTAATTAAATGAGGTGATCATTGCTTTACGCAAAATATCACACAAAATTTTTCAATATATGCTTATCAGTGTCAATCCTAAATTGCCTATGAGAGATTTTCAAATTACGAAAAACTATTATATTGATCAATTGGGATTCGAGCCATTTGGTAATCATTATTCAGAAGATTATTTGATGGTGCAAAAAGATCAAGTTCAGATACATTTTTTTATACATAACTCCTTAGACATCAAGGAAAATTATGGCCAAATATATATCAGAACGGACAATATTGAAGAGTATTATAATTGGTTAATAAACAATGGAGTCAAAATCCATCCAAATGGTCATCTTGAAAAAAAGCCTTGGGGTCAAATAGAGTTTTCAATCCTGGATCCCGACAATAATCTATTGACATTTGGTGAATTATATCTATAATATTACACTAAATTTGTAATGTTGTAAAAAATCAATCCTACTCACATTATGATGTTAGGATATAAGGTAAAAATTCATACTCCAAACTTCTCGTCTTCATGAAATTCATGCCATGTACCCTGAAGTTTCATAACCGCTTCAATGATATCTCGAACACAGCCTCTCCCACCCTTAAAATTAGATACAAATTGGGCTATTTGGAGTACTTCAATGACGGCGTCTTGGGGAGCTGCGGCTAATCCAACTTTTCTCATCACCGGGATATCAATCAAATCGTCGCCCATATACATGATTTCTTGATCTGAAAGTTGATGCTTTGTTTTAAATTCATCCAATGCAACCTGCTTACGAATGACTCCGGAATATATATCCTTAATGCCCAATCCATTCAGCCTTATGACAACACCATTGCTTCTACCCCCGGTAATAACACCAACAATATAACCTGAATCAACGGCACGCCTTAATGCAAAGCCATCTCGCACATTCATTGTTCTAGTTTGGTCACCATTTTCCCATAGATGAACCAAAGAATCTGTCATCACGCCATCTACGTCAAAAACAAAAGCTTTGATTTTCTTCATCCTATCCAACAATTCCATCACTTATTGATTATCTCGCCATTCATAGACCCAATGCGTCTGTATTTGCTCAAGGTGACCTTCAGAACAATCTTCCCGTTTTCCAATGAAATTAGGCAACACCAACACCCATTCAATTAAATCCGTAAATCGAATTCTATAAATTTGACTTTCAGAAAAATCATCTCCAAATTTATCATACAGACTCATTGCTATGTCTTCATAGTCCTGCCAGTCAAATGGAATGCCTTCCAAATCTTTCATACTTATTTTGTTTGATTTTAATCTAATGCTCGTGACCTATAATATTACTTTGATCAGGTATTTCAACCACGATATCCGCATCTCCCGATAGGATAACACATTGGCATCCCAATCTACTATTCAGTTTCGGGTTAATTGCCCGATCTATAAAGTCTTCTTCTTTATCTGAAATTTCCTCTAAGTCATCTTCACCTTCATGAATATAAACATGACAAGTACTGCATGCACATACTCCACCACAGTTGTGATTCAGATGAATATCGTTTTCTTCAGCAACCTCTAAAATGCTTAAACCTTCTTCCACATCTTCTATAATGATATCAGGCTGCTTATCTTCAAATTTAAATGTAACTTTTGCCATAACTATGTAAACACAAAATTACGTGTTTATTTATATTTATTCTAATTTAGTTACTCAAACAATCCCAACAACAAATAGTTTACATTGAATACATACTACTTTATGTTATTAAATATCTGATATTTATAAATATATAATAATTAACCTATCATAGTTTTACAAAAATTTATAGTTTTATTATTAACTATTAGGTAATATTATAAAAGATTCATAGTAAAAAATAAATTGATGGTTAAATGGAAAGCAACAAACATTTGAGTATATTGCATTATGTTTTTCACTAATTTCATACACAAAATGATGTGCGCATGTCAAACATAGAAATGCCTCAATCGAAAAAGAGGTATAAATTTAAGGAATTAAAGTCTTATTCCTCAACAGAATGGCTGTATGACAACCAAAGAAAGTATAGGCAAGTATTTGACCGTTATGATG
>JAGPCT010000054.1 GCA_018057925.1 Saprospiraceae bacterium
CAGAAATGCCGAAGTGGTTGGTTAGCTTGCTTTGTAGCGGAAGGGCAGCGAGCGCTGCCCTTCCCTTTTGATCCTTTTTTTGGAGCAGTAGGGAAAGCTATTTCAGTGATGATACTTGGACTACATTCATCCCGAATTCATATTAAAGGCAAAATATTGTCTTTAAGAAATATGAAGCTAACTTTTTGTTGTGTTGAAATTCAAATAGTCACGAATCAACATATTTCCAAATATTTGATAATCAACTTGTTGTGATTTAGTTAGATGTAATTCAGCAGAAAAGGTTTTGAAAAACCGTATAGTGCTGATTATGAGGGTTAATTCCGATGACCGAATCGTTTCAATGGTTTCTGTAAACTATTGATTATGAGTCGTAAATCGATTGAGCATTTGTCTAAGAAGCGGAATTTGGTTTAAAATGGATCGAAAAGAAGTCTTTCAAAGAGCAATGTCAATTGATAATATAGCTCTGGGATAATCTGTTTTCCCTTTATACCTCCTTAAGGAAATCTTCTATTTTACGCCCTATTGTCAACCAATCATAATTCTTCTCCACAAACTCCCTTGCGTCATGTGAGGTACTCTTACGAAGATCTTCGTCATCAAGCAGCACATCAATCGTTCTTAAAAATGTCTGCAAATCATCTGCAATAAATATTTCTTTTCCGGGTATCGCTCCTATTGCGTTATTGACCTGAGAAGTTGTAACAACAGACAGTCCACTTGCCATTGCTTCCAAAATTTTATTTTGTTGCCCACTCCCTGAAAACAAGGGCGCTACAAATATCTTACCCGTCCAATATACTTCACGGATGTCATCCATCCATCCTTCAATAATAAACCTTGTATTGGACTGCTTCATCAGTGATTTCGATGGTCTTGCTCCGGCAATTCTAACCGTAATATCGGATTCCAGCTTTTTTCCGATTCGATTGATTAAATAAGAAGCAGCTTTGATATTGGGCTCATAGCCGAGATTTCCGGTAAAACAGATATCGTATAACTCTTCATGATACTCATTAGGATGATAATATTCCAGATCTACTCCATTGGGCAAAACTGCAATACGATGTTTGTTCTCTGGATCTATGGATTGGCGGTCCTGTTCCGAAATAATACTGAAATAATCTGCTGTATCAAAAGCAGATTTTTCGACTTTAATCATTTTCGCAATTTCCCATCGAAGCCATATCTTTTCCCACCAAGGTGCCGTTTCTTTACGCTTACGCAAATTAGCTGAAAAAGAATCCATAAAATCAAGCCAAATTTTGCCCTTAAATCCCTTTAAATATGGGATTACCCGTACAAGTTGGCAAAATATCAAATCAGGATTATTTTCCTGTAAATCCCTCTGAATATTCCTTGTCAACCTATTCAAATAAAAATAACCGACATGAAAGGGCAAATTAAAAAATATCCCCGCAAAAACCATCCAAAATCGCATTATCCTTGACACTGGATAAAGCGTAACTGATTTACAAAACTGCTTCACATGGGCTATATCCTCATCGGAAGTATTCTTTTCCGATATGCAAAACAAATGCACCTCGTGATTCATGGACAATAGCCTAATCTGATGATATAACCGTAGTTTATCACCTTTCTCCAAAGGATAAGGAAATCTCGATGAAAGGATATGGATTCTCAAGGCAAAGTAATTAGTTCAACAATCATGGGCTTAGCCTTTTGATGACCCAATGGTTATCAACGAGTTGGTATAAGAATCGATCATGCATTCGATTTGGCCGCCCCTGCCAAAATTCAAATTCTTTTGGATTAACGGCAAAGCCACCCCAATGTTCAGGCCTCTCCAACTGCCCATCCGGCAACGCTTTTATCTCTTCAAATCTTTTCATAAGCTCATCGTAATCCTCCACAACACAGCTTTGTTGAGAAGAGATGGCTCCCGCCTTACTGTCATGTGGCCTGCTGTAAAAATATGCGTCAGATTCTGCGGGATCAATACGCTCAACATGCCCTCTAATTCTTATTTGGCACTCAGACTGTGGCCACCAAAATAACAATGTAGCGTGAGGACACTTTGTCAATTGTTGACCCTTAGATGAAAGGTAATTGGTAAAAAAAACAAATTCGTTAAGAACAACTTCCTTGAGTAAAACAATTCGGGCATCAGCACCAAAATGCTCGTCAAAGGTAGCCAATGTCATAGCATTAGGTTCGGATACCCCTGCCTCCTTTGCTTTTGAGAATAATTTTTCAAATTGAATAAAAGGGTCTTCGTCCAGTTGATCTCTTTCTAAGTCACCCTTATTATATTGTTGACGGTAGTTGCGTAAATCCATTGCTGGTTAAAATTAAAACCAAAGATAGGATAGAAATTTCAATTGCAAGATACAATTAATCATATTTCCATGAAAAACATAAAGGTCTCCCTGAATAAAAAATTTTGATAATTGATCCCTTCCTCGATAAATCAAATTGAATTCGAATGCGTATTATTAGGAGTCTTTGTACCATTCATAAGTTTTAGGTATAATCCTTGAGAAGTCATCACCTTTTCAAATACAACGTAATCATACTATCTCCAAGTGAAAATTTATCCATCCTTCATCCTTATAAACATTATACTTTTCATAAAAATGAATTGCTGGTTGATTCCAATCAAGTACCTGCCAATTTATGCGATTACACTTCCTTTCCTTTGCAACAGCAATCAAAGCATCCATCATCCTTGCACCTATACCTTTACCTCTAAACACAGGATTGACGACTAAGTCTTCCAAATAAAGTGTCTGACCCTTCCATGTAGAATATCGAATGTAATACAAAGCCAATCCTTCAACTTTACCATCCACTTCTGCCACCAATGCCCACCACACTGCATCTTTCCCAAAACCGCTTTCTACAAAATGGTCAAAGTCAACCGTCACTTCCTCCGATGCCTTTTCATAATCAGCCAATTCCCGAATGAGTCCCATCATCTCAGCACAATCTTCTTTGACAGCCTTTCTTATAACTACATCCATAGGGTAAAGATAAAAAGTTTGTGTAATAATCCTGAATTCTTGATGACGCTCTATATTGTCTTGAAAAAGTTCAATCCACATTCCGTCATAGACATAAGCGGAATCGATGTACCAATCGTTGTATAGGCTGCATAAAATAAAAAAAAGGTTGTCCGTATCAACTATGGACAACCTTTATTCTGAATTTTGTGATCCCGCTGGGATTCGAACCCAGGGCCACATCATTAAAAGTGATGTGCTCTACCAGCTGAGCTACAGGATCATTGCTAAAGCTTTTCTTCTAAAGCGGTGCAAAGATAGAATCATTTTTAAGAAGAACAAAAGATTTATATCATTTTTTCAAAAAATATGTGAAATTTTATTTTGTTTACTTAAATCACACCTGATTATCAATGAAATAACCGAATAAACTATTAATATTCAACTCCTCATTTTGCTAACCAAATCCAACATTTACATTAAATAAATACAGCCACTACACATCAAACACTCGACCTTCATAAGCAAATTCAGTCTCTTCAAATACGGATCTTGCCTCCTCTATCAAGGGTCGAATATCCGCATATTTGCTGGAGGGATGGCCAATCAGCAATCGACCCACTCCGGCATCTTTCGCAATTGTAGCCGCCTCAATAGCAGTACTGTGCCCACGTTGCCTTGCCTTTTCTTGATACTCCTCCAAATAGGTAGCTTCATGGTACAGCAAGTCAACATTTCTTATTATCGGAACTATGGCGGAATGATAGGCTGTATCTGAACAATAGGCATAGGACCGCGCTTTGTTCTTGACATAAAGCGCTTCATCTGGATGCAAATAGCCTCCATCTACAGCAATGCTTTTCCTTGCTTTTAACTCGATTATTTGTTTTGTATTCAGGTTATATTTCCCAATGACTTCTTCCTTTAAATTCAATGGGCGTTCTTTCTGCCGGAATAGATAACCATTACAGGGGACACCATGACTAAGCGGAATATTTTCTACCTGAAAAGTAGCTTCCTCCAATACCAATTGATGCTCTTCAGGATTCGTCTCAATACAATGGATAGGAAAATTAAAATGCGTAAATGTGGATTTAGTTATATTTTCGATAAACTCCTTTATCCCTATAGGTCCCACAATGGTCAGTGACTCTTTACGCCCCAACAATATCATGCTTGTAATCAGACCGGGTAATCCAAACACGTGATCACCATGCAAATGAGAAATAAAGATATACTCTAATTTCACCTTTGACAATTTCAGCTCATTCATTCGAAACTGACTCCCCTCCCCACAATCCATCAGAATATGATGATGATCTAATTTGATATATTGAGAAGACGGATGCCGACCATGAGCAGCAAGGGCAGAATTAGAGCCTAATATTGTGATGTGAAAGTTCAATTACTCCTCTTCCGTACTGGAATTTAATTCTTTTTCAATTTCATCCATCAAAATGTAATCCAGTGATTCTTCCATGGTAGGTATTATGGTCAAAATAGACTCCAATCGAGATATTTCAATGAGCTTTTTTACCGGAGTATGATTTATCTCCGTTAAAATAAATGCCCCATTTTCCTTCCAAAGTCTATTGCCCGTAAGAATAGCACTCAATCCACTACTATCAATATATTTTACTTTCGAAAGGTTGATAACCAGGTTGGTAAGGCCCTCATTTTTAAATATAACCAATTCGGACTTTAAATCCGGTGCAAGCAATGAATTCAAATTTTCTTCTTCAAGTGTCATTATGGCATAATGTTCTTGCTTATCTATGGAATATTTCATATAGTTTTGGTTACTGTAATGTAATTATGTCAGTTGAACGTTAAAATTTGTTAATTATTCAATCGGTCAAATATACATGTATTCAAGCATATTTTTCTTAATAAAAGTTTAAATCCTTTCAAACCCACGCCGCTAATGCATATTCGATATTGACTCTGATTTATCAGAACATATAAACGCCTTTTGGCTCAAATTAAATATAACGATTCGATTTATTTTGGCACAATTTTTTCATAATACAAATAACATTATGTTAATTTATCATATTTTATTTTTTTATAAAGTGATAAAATATTATACTTGTGTTGAAAATAAACAATTTGTACACTTTTAGCGTCTAATAAAGATAATAAAAGGATCGAAAAGACTTTAAAAAATTTAAGGAGCAAAAAATGAACAAAAAATTCTCACCTGAAGTAAGGAAAATTATTACCCAAAGCCGGGATCAGGCATTGCGGTTAGGGAATAATTATATCGGAACAGAACACCTCTTAATGGGTCTGTTATCCGACAAAGACAGTACTGTTAACAAGGTATTGATGACTATGGATGTGGACTTTGATGAATTATTTAAATTAGTGGAAACATCCGCTATTGAAAAAGCCAACTTAGAGTCAACTTCCAATGTAAGCAATATTCCGCTGGACAAGCATGCAGATAAAGTTCTGAAAGTTACATTCTTAGAAGCCAAACTATTCAAAACCGATGAGATTAGTCCGGAACATCTGCTTTTGAGCATTCTTAAACACAAGGACAATACCGCTGCAAGGATTCTTAAAAAATACGATATTGATTACGAAAGCTTTAAGACCGAATTAGATTACATGGGGAATGTTGATTTGACAGACGATTGGTCTGAACTTGGCAATATGTCCGCTGGTAGTGGTGACGAATTCCCCATGGAGGAAGAAGACATATCCAAGTTCCAGAAAAAAGGATCTACCAAGTCCAAAACTCCGGTTTTAGACAATTTTGGTCGTGACATCACAAGACTTGCCGAAGAGGGCAAATTGGATCCTATCATAGGTCGAGAAGTAGAAATAGAAAGAGTTTCTCAGATCCTCAGCCGTCGTAAGAAAAACAATCCAATTCTCATTGGTGAGCCGGGTGTAGGAAAAACAGCCATTATAGAAGGTCTAGCTTTGAGAATTCTTAAGAAAAAAGTTTCTCGTACGCTTTTTAACAAACGTATTGTCATGTTGGATCTTGCCGCACTTGTTGCAGGTACTAAGTATCGCGGTCAATTTGAAGAACGCATCAAAGCCATCATGAACGAGCTAGAAAAAACGCGTGATGTAATTTTATTTATCGATGAAATCCACACCATCGTAGGTGCAGGTGGAGCGACCGGCTCTCTTGACGCTTCTAATATATTCAAACCCGCACTAGCTCGTGGTGAATTACAATGTATTGGAGCTTCAACACTTGACGAATATCGTCAATACATAGAAAAAGATGGTGCGCTGGATCGCCGATTCCAAAAAATAATCGTTGACCCGCCATCTGCCGAAGAAGCGATGGTAATCTTAAAAAATATCAGTGGCAAGTATGAAGAATTCCATAACGTCACTTTCTCAGATGATGCTATTAAAGCATGTGTTCAGCTGAGTGACCGTTATATCAGCGATCGGTTTTTACCTGATAAGGCTATCGACGTTATGGATGAAGTCGGTGCTAGAGTTCACCTAAAAAACATTCACGTACCGCGACATATCGAGGATATCGAAAAGCAAATCGAAGACATCAAAAAACAAAAAAATCTGGCTGTCAAAAATCAACAATACGAGAAAGCAGCCGATTTGAGAGATGATGAATCCAAATTGAGTCGAACCCTTGAAGAAGAAAAGGTGAAATGGGAAGAAGAAGCCAAAACCAAACGCTATCCGGTCGATGCAGAAGATATTGCCGAAATTGTATCCATGATGACAGGCATTCCGCTAAAAAGAGTGGCTCAAAAGGAAAGTAATAAGCTGGTACACCTGAACGCAGAAATAAGACAAATGATTATCGGTCAGGATCAAGCTATTGACAAAGTCGTAAAAGCTATCCAACGTAACCGCATTGGCTTAAAAGATGCTAAAAAGCCTATCGGTTCATTCATCTTCCTTGGACCAACGGGTGTCGGAAAGACTGAACTTGCAAAAGCACTGGCAAGACATATCTTCGATTCAGATGACAGCCTTATCCGCTTAGATATGAGCGAATACATGGAAAAATTTTCTGTAACCAGACTCATAGGAGCGCCTCCCGGCTATGTTGGCTACGAAGAAGGTGGACAGCTGACTGAAAAAGTCCGCCGAAAGCCATACTCGGTCATCTTATTGGATGAAATTGAGAAAGCACACCCCGATGTCTATAATATCTTATTACAAGTTTTAGACGACGGCGTCCTGACGGATGGATTAGGCAGAAAAGTTGATTTCAAAAATACGATGATCATTATGACCTCCAATATCGGAGTCAGACAATTGAAGGATTTTGGAACCGGCGTTGGATTCAATACGACAGCCAGATTGGAAGCAGAAGAAGATAATGCCAAAAGTGTCATTCAGGCAGCTTTGAAAAAGACTTTTTCTCCTGAATTCCTTAATAGGATTGATGATGTTGTAATTTTTAATAGCCTTTCTAAAGATGAGATATTCCAAATAATTGACATCGTCCTTCAGTCCTTATACAATAGACTGGGTCAGCTCGGATTCTCTATGGAACTAACCGAAGATGCTAAGGATTTTGTCGCCGAAAAAGGATATGACCCTCAATTTGGCGCCCGCCCACTTCATCGTGCTATTCAAAAATATGTTGAAGATCCTTTGGCAGAATTTATCTTAAATGAGAATCCTCAGGAAGGAGCTAAATTTACCGCTATATTAAATGAGGATAAAAGTGGCTTAAAAATAACACTCTCCTCAGAAGTGAGACCGGTATAATACCGAGTTCCCTGAATACAAATAAAAAAAGAGTTCCAGTTTTGTTGGAACTCTTTTTTTATTCGCCCATTTTTACAGGGACATGAAACGATAATTTTACTACTTCAATATTATCAAGCGGAGAAGGAAGTACCGCAGCCACAGGTACTACTTGCATTTGGATTTTTAAAGGAAAAACCACGATTATTCAATCCTTCCTCCCAATCTATTATCATGTCTTGTAGATAAATTCCGTGAGCCTTTTTCATATACACCTCAATGCCGTGTATGGTAAACACTTCATCGCCTGGTTTTTGAGAGTCAAAGCCCAATTCATAACTAAATCCGGAACACCCGCCTCCTTTTACACCTACACGCAATCCATAATCAGCCGGAATGCCTTGGGATTCTTTAACCATCTTCAATTGTTCAACAGCACTTTCTGTTAATACAATGGGTGTCTTAGTTGTGGTTTCTTCTATCATTTTATTTCTTCAATTGATATAATTAATACTTTGAAACGTTTTTTCGGTAAGATAGTTTACTTTAATCTTGAGTATTTGTGTTTTGCTTTTTAAAGTTAATGACCTGCGTATAAGTTACAATGACAGGAGTATTTTGTAATGTTGCCGGCTTCCATTTGGGCATAAGTTGTATCAATCGCTTTACTTCCTCATCTGCTCCGTTTCCTACCTTGTCCAAGGTGATGACGGGATTAAACGCTGTCCCATCTACACCAATGGTAAATTGTACGACCACAACCCCATATTTCCCCTGTCTAATAACCTCTTTGGGATACCGCAAATTAGATTTTATAAAATCAGCCAATGCAGATGGGCCTCCCGGAAATTCAGGTACTGTCTCCGGTTTCAATACTATCTTTCCACCTTCACTCGTAAGCTCCATCATATCTTGAGATGTCGTCGCCGACTGATATTTCACCTCGCGTACATCATTTTTTGCTTTTATACCTGGGAGAGTCCTGCCCGTGGAATCCTGTCCTTTTTCCTGGGAAATTAAAGATGGTATAAGGGAAAACATGAGACTTAAAACAATCCCCCATTTCGACAAATTAAAGTACATGGATATTTTAGGCCTTAAATGTAATAGGCAATGTCATTTTAACACGGATGTTTTTACCGTCATTTTTGCCTGGAATCCAATTAGGCATCTTTTGTATCACTCTGGTTGCCTCTTCACCAGCGCCATAGCCCACATTGTCTTTAACGACATTAATATCAGAAAGAGAACCATCTTTTTCCACCGTAAATTGCATGATAACCTTTCCGGATACTTTTTTTGCTTTTGCTTCTACCGGATATTTCAGCTCTTTTGAAAGGTAGGAATACATTTCAGAATTTCCGCCTTGGAATGAAGGTGGATTATCTACTACCGTGTAAATTTGATTTTCTTCCATCCAAATCTCTTTGGCATTTTTAGGCTCATTGTCACTTTGTTGAGGCAAGGTTTTATAAGCTTTAGGTTTAATCTCCGTGGTCTTATGTGGTTGTTTAGACTCCTGCTGTGTCGTTTTATTTTGAGCATTAAGACCGTTAAGCGTTAATAATATTGAAAAAATTAACCCAAAATGAATATGTATATTTTTCATGACGAATGGTTTTAAAAATAATTTCACTATACTGATAAACACAAACTTACCAATTAATAGTATAATGATAAATTTAATCTTTTTGTTTCATTAATCTTCGATAATAGATGCAAGAGGTATTCTCATCCTAGTTGACACGACCTCTTTATTTTTCCTACCAATACCCCAATAAGGCATGTGTTGGCTCAAAGTAGGCGAATCGGTAACTTTTTTTCCTTTTTCGTCAAAAACCTCCATTGACCTAACTTTACCGTCAACACCCACAACAAATTGGAGCAACATAGTCTTGTCCACAGTAATCCCTTCACTTTGAAGGGCTTCAAAATTTCTCTGCATAAGGCTGTAGAATGCCTTATTACCGATTTTATACACAGGTAACTCATCTACTTCATCGTAAACAATCTCGGGTTGAGCATCACTTTCGACCGGAGATACGGCCTTTTCGATAACTTTATTTGGCTTGGGTTTTATTTCTTGTGTTGTAGGTTGAATCTTATCACTTTTGTTTTGAGATACCAATGAGGTATTAAATATCAACAAAAATGCTACAATTGAAATGCATATTTTCATGTCTCTAACTTTATTATCGTGTAAAATTACATATTTTTAGAATTCCATGGTTCATTTTATAAATACTTGTTTGATTGTGAACGTTTTTTATTTTTTCAATAGTATCACTTGCATTGAATGAGATTTGATGAAAATTTTATCATTCAAATTTATCTCAGAATCATCCAATATATTTATGCCTTTGGAAAAACCTTTTGTCATCTCATTATAACGTTGCAATTCATAGTTTTTGTCTTTGTCCATGCTATTCATGACACATAAGATTACTTCATCTGAATTGTATCTAAAATAGACGTAAAGCCCATCGTCCGGAGCAAACTGCATCATCTTCCCTGTAGTCAAAGCTTTTGAGTTTTGTCGAAAATGAGCTAATTTACTTATGAGATTCCAAACTTCATTTTCCTCCGGCGTCCTACCGGATGCATTGAATTTATCGACCTTATCTTCTTTCCATCCTCCCGGAAAGTCAAGTCTCACATAGCCATCATTAGGCGATGTAACGCCTTCCATCAACACTTCATTACCGTAATAAAGTTGAGGAATTCCCCTGCATGTCAACAACCACGTCAACGCCATTTTATACTTCTTCAAATCCTTATTATACACTGAATATGCCCTACTTAAATCATGATTGTCCAAGAAGATTACATTATTATATGGATCGGCATACACAAAGTCCTGTGCCAAAGTACTATACATTTTATTAACCCCATCTGTCCAACCAAATGGCTTTGTCATAACGTCATTTATTGCCCACAACAACTGAAAATCCGTTACTCCCGGTAGATTGCTCTTGTATGGAATATTGTAATTATTGCGCGTAAAATAGCTTTGATTGATGACTCCATGCACCCAAGTCTCTCCGAACAATGAAAGTTTTGGGTATTCTTTCATTAAAGCAGCATTACATTCATTCATGAAGTCGAGATCGTTGTATGCATACGTATCTATTCGCCAGCCATCAATACCAAATTCTTCAACGCACCATATCGCATGTTGTATTAAGAATTTAGCCACAAAAGAATTACGTTGATTCAAATCCGGCATTGAGCGCACAAACCAACCATCGCTCATTATCTTCTTATCGATGGCACTTGCATAGGGATCCATCAGTGTTTGATCCTTATAACTCGTCTGCTGAAACTGTGGCCACTGATGAAGCCAATCGGAGGCCGGCGGGTCTTGCACGATCCAATGATAGGTGCCAATGTGATTATACACTGCATCCTGAATTATTTTAATATTCTTTTGATGAGCTTGTTGTATTAAGTCTTTATATGCTTGATTCCCGCCAAGTCTGGGATCGATGGTATAGTGGTCGGTAAAGGCATACCCATGTTCGGTCCTTTCGGGCATGTCATTGGTAAGAACAGGATTGAGCCAAAGAGTAGTGACACCCAATTGATTGAAATAATCCAAATGATTGATAATCCCTTGTAAGTCACCACCATGGCGATTAAATACGGTATCTCGGTTAAGACTTTGATCTCTCATTCCCGGTATTCTGTCATTGCTATAATCACCATTAGAAAAGCGATCCGGCATGATTAGGTACATCAAGTCAGAACAAGTGGCTCCTCTGGCATAGGTTATTCCATTTCCCTTTTTATTTTTTTGTCCCAGTGGCCATTTTACAGCGATATCACCTATATTGATGGTAACAATACCGGGCTTTGCAGTCGGTGAAATATGTACATCAAGAGCATAATACTTCTTATTTTCCAGCCGATGGATTTTTCTCAATTCTACACCGGGATAGGATATTGTGACTTTCTGAAGATTGAAATCTGAGGTACCGCCTTTGACGATCAACTGAACATTACTTAATGTCATGCCTACCCACCAATTAGTAGGAAACAATCGAATATCTTGCTGATAATTATTAGAATACGATACATTAAAGCTCCCTGCAATCAGGAAGAAAAACAATATAATAAAAAATCGCTTCACATTTATACATTTATATAATTAAGGCAAAACCAACACGGGGCCATTAGTAAAAAATGGTAGAGCTATCTATTTGACGCCCTGCATAAGTTTCTTTATCCAAGGAGAAATGACAATCAGCACAACTCCCGCAATCAGTGCATAGATACCCAGCATTTTATAACCATCGGTATAAGCTTCCATGGCGACAGATGCCGGGGCGTTGTCGTCGGCGGTTGCTAAGCTGGCGCCTATAATCCCGGCAACATACTGTCCGTATGCAGATGCTAAAAACCACATACCCATCATAATCCCCTGAAGCCTTGCCGGAGACAACTTGGTCATGATGGAAAGACCTATTGGAGATAGGCAAAGCTCACCAAATGTAATGACCAAGAGAGCAATAGTAAATATATCCAGGGAAGATATGCCATCAACCGCAAAGAAGCGTGTTGTAAACAAAGTATAATATCCCAATCCTAATAGTATAAAACCGAGTCCAAATTTGATGATGGTATTGGGTTCAAAGCCTTTCTTGTCCATCCATAGCCACATCAAGCCAAACAAGGGTGCGAGAGCGATGATAAAGAATGCTCCGGCAGAATTATTGACGCCATTGGGATCCATGGTCATACCCAAGAGGTTATCGTTCAAATTTTTAGCCGCAAAAATGCTTAATGAACCGCCACTTTGCTCATATATACCCCAAAAAAGAATAGAAAATACGATGAAGACAAGCGCCGCCCATAGCTTCTTACGCTCTTTCTGCGTAACTTTTGACATCTCATAAAAGAGATATATCAGGGTCAGTGGCCCGATAGTGTACATAAAATAATCCGTATATTCTGGCTTAGAGACCATAATCTGGATAACAGGTATTATGACGAGCGTCCCGATATATACGGCGTATTCTACCCATTTCGGTAGAGGTTTACTTTGTACCAATGCATCAGGATGTCCGGGCTGGAGACCTATTGGTCCCAACTTTTTCTTTGTAAATGAGAAATTAATCAAACTGATTATCATGCCAATTGCGGCAAGCCCAAATGCTACATTCCACCTATGAGCTTCATCAATTACGTTGCTCAACATATAGCCTTTACCGATAGCAACACAGATATAGCCACCCAGAAATGCACCCAAATTAATCCCGGCATAAAATAATGAAAATCCGGCATCCCTTCTTGCATCCCCATCTTTATATAATTCGCCAACCATTGTGGATATGTTAGGCTTGAAAAATCCTGTTCCGATGATGATAAATGATAGCCCAAGGAAGAAAAACGAATGAGGATCGGCTGCGAGCAAAGCACTTCCAACTATCATCAACAACCCTCCCCAGAATAAAGACTTTCTGAATCCCAGTATTTTGTCCGCAAAGAGCCCTCCGATAAAGGTAAATGCATAGACAAAAGCTTGGGTTGCCCCATATTGCAAATTGGCATCTTTCTCGTGGAAGCTAAGTTGTGTAATCATAAAAAACACAAGCATACCCCGCATGCCATAAAAACAAAAACGCTCCCACATCTCCGAAAAGAATAGGCTCCATATTTGTTTTGGGTATCTACCTTTAAAGTCTTGAACTTGTTCTAATGTAAGCATATAATATGTATTAAAAAAGGACGCTTTGATTAAAACGTCCTTGCTAAGTTAAGCTATTAATTTATTTCGTGAGATAAAATTGTGAAATTGGTATCAATCTTACTTTGTCCACTTCTTTTTTTACCTTTTTATCCATCAATTATTTTATTAATTAATTCCGTGCATCTTCTTTTGTAAGAATTTAGACATAGCAAAAAGAACAACTGATGCCACTCCTGCCAAAACGATAAATACGATGAAAAACTCGTACAAATTAGTTATCTGGAAGCCAAAAATAGATTTATAAGTCAGACTTGCTGGATCAACACCTTCTCCTGCTGTAGGAGGAATCAATGCGCTTAATGTTCCGGCCAACTTGTTTGCTAATGCATTGGCCAAAAACCAAGTCCCCATGAGCAATGAAGAGAACCTTATCGGAGAAAGCTTGGAAACCATTGCCAGACCTATTGGTGACAAACATAATTCACCAATGGTATGGATAAAATATAAACCTACCAACCACATTAAGCTTATCTTGACGGTGGGGTCAACGCCCTTAACTCCCACTGCTATCAACACATAACCCAAACATACCAACAGTAGCCCAAATGCCATTTTTGTCGGCGAAGAAGGTTGACTACTGCCCATCTTTGACCATACCCAAGACATTATTGGAGCAAAAATCACAATCACCATTGGATTTACCGATTGAAACCAGCTGGCAGGAATAGAATCAAAATGAAGATTATTTACAAAGCCGAATAGCCCTAAAATCACCATCAATATCGTTCCGATGATTCCTATTACATAATGTATATCCTTTTTCCATTCGAAAAACCATTCCAAAAACTTTGAAAGGTATAATATAAAAGCAGAAACAGCGATTACGATAACCCACTTATTTATCCCAAATGCTACTTCCCTATTGACATTTTGCTCCGCAAAAAGCGTAAGAGAAGCACCAGCCTGCTCAAATGCACTCCAGAAGAAAATGACGAAAAATGCCAATATAAAAATAACAATGATTCGCTCTCTTTCAACCTTGGTTATAGATTTATCAGTAAGAATAACCAAAGGTGATCCAATAAATGATAATGCTATGAGCCATAAGATGATATCAAAGTCAGTCTTGAACATGGTTTTAAAATTCATCAAAAAGAAAACTAACGCAATAGCGCCCAACACAAGGCCCAAAACCTTGATATCATCCTTCTGAACCTTGGTACCCACCTGCTCTCCATCCGGTCCATGAAGGTGCTTATTTTTCAACATCTCAAACGAAATTACACTTATCACCATGCCTATACAGGCTGCTAGGAATCCCCATTTAAAATCGTGCACATTGCCGGTATCTCCAAGCGTTCCACATACCAATGGCGAGAAAAACGCACCTAAGTTGATACCCATATAGAAAATGGTAAATGCACCGTCAACCCGAATATCTTCTTTGCTATACAATTGCCCTACCATCGTTGATATATTGGGCTTAAAAAAACCATTTCCCACAATCAATGCCGTAAGCCCTCCCCACATAATGGTCATAGCGAGAGCTTGTTGCTCTATGAGACTGGCACTGACAAACATCAGAAACTGCCCTATCGCCATTAATGTTCCACCTAGGAAAATACTTTTTCTATTGCCCCAGTATTTATCCGCTAAATATCCACCCAAAAGTGGCGTCAAATACACCAAGCCGGTATAACTTCCATATATTTGTGATGCTTCCGCATTGGCTAAGCCTAATGCCTTTACCAAAAATAAAATGAAGATAGCACGCATCCCGTAATATGAAAAACGCTCCCACATCTCTGTAAAAAAGAGCAAAAATAAACCCCTCGGGTGTCCTGAATTAGCAGTTGTTGTACTCATATAACAGTTAACTTTTTTTGGTCAATAAAATAAAATATGTTTCCTTTGAATCGCTAAGGTAATTTATTTTGCAAAATATTGTATTTATTAAAATATAATACTTTAAAATTATTTGTATTCATCTAAAGCTATACCCCATTCTTTAAATACATAGTGTTTAATTTTCAATCAGATAGGTATCGTAAGAAAGTTTACATTAATTGCTGATTTATACAAGAATTATTGCTCAAATACACATTGAGTATAGGAATAACCTTAAACTGAATAAGTATAAAACAAAAAAAATATCACTAATATAGAAGAATGAGGAATTTATCGAAGATAGTTTGTGTTAAATCGGAAAACTAAAGTAGGATTAAAGAATGTTTCTTAATTTTACAAAAACTATATAACAAATATGTCAGAAAAAATAGACCATCTAAGTGATTTATTCCAATTAGGTTCAGATATTGATACGAAGAGTCTCGATTTTTTAACGATGGCACTCAGGAAAAACAATCAGTCCGGGTTTGATTACATCGAATTCAAGCAAGCATACAAGGCCTTGACCAAGCTCCCCATGGATCAAGCTTTGGCCATTAAATCAGCCTTTACGACCGGCAGTACAATGGGTTTAAATAAAGAAAACTTATTGAAAAGTGTTGATTTTTATAAACAAGTGATTCAGAAAGAAAAAGTTCAGTTTGATATAGCCTTGAAAAATCAAAGGGAGCAAAAAGTAGATGGCAGAAAGGCAGAACAACAAAGCTTATTAGACCAAATCAACCGCAATAAAGATTTGATTGTTAAATTGCAAGCCGATATAGACGAAATCCAAAGGAAATATGATGCTGTCGATACAGACATTGAGGCGGCCGTGCAGAAAATTGAAGACTCAAGGTATAAATTTGAACATGCCTTTTCTGAAATAATAACCGAAATCAGTAAAGATATCGATTTAATTAACCAAAATATTTAATAACCTATGACACAACTGACACCTTTTACCGGTGCGGACGGTAACCCCAAGAAATTTATCCAACGACCTGAAGGCAAAGCCGGACTTATTGTCGGAGCAGGCATTTTAGTTGGAGCAGGCTATTTATTATATCAGGCTCTACCATATCTGCTTGAGTTGGCCAAAAACGCTCTGTACCTTTCCGGAATGTTGATAGCTCTGGGCGCTCTTCTATATATGGTATTTGACCCCAAGATGCGCAACTTAATATGGTACATGTATAAGAGTATTATGAGGACAGTCACCGGCTGGTTTGTACAGATAGATCCTATCGGAATTCTGAAGAGCTATATTGAGGATCTTGAAAATAATTTGAAAAAAATGGGCACTCAGATTGGCAACATCAAAGGTCAGATGAGAAAGCTTCAAACCATCATGGAAGAAAACAAAGCGTCCATCGATATGAACCTCAAATTAGCAAGTAAAGCAAAAGAAACGGATAAAGATCAACACATGATACTTTCCTCTCGCAAAGCAGCCCGCTTGACCGATACCAATGAGAAATACAGCGTCCTTTATCAAAAAATGGAAATCCTATACCGTATCCTGACGAAGATGTACAGCAATTCTGAGATCCTACTCGATGATACGCGTGATCAGGTAAAAGTCAAAGAACAAGAAAGGTCAGCCATTCGAGCTTCACACAGCGCCATGAAATCAGCAATGAATATCATCTCAGGGAATACCGACAAAAGAGCCATGTTTGACCAAGCAATGGAATCTATTGCGGACGACGTAGCCATGAAGGTGGGTGAAATGGAAAGATTCATGGAGATGTCAACAACCTTTATGGATTCTATCGACTTACAAAATGCCGTATTTGAAGAAGATGGTATGCGTATGTTGGAACAATGGGAAAAAGATAGCACGCTGATGCTTGCCGGAGGTAAGAAGGGAGAATCCACTTTGGACCTCAACCAACCTCGTGCAGACAAAGAATATGCTGACCCCAAAAAGAAAGAAGACAATAACTATGATCAATTCTTTGAGGCATAGCCAACCGAAATGACTATGGATTAATTCCCATTTGGAATTATAATAGGCCAATTGATTGTTCAATAAATTGGTCTATTTTTTTGTATGCTGAATTAATACCGAAAAATGTTGGACTGATTTATCTACCCGAATTCAGCAGTAAAAATTTTTAAAAACCGTATAGTACTGATTATGAGGGTTAATCCCGATGTACGAATCGTTTCAATGGTTTCCGTAAACCATTGAACGAGTCGTAAATCGATTCCGTATTTTTTAATGCGGAATTACATCTAACTAAATCACAATAAGTTGATTATCATATATTTGGAAATACATTGATTCGTGACTATTTGAATTTCAACGCAAAAAACAGTTAACAATATATTTCTTAAAGACAATATTTTGCCTTTAAGAGGAATTACATCTAACTAAATCACAACAAGTTGAATATCAGTATTATGGAAATTGATTATTTCTTAACTATTTTGAATGCACCAAGCTAAAAGTTAGCTTAATATTTCTTAAAGACAATATTTTTGCCTCTAATATGAATTTGGGTTCAAATGTTTTGACTTCCGGCATGCGGCCAAGATTACCGATCAAACTGACTTGATTTCTAAATGCGTTCATAATACTATAAAATTTAAAGGTTAATAATATAAAGGTTAATAATTCAAACGTAAAGTCATGGGACATCTCATAAGAATACTTTTCCCGATGCATCATTGACCTTACAAAGATGAGGCATGATAACCTACTTATCCGGTAGATAAACGTTTGTAGTCG
>JAGPCT010000016.1 GCA_018057925.1 Saprospiraceae bacterium
AATAAAAACATAATTGACCGTTTCAATATTTTGATTGACTTCTTTTGGCGTTTCAGGCTCTGTAAGATTGTTTTGTTTGAAATAATTAGGTCCTGCCGCTACTATTTCCTTTCCGTTCACTACTGCTTTTACACCTATACCTGCCATATAGCTGAAATTCTCTGACTTCCATAGTTCAAGGTTTCTTTCTTTTAGAGTTTTCAAAATACCTTTCGCAATGTGGTGTTCGGAATATTGTTGAACGGCTGCTGCATATTGTATTATTTCATCGGCTGCATATTTATCGGTTAATGGAATAACCTTTTCAACAGCGTGAGAACCTTGGGTAAGCGTTCCTGTTTTGTCAAAAATAATGGTGGATAAGTTTCGTGTGGTCTCAAATGCGGTACGATTGCGGATGAGCAAACCATTGGTTGCCGAAAGCGTTGTAGAAATGGCAACCACCAACGGAATAGCCACACCCAAAGCGTGTGGACAAGCCGTAACCATTACCGTAACCATTCTTTCCAATGCAAAAGCAATATCTCCGCTAATGCCAAACCAATAAATAAAGGTGACAACTCCAACCGCAATAGCTATATAAGTGAGCCATTTGGCTACTTTATCGGCAAGGTTTTGCGTATTCGATTTTGCTGCCTGTGCATCCTGAACTAAATTAATAACCTTATTGAGGTAACTGTCTTTACCCACACCTGTTGCTGTAACTCTTAACGCACCTTCGCCATTGATAGAACCTGCAATTACTTTTCCGTCTTTTTCCTTCTTCACCGGAACACTTTCGCCTGTGAGCATACTTTCGTTTACATAAGAAACTCCATCGACAATTGTTCCATCGGCAGGAATTTTTTCACCGGGTTTGATGATAATGGTTTCACCGTTTTTTAGGTCTTCGAGTTTTATTTTTATGGCTTCTCCGTGTCGTTCTACAGTAACATCGTTTGGCAAAAGTGCCACCAATGACTGCAATGCTTTTGAAGCTGCCATAGTAGAACGCATTTCTAACCAATGTCCCAAAAGCATAATCACGATAAGGGTTGCCAACTCCCAAAAGAAATCCATACCTTTCAATCCCAGTGCCACGGCTACAGAATATACATAAGCGACAGTAATAGCGATGGCTACCAAAGTCATCATACCGATGGCTTTGGCTTTAATTTCGCCTACCATTCCTTTCAGGAAAGGCATTCCACCATAGATGTAAATAATAGTTCCTAATGTCAGCAGTACATATTTATCTCCCGGAAAAGCAATAGTAAAACCGAACCAATGCTGTATCATTTCCGATAAGAGCAAAATGGGAACGGTAATGATCAAACTTACCCAAAAACGTTTGAGGAAATCGTGGGTATGATGTCCTTCGTGTTTATCGTAGCCACTATGCGAATGATGACTGTGGTTTTCGCTATGATGTGAATGTTTTTTATGGTCGTGATGTTGGTGGTGTCCGTGATGGCTGTGTGTTTCTTTTTTACTGCCACCCATAGGAACTAAATCCATTCCGCAAAGCGGACATTTTCCCGGTTCGTCCTTTATCACTTGTAAGTGCATCGGACAAGTATATTTTTTCATATTCTTTCTGCTTTGAAAAGCAATGAAGATGGATTTTACCACTTCATTGCTTTGTTGGTTATTTTATAGTTTCAACTGTACTACCGCAAGTAAGCATTTGCGAACCGTAATAAGGGTTTTTAATAGCATTTTCTTTGCTCAACCAATTTGCTCCCTTGCCTTTGTTTGCCATTGGGCAATGTTGGTAATATGTAGGTGTTTCTTGTTTGGAAACTTTCAAGAGTTGATACATATTGTCAGACAAGGTATTGAAATGGTCTCTTTGATGCCCAACATCTTTGGTTTCTTCAATGTGTTCGGTATCAAATATCAAGTCCTTCATTACTTTCATCCAAACAGTATGTTCTTCATTGGAAAGTTTGTTCATCTGCACGGCATTAAGAGCGTTGAGCAATTCTTTTGCTTTGGCAGAAGCCAAGTTTCCATCAGATTTTACCAAAGCATCTTTTAGTGCGAAGTAGTTTTCAAAAACTGATTTGAGTTGATTTACTTCTTGCTTTGTTTCTGTTGACTTGTCAGTTGCCCCACCGTGATTGTGATGTTCGTCAATCGCTACTGCTTTTACAGTTTCCGTTTTTTTTACACGGTCGTATTGACAACATTCAGGAAGTTTCGCATAGACATCATCAGGTGCAAGAAATTTTTCGCTATCGTAACCTGCCAAAGCAATGCGTTTCAAGATTTCGTCTTGATTGGTTTTGCTTGGGTCATAAGTCAGGGTAGCCATTTTGGTATCTTTGTTCCAATCTACCTGTGCTATTTTCTTGACATTCCCTGCTTTTTCAATGGTCGTTTCACACATACCACAGTTACCGTAAATTTTTACGCTTTCGGTTTTAGCATTTTTGATTTGAGCGTTACACGCTGTGAACGATAGCAATAGCGTAATTGCCATCAATATTTTTATTGATTTCATTTTTTTAAAAATTAAATGTTTAACGAATAATAGAATTTGAAAGCAAGAAAAATGCTTTCAATTAGACAGACCTATTGCTGTCAAGGTAATAAAATTAGCCTATTTTGGGCGGTTGCCAAATTGAAAGAAAGCCTGATGAATAATAGGTGTCTTGATAATAAAAGTTAGACTTATTAACGATTATTGTAATTCCTGAAAAACCATCAAAAAAAAGAATTGTAAAGTTTGTACAATTAGTCGGACAATGACAAGCTGGGTTTCCGCATTTTCCATCACAATCTTTACCGTGTTTACCACATTGTCCTTTTTCTGTGTCGCAACAATCTTTCTTTTCCGTTTCCGTATTAGATTGTTTGGTACAAGTATTTTCTATGTTTTCAGATTTTGACCCACAAGCATATGTGTCTGTTGGAGTCAAAAAGAAACCAATCAGGGTTAATAATGCTATGTAAAAAAATCTTGTCATAATTTTTATAAACGCAAAGGTACAAATTTTATTCTGTCAAGCGTTGGCAAAAAACAGCTCTTTTGGTTTTTTGAGCTATGGCTTTTGTGTCGGCAAAAACCAAATGTGCTGTTTGTGCGGTCGGCTTTTTTACAATGAGGCACAACAATTGTATATCCGCACACTTGCGTATATTTTTCATATAAATGTAAGCATTATTCTGATATATCCACTTTATCCAAGGGAGAAATGATGGCTTTTTTCAATCCGGTTATATTATAATATCTACATTAATAGCATGTTATGATAAATTACTCTTGAACTCAAATATTCCTTCCCCATTTCCTCTCCCTTTCTTCACACCTTCCCCCTATCCGTTTGTAAACGTTTATAAGCGTTTACAAACGACTACAAACGTTTGTATAACGGATAAGTACGTTACCCGACCTCGTCTTTGTATATAGGTTTACCAATTTTTAATTTAAAAGAATATTTTTTCTTTTTAACCTCGACAAGTGGTAAACTTTTCGATTGAAATATGGAATACATTTAATTTGTATAAGCTATTATTCACTTTGAGTATTGCTCTCCATAATAGACTTTTGTAACCATTTTAAAAACAATATATATTTTAAACACTGTGAAGTGGTGTAATTAACATTGAGTTAATAATTAGATAATCCAAACTTAAAGTTTTCGTCATATTCTGTTTATATACAGAGAATATTTTTGCCGGCAAATAGAAGATAATTTTACAATGCAAGCAATTAAATTAATAAAAAGTGGAGTATTTATTTTTTGTTCACTTATGCTCCAAACTATTTATGCACAAAAAACAGGTTATATTAAAGGATTGGTTTCTGATAAAGAAACAGGAGAAACGCTGATATCTGCCCCGGTGTACGTTGATAAACTATCGAATGGTGAGATAACTGATTTAGATGGCATTTTTATTATAAAATTGCCGGAAGGCAACTATTCGCTCACATGCAGTTATTTATCATATAATCAACAGACAGCTCATGATATTGTCGTCAAGAATGATGATACTACAATTTGTAATTTTCCTCTTGAGGCTAATACGGTTTTCCTGGAGCAGGTAACCATTGTTTCGAGGGCTGATTTCGAGAAAGAGACGGTACTATTGTTAGAAAGAAAGGAGACTTCATTAGTTTTGCAGAATATTGGTGCTCAAGAGCTTGGTAGAAAAGGAGTATCTAGTGTTGATGAAGGTCTTGCCCAATTAAGCAGTGTAAGCTTTACATCAATGAACGAGTTATTTGTCAGGGGACTGGGAGATAGATATAATAATGCTACACTCAATGGATTGTCTATCCCATCCTTTAACCCGGAACGCAAAGTAATCGCTTTAGATATTTTTCCTAGTGCAGTAGTCAGAAATCTTAGACTTGCAAAATCGTATTCTCCTGAATTCTTTGGGGACTTCTCAGGTGGAACAGTAGATATCAAAACAAAGGGATATCCGGAACAAAGGTTTTTAGATATAAGCATCTCAAGTGCATATAATTCTGTATCTTCTGTTCGTGAGTTTTATAATTCTCAAAATTCAAAGGCCTCACGATTTGGATTTGCCCGAGAACAATTATCTCTCCCGACAGAAATAGCCAATACTATATCCTACTCATCGCCGGTTCAAGGTGGAAATATTTCATTTTCTAATTCTTATGATTCTAAAAAGAACAACTCATTTGTAAATTCAGGCATAAAATTAATCGGTGGCAATAAATACCGACTTCCTTCAGGTCAAACTTTGGGCTTTTTAGCCAGTGTTACACATCGAAATAATTATAATGTCGTGCAAGGTACAGAAGCATTGTATAATGCCCAACAAAGTGCCCGATATCAATATAATATCAATGAATATACATATACTACGAATACTTCGGCTATGCTTAATGTTGCTTATGATTTGAATAATAGCAACAACTTTAGTTTTAACTCTCTTTACGTCAATGGTTCAAATGCATCAATCCTAAAACAAAAGGGATATGACAATGACTTAGGATTAATATATGCTCAAAGGAACACATATTCGCAAAATACAATATGGGTAAATCAAGCTCATGGTAGTCATAAAATAAACGAGACAGAGCAAGTAGGCTGGGATTTATCCTATGCGGCTACTATTGGCAGTACACCGGACAGGACACAAAATTCATTCCAAATTTCAGATGAGGGGCAATACTTTTTTAGTAAAAACTCTATTTCTGATAATCATAAATTTTTTGGTGGATTGACTGAAAATGAATTTTCTAGTAAAATCAAGTATTCATGGAATTTTTCAGGTAAAAAAGATCTGGAAAGGAAATTAGAAGGAGGGTTAGATGGGAGATTAAAACAAAGGAATTACCAATCCAGGCAGATAGATATGCGCATTGCTATTAATGACAATATCGATATTAATAATATCAATCAAGTGCTTAATCCCAACAATCTAGGGGATGGATTCACGGATGGTACCTTTCGATATGTCGAATCCTACTATCCTTCCAATGATTATAATGCTGATATGCAGATAATTGCCGGATATGCACAAGGCAGTTATGATCTGAATCAAAAGTTGCACTTAACCGGAGGCATCCGTTTGGAGTATTCTCTCCAAAGCACGCATTATAAACTAAGTTCAGATGCATTTAGTAAACCAAAGCGTAAAAATCAAATCAATAATCTTAATATTCTTCCGGTACTATCTTTAAAATATTTGAAAAGTGAACAGACTCACTTTATACTTTCAGGAAGTAAGACACTGAGCAGACCATTGTTTGCAGAGACGGCTCCTTTTAGATATAATGAAAGCTTTGGCACGAATGAAACTGCCGGAAATCCACTTTTAGAAAATAGTGAAAATTACAATTTTGATTTGAGATTCGAGCATTTTCCTTCAAAAAGTGAATTGTTCTCAATAACCTTTTTTGGAAAATATATCGATCGTCCTATTGAGCGAACCACAGTAGCTTCGGCAGATGTGTTATATACCTATATTAATACAGGATCAGCTAAAGTGGCTGGGTTAGAAATAGAAGTAAGGAAAAATATGGGTGAAATATTTAATAACTCATTTAATGCATTAAAAAATTTGAGTTTGGGTATTAATGCTACTGCCCTTTATTCGCAAATTTCCTTTGATAAAAATAAAGCAAAATCAATAGCCAGTATCAGTCCCACCAATACTAAGAGACCCATGGTAGGAGCATCGCCATACTTATTAAACGTTGACTTGAGTTACAAACTATCCCAATCAACCAAGAGTACGACAGTATTTACCCTGATATATAATACTTTTGGGAAAAGAGTCTTTGTAGCCGGATCCCAAGGGGCAGAAGATATCTATGAGATGCCAACGAATAATCTCGATGTTTTAATCCAACATTCTATTGACAAAAGATTTCAGATAGATCTGAGTTGTAAAAATATACTGAACCCTATTCATAAAACAATACAAAATTTTTCATCACCACTATTAATCAATAATAGATATGAAGGAATAGATGTTGGAATGAGTATAAAATATAAAATTTTATAATACCTGAAGGGTTAAAGAACGATAATATTTAAAATTAAAACATTAAAAAATTGGAATATGAAAGTATTTAATTTATTATTTTTATCAAGTTTACTTTGTTGTTTATTTGCGTTAACTTCTTGTGAGAAAGAAGATGATAAGCCTGTCGTTGAACAAGGAAAAATATTGCCCAATGGCTCTACTTTGGAAGGAGACCTTAGCTCAAACATTGTCTTAAGTGAAGGTAATACTTATTTTCTTCGGGGAGGAGTGCATGTAAAATCGGGTAACATACTGACCATTCAAAAAGGTGTGACAGTTAAGTCTGATCCAAACGAACCGACACCGGCATACTTATTAATAGAACCCGGGGCAAAGATTTCTGCCATCGGAACAATGGATGCACCGATAGTATTTACATCTGGCAAATCAGATCCTAAAGTGCAGGACTGGGGCGGTATCATACTTTGTGGTAAAGCGGTACTCAATGTTGCAGGCGGAAGTGCCGTATCTGAGATGGGCGGGATTCCTTATGGTGGCACGGATGATCAGGATAATTCAGGAATTATTCAATATGTGAGGGTAGAATATACAGGACAAAAAGCTTCAAATGACAAAGAACATAATGGCTTCACTTTTGAAGGCGTAGGTAGTGGCACAATAGTGGACCATATTGCAGTATATAAAGGTGCAGATGATGGTATTGAGTTCTTTGGCGGGACGGTTAATGTTAAATATGCTTTTGTATATGGAGCACAAGACGATAATTTTGACTGGACTTATGGCTGGAGAGGTAAAGGACAGCATTGGGTAGCTATTCAGGCATCTGATGCTGCGGATCGGGGTATCGAAGCAGATAATAATGGTGACAATCAAGTAGCATTCCCATATTCTGATCCTTTAATTTCCAATGTTACTCTTATCGGAGCAAAAATTAACAATGAAACAAGGGCTATAAAGTTACGGGAAGGAACAAAAGGTAGGATTTATAATGTAGTAGTCTATGGATTTGACAAAGGTGTAGAAGTTGAACATGATCCAACCCTGGATAATATGAACAAGGGAGCACTTATTCTGGCGAATTCTTATATTGGCAATACAAGCCCATGGTCATTTAAAAAATCGGATGGCACGAAAGTTAATGAATCTGTTTTCACTTCTTCTGAATATTTTAATATAGTCAAAGAAAGTAACGCTTCACCGGAATTCTTATCTAACGTTTTTATCGGAGTTCATTCAACAAATGCAAAAGACCCAAAACAATTGGACAATTGGTTTGATACGGCTAATTTTATAGGCGCAGTAAATCCAAACAACAACTGGACGGACAAATGGACCCGTTTTGAATAATCTTGCTTGTAACTCTTCATATTTGAGGCCTCATTTGATGACAAGTGAGGCTTTTTCTTTTTGTAAACTAAAATGACATAAAATTGACCATTTACTATTCTTGTCTCCTTTAGTGTTGGGGTAAACAAGGATATTATATTAAGTCTATTATACAATTACACATATATTGCTTGTCTTTGGAAAAAACTTTGGAATATGGGTAGGCAAGTGTTAAAAATAAGTAATTATACATCAGAAGAAATAAAGTCAATGTTTCGGGATGACGAACGATATACAATTGGAATTAGGCTTTATGCCCTTAGGGCAATCAAGCCGTAGTCTTGAGGAATTGTATAACACAAGCTTTAAGCAAATAACCAACTGGGTTCACCGTTTTGAGAAGGAAGGCATAGAGGGGCTTCGAGATAAGAAAGGGAGAGGGCGAACCTCTCGGCTTAGTGAAACACAGCGCAATCGTATAAGGGGGCTTTTAAGTGAATCGCCGGAAGATTATGGATATAACAATGCCACATGGACAGGGCCAATGTTAATAGAATGGATAAAGAAGGAAATGGGGGTTACATATCAAAAAGCACAGATATACAATATTTTAAAACGTTTGGGATATAGCTATCAGCGAGGAAAGGGAGCATTTCCAGAAGCAGACAAGCAGCAACAAGAAGTCTTTAAAGAGGCTTTAAAAAAAACTGATAGAAAGTCCTAGATCGGTGTTGCTATTTGAAGATGAATGTTCATTATCAAATACGGCGACCATAGGGTATCAATGGTCAAAAAGGGAAAGCAGCCAAAAATATTGACGAAGCAAAGAAAGAAAGATCGGCAAACGCTATTTGGAAGCTACAATTATGAAAGTGGGCAGATTACAATAAATTTTGCAGACCGAGGAAACAGCAGCGCATTTAAAAAACACCTAAAAAAGATTCTTTGGACATATCGTGATGCGCCTGAAATAATTATGGTACATGACAATGTGGCTTATCATCATGCTAAAAGAATTGCAGCTTGGCTTGAAAAGAACCCCAGGCTGACTCTTGTTTTCTTGCCGCCATACAGCCCTGAATTAAATCCAATAGAGAGAGCATGGTGGTATATGAGAAAAAAGATAAATCACAATAGATTCTTGCAGTCATTAAAAGAAAGAAAAATTCGATTCTGGAGAATGTTTTCCCATTTTCTTAAACCCAATGAAGAATTAAAAAATATATGTGTAATTAATTATTATACTTAATATAACTGGTCAATTTATTTTCCAATTAGTGTCTGTCAATATTTTAATTGAGCAAGAATCGGAAGGTTATTCCTCCTCTTTGAGATATCGTTTTAAACTGTTGCGATGTTTTAGGATTGGTCAGGTTGTAGTCATAGAACAACCGAAGCGTCAGGTTCTTATTATACTGATATTCAATATTAGGCGCTATGCGCAAGGTCGTAGCTCCACGAGAGGTTCTGGTGAGATCTTGATCAATAAAATGGCTCACTGTAGCATCATCGCGATAAGATACATCGACTTTGAATATCAGGTCGTTTTCGGAGGTTTTGTTGCCGCCTTTAGGTCCCGGACCGCTGGATGTTTTGCCTGGATCTTTTGAATTTTGCGCCTTTTTCTTCTTATTCTTCTTCATCTGGAACTCCTTCATAAATGGCATCTTCACATTGTGCAACGTATATCCGGCGCCGATAGTGATATCTGCTGATTTTGTTTCATTAACCATATTGTCCACAAAGGAGAGTGACAAGTTTCTCAACTTTTTATAGTCTATGTTGAAAGTAATGTCGCTTTTGGTTTTGAAATCAAATCGAATCAAAGGCGATAAACCCTCAGTAATAGACACTGCCGGTATCTCCAGACGGCTATAATAGTTGTTGGTTATTGGATTAAACTTGAATGGGTCGGCATCGTCATAATTAGGAGAAGTATTAAAACTATTGACGGCCAATGTTGACTTATAGGCATGAGTGACGTTGACACTTGAGAAGAATTTTTTAAAGAATTCTATTTTGGTCAAACCATTATAAGTAAGCTGCCAATTAATTTTAGGGAATGTGTTGAATACATCCAAATCCTGCTTGTTGGGGTCTGTATTGGAATAAGCGGATAAGAATGCCGGAATCAACACATCTTGTTGTACTTTACCAAAGCCGGTTGTGTATCCCGGAACATTCGGATCGGGCGTCACACCCAATCGGCTGGATATGGTAGTTCTATTGGTTTCAAAGCGGTCGAAGACATCGTCAAGATCATCAAAGAAGGTATTCAACGTAAAATAAGTTGTCGTATAGGAACCAATATCGCGTCCTGTATATCGGCCAAAGCCCTCACCAGCTGCTTTCACCTTAAATAATTCGGTATGTGTATTCTGGTATGTACGACCGGCGTTGAGGTCAACCTTCAAGTCGTTGAATGGTTCGAGGTTGACCCGAGCATCGATATTTTGACTTTGACCGAGAATCACCAATTGGTTTTGGAAAATATTTTTAGTAATCCAGTTGTTATCCGGTGCTATTGCTCGATCGAAGTATTTGTCATCTGGTTGCCAGCCAGCAATATATCCGAATCCAGGAGAAGACCATTGATCCATCCCCATTGCAGTTGTTCCAGGCATATAGCCAGGGATGGTGGAGTTGAGGTTTTCGGTATAAGTGAGTCGGGCTTTGCGTACACTAAGGAGTGGACGTATAAGGATTCTTTCAGCGAGACTCGGTTCGCGGTTTTTACGCCTTTCTTCTCTGGCTATTTTGCGTTTTTCTTTTTCCTTTTCTTTCTTCAGCTTAGCTTTTTCGGCTTTGGACAACTTGGCGGTTGTGGAATCTTGCTGGACTGTCGATAATTTATCGTCAGAGACCGGCTTTTTATCATTACTGCTCGTCTTTTGGGTAGTCCTTGCATCTTTCTTATTTTCAGATCCCGGTCTTTGAATCTTTTTTAAGTAATTGGATTTGGAATACAATCTGTCGAAACTTAAGTCAGCATTGAGTTGTCTGATCTGAGTATTTTGAATAACATTACCAAGGGTGTCCACATTTTTTGCAGCCGAACTCCAGGTATAAGTACCACCATATAATGCCCTCATGGAAATCCACTCCAGCATTGGCAGGTTTTTAAACGGTACGTTATAATTGATATTAAAAGTATGTTTATAGTTTTTGTTTCTACCGAGATCCTTGATATTATCCCATATTTCGGCCTTATTTACCCTTGAATTGAAAGAAGGATCAGGTAGTCCGGTATCCACAAAACGATCACTCAATTCATCAATTACGGCTGTGTTGGTTGCATTAAAGTCGAATTTGAGTGACTTGGTAATATCCCATGATAGCATATAGTTCCTGTCCCACAGGAAGTTTCTGGTGCGCCAGGTACTCTGAAAAGGATCGGTAAATCGGTAAAGCTTGGTGCTATACATTCTATTCAATTGAGTATTGAAAGAAAACGTATTCGGTAATGGATTAAAATTAAAATCCGTAACAAACTTGAGATACTTATCCTTCTTTATCGCTTTGGCAAATGGAGTTACGTAGAGTGGTCTCATCGTAAAGTTATAGTCAAATCCACCTTTGTATTGATCTGTCTGGTCTTGAGCTATGATAGGATCGGTGCGCTTGGTGCGGGAATGTCCATACGTAAAGCTAAAGTTTTCGATATCCCATGGCATGGGTGTTGCCGCTTTATTTGTTCTTTCTTTGCGGACATTGTTGAAGGAATAAGAGGTGATGTTTTGATATTCTATGGCTTGTTCCCGGAGGCTGTCTCTTTCACTACCGGAGTATGTATCCAGCTTATCTCTCAGCTTGATGTCGAGGTCATAAGGGTCGTATTCCGGCGTTTTTACATTCGTAGTATATTGGTAATAAAACGGAATTTTTATGCCCGTCTTACCGGGAATAAATTTACCCAATTCTAAGTTGGTAGAAATATCGTATTGATAATTAGATTCTATTGCCCTTTGTTGGACGCGCTGATCCAGACCGCCCCAGCCGAGCGAAGAATATGCTCCTGACAAAGTCACTGTTCCCAAGTCGGCCAACTGTAGGTCGAGCCTTGAAATTGCCGCCATACCGCCACGCTCATCAAAGCCCGTCATACGCAATTCATTAATCCAAATCTCTGCACACCGAGGTACACCGCCTTGCTTATTGCGGATACCTATCATAACGCCCTTGATGTAACCCATGTTGGGATTTCCTTTGACGGTGACGGTATTGTTGGGTTTTTCCGGATCATTCTTTGAATAATAGGTCCCTACACCATCTACTTTATTGCGTTCCTCCTTCAAATCGGTGAAAAGGTGTAGTGGGAAGTCAAAGGCGTTGTCAGCAAGCCATACGCCTTCGCTGTACACCAATAAGTCATTCTTTACTGAGTTGAGATAGTCCAGATCCGACATCTTAAGCGGTATTTCATATTCATAATAGTTGTCGGTATAATCAGAACCTATCCGCATAAAGACACTAAGGTCTCCGTCCGGTATTTTTTCGGCTTCGTCAGAAATGGGACCGGCATGTACAAACATCTTTAAGCGCTTATAACGGCGCATGTCTAAGCTGGTGTTTTTATAAATTCCGATACGGCTATCTTCCGGAAGGTTACAGAAGTTTAAGGCTAACGACTGTTCGTTTTGGAAGGTCTCTTGATAGGCGCCAACGGCACGTTCTAAGCGAAGGCCTTTTGGCAAGACGTAGTTAATAGGAATTTTAGCGGAGTTGTCTTCAAAGTTGACGGCATTCAGGTCAAATTTCAAATCAGAAAAAGGAGGCTGAATGATGATAGGCTCATCAATTGCACCTGTGATGCCACGGGTATATTTTCGCCATTGGTTGCGCACCAGATCCATCCGTGCAAAGCGCATGATTGTTTGTTGTTCAAAGCCGGTGAAATACATCCTCATAAAGCGAATAGAGCGGAAGTCGGACAATCCGCCTACGGTCTGTGTCGGCTGGTTGATAGGCACCTTAAAACGATACCATTTATCATTGCCATTACCTTGAATAATGTCTGTAATGAAGGCATTGGGTTTGATTCCATCCTGACCGTCATATTCTATAGGTATTTCATATTGATAGTATGCTTCTGACTCGTTGAGTGAGTTATCGTTGTTGATATCCTCTCTGTCCGGATAGTTGGTTGAAGCGGATTGGACACTTGCATTGGATTCGGTGGGCTTTGAGTTGCCTTCCTGCCCATTGAAGTAACGATATCTTTCAAGGATAGGTGCATTGTCGGGAAATTGTCTGAAATGGACAAAATCATCATTGGATGGGTCGCGTTCTATCATAGCTTTGGCATCAGCACTCAACAATGGGGATTCGTTGATTATTTTTAGATAGTCTGCAAAGTGTTCTTTTTCTTGAGCAGTACTCAGGCCGTCCAAGCCAACATCTTGAGCTTCCCTCGTCTCCAAATCATTGTCAAAAGCATTGATAAACTGGTTGACTGCCGGCACCTTGCCCCATGCGGAAGTAAAGACTTTTTGATTTTCATCTTTGGGTCCGGGAAGTCCGTTTTCAAAGAAGTTACGAGAATCTCTCAAAACATCTTCCGATACGTTTCCGAGGTTGATGTATAACTTACCGCTTGAAGTGTTTTGTACACCATTGGGGCGAGCCTGAAAGGGGCTAAGCATATAAAATTCGATGAATTCATAGTTTTGTGCCTCGAAGTCCGAATTGGTAATGGCCCTTTGTATGCCGGCCCACCTTGTTTGTGGCTCTCTAAGCTGACCGGCAGAAGTCAATCCTGCTGAAAAGCCCGGATATCCCTCCGGTAATTCGTAGTTATATGGACCTCTTTCGGAAGGACTATACACCACATCAAAGGTGTAAAGACCATTATTAATGCCCACGACATTATTTCGGCGCTTAAACACCTCTGTAATATTGATAAATCGAGTATAAGGGTCATTAACATCGTCTTTATTTAATGCGTTGACCTCGGCTCTAAACCAGTTTAACTGGGCTCTGTTGGCGCCGTATGCGAGGTTATCAGATAGTGTCGCCTCCTTGAAGCGTGGGTTGTTGTTTTCATTATCATTTTGAGGTACACTAGAAATAAACCAATCTTGTGTAGGTGTTCTCAGGTCAAAGCTGGAAGTGCTACCTTCGAAGTCATCGATATAAGCCGTACCGCCTTCATCTGCGAGGTTGTTGATGTACTTGGAGTGACCGGGTTGTATTACGGCAACTTCCGTTGTCAGGTTTACCTTAGACGGCTCCTTGGTTTGGATAAGTGGCAATTTATCCACTAATCGAGTCAGCCAATCTGCGTCTTTGGTAAAGTTAAGGTCAACCCCATAAATCTTATTGTTCAATGGGTCATCCCCCACGTTGACTTTTTGAGTATAAGGTCTTTCGGAGAGCCTCATAAAAGTCGCTCCAAGATTGATGTTTTTATTGAGTGCATAGTCGGCTCGGATACCCATCATCGACTTTTGTTGAAAGCTAAACAGGGCATTGTCTTCAAAGGAAACATTGACCGGTACGCCGGACGTTAGATAGGCGTCATTGATGATTGTCACCTTTCCGGCCGAGTAGTCGATGGTATAGTCCTGTCCCTCTACCAGCTGTGTTCCTCCGGCAGTAACGCGTACGGATCCTTGTGGAACGTTGAATGCGCCCAAAGAAATCTCGGAAGAGACGGTGGACTTGTAGGAGCCTTTCAAAGTAAATCGGTTCTTCTCGGGATACTCACGAGCCCGCGTGATGGTATTGGTATAGAGATCAGGATAGGTATATCGTTCTGCAAGGACAGGATTGTTGATCTTCTTGGCAAGGTCGGCACCAAAGGGTTCGAGAACGGGGAACATGACACGCCCTGTGCGGCTGTTGATGGTCACACCTTCCACAAAGTCAAAGACACCATCGGGCTGTGGATCACCCGTTGTATTTAGATTGTCTAGATTAAACACACGCAAAAGTGGCTGTCCTTTCAGATCGGTATCGGGAAGAAATCTTTTTTGACCATAACCCGGATCTTCATAAAATACGTCCAAACGGAAGTCCAACGCATTGGTTTGGTAAGCACCCACAGAATAGATGTTTTTCATCATCAAATTCCATAGAGGAACTTCTGTTTTTTGAGTTGTTGCCTTGAGTAGCTTTACAAATAACACATTGGGATCATTGGGGTCAACGGGTGCATCGTGGGAAAACTCTCCCACTTGATATATCTTATCGTTATATCGGTAGCGGTATGATACGGCCAATACCTGATCTGGTCTTAAGCCAACATTGACGGAAATAAAGCCCAGTTGTGGGTGAAAAGTATAATCTATGTCTTTTCTAAGCTTACGTGCTCTTACCTTTTCAAAATCCTTTGTCTGAGTCAGGTTAAGTGGAGAAGATTCTAATGTACTCACTACTTTGTTCAATGGCCTTGTATTGGCGGCGTCAGCGACAAGGTGCTTGTAAAGACCATTTGCATCGTTGTTGGGGAGCTCTATCCTTCCGGTATAATCGGAATGTTGAACGGTCAGGGTATCATTGATTAGTGGGTTGTAGGTTGTTAAGTTCTTCCATTCACCGAGGTCAGCCAGAGCCACGATATCACGTACGTCTTCTGTCTCCTGTCTGTCATTGGTCACCCATACTTCGATATCGGTAATATCGAAGAAGGAGTTGATCTGAGGCATTGTTTTCAAGGCAGAGTTAAACACGGAGCGGTTGTAGTGGGAGAGAAGGAAGTGTTTGTTTTCATCATAATGGTCTATGGGGACAGAGAATGTCTGTAGTTGACTGCCTCCTTGGAGTTGAAGGTTTTTTCTTTCGGATTTTTGTTGAGATACCAAGCCGGTTATTTTCAGGTGACCAAACTGAAGGTCAGCCTTGATACCGAAGAGAGCTTGACTTCCTTGTATGAGTGAGCTTCTAAGTGGAAGCGACACGTTACCGGCTTCAATATTTTTAAGGATGTCGTCTTCGTTGCCTTTGCCGCCATCAAATTTTATTTTGATAAATTGGTCGAAGTCCAGTGTTGATTGGGTGTTGTAGTTGGCGTTGATGCTCAATTTTTCACCTACTTTACCGGCGATGCTCAAGTTGATCGTGGGTTGAAAGACAAAGGTGGTGTACTTTCGTTGGCGCTCGGTGGCGGTAGGGTTGAAGGTGTGGTTGGATGACAAGCCTAGGTCAATATCTACGCTACCGGCAGGCTTGATGTCGATGACGTCACTACCAAACAAGCGGGTGATAATAGAAGTGCTCGTTTTATACCCTTCCAATGGGTCTTTAGCTTTACCGGAACCACTACCGTCAGAAATACCGGCTAATTTGGCGAAATAAGAAGATTCTTGTTCTTTGGATTTTTCTTTCAAGAACTCACTAAAAGTCATTCCCATGGGGGCGTCTATGTACTCGTTGCCCAATTTATTGGAAAAAATATAGGAATTGCTTTCCGGGTCAAAATGATATCCCTGCTCGATGTCAGGCGGCAGTTTAAGACGGATAGGGTCAGATGTGTCAATCGGATAAATTGACTTTATCGGTATGACGGTATCCAATGCTTCTTTCGGAAGGATAGGAGAATAAAAGTTAGTTGCTGAAGGAATCAGATTGCCGGCGGTCAAAGCATAAATGCCGATCGAAATGATAATCAGTGGACTAAATTTGTTGATTTTAAAATTCATATATAACGGTCAACGTGCACATTAAGCGAGTTATAGAAGAAATAATTGAGTAAAAATAATAGTAAGATCCGGTAATCTCCTATATTTTAAACTTTTGTGGTTGATTCTTACTTTTATAATTGACATTTATTTGAAATTGCTTTACACTTAACGCAAAAGTGAACGATTTCTTTTGTTTTTAAAAAAATTAACACTTTCGGCTTGTGAAAAAGTCCTTTTTATCCACCTGATAATTGTTTAAGAGCGGCTTTTACCATTTGTTCCAGCGTATATTCCTGACTATCTCTCGATAGTGAATTGAGCACTTTATCGACAGCATTTTTTTGAAAACCCAAGGCAAGCAAAGCAGATCCAGCTTCGTCCCTCACCGAATGGTTGCTGATAGAAGGAAACGAAGAAGTAGGTATATCGCCCATTTTAGTCACCTTGTCTTTCAAATCTATGATGATTCGCTTGGCTGTCTTGGGACCTATACCTTTCATTAAAACAAACAAACGTTCGTTTTCCTGAGATATGGCCTGACTGATGTCTCTGGCCGGCATGGATGATAGCACAAGACGCGCAGTGCCTGCACCTACTCCATTGACGGTAATAAGCAACTGGAACAAACTTCTTTCTTCCTCAGTAGCAAAGCCATACAAAGTATGTGCATCTTCCTTAATCAGAAGTGTGGTCAATAACTTAACGCGATCTTTTCCATCCAATGCGGCATACGTATTGAGACTGATATTTACATGATAGCCTATTCCGGCAGTTTCTATCAATACATACGTCGGTGTAAGAGCGGTTATTTTACCATCGATATAAGCAATCATTGTAATTCACCTTATTTTCAGGGCGCAAAGGTAATTAAAAAATACATCTGAATAGATTTTATTCTTTGTTATTCATACACAAAGCTTTAAATGTTAATCTATTTAGTGATTTATCTGACTGATATCGACTTTAGCACTCTTGTCCTCTTTAAATAAAACAGCAAATAAAACCGATACTATCAATGCATAAATGGCAAATGCAATCCATATAGCGTGCCAATCTTTAATCATGACAGGACTTGACAATAGGCCGTTTTCGATAGTGACTCCAAAGGAATCGCTTAAGGTCTTTAGAAAGGTCGGGTTGTCGGCAGTTGTATTAAAATTAGTTGCCATGATTGCCGCATCGCTATATTCTTTTGTGAAAAACTTGTCGATAGACCATCCGGCAATGAGGCTTCCCAATATAGCACCAAAACCATTGGTCATCATCATAAATAATCCCTGGGAAGAGGATCGGATTTTGGAATCAGACGTCGTTTCAACGAATAAAGAGCCGGAAATATTGAAAAAATCAAATGCCATGCCATATACGATACAGGACAATATTATCATCCACAAGCCCTCTGCAGGATTGCCAAATGCAAATAATCCAAACCGGAACACCCATGCTAACATGCTCAATAACATAACTTGTTTTATCCCGAATCTCTTTAAAAAGAATGGTATCGCCAGGATAAATAAGGTCTCAGACACCTGAGATATAGACATTATTATGGTTGAATATCTTACAACAATCGACTCGGCATATTGCGGAAAGTATTTGAATTCGTCTAAAAACACGTCACCATAGGCATTGGTCAACTGTAATGCGGCTCCCAATAACATCGAAAAGATGAAAAATAACGCAAGTCGATAGTCTGCAAAAAGTTTAAATGCATTGAGCCCCAACTGTTGAGACAAGGGTGCGTCTTTATCAATCAGTCGCTGTGGTGGGCATTTTGGCAATGTCAAGGAATAGATACCGAGGAGTATGGCAGCTGCGCCAGCGATATAAAACTGTCCTGCCGTTGCCTTAAATCCACCGAGGTTGGTCGCCCACATAGCCACGATAAAGCCTACCGTACCCCACACGCGGATGGGTGGAAAATCTTTGACCACGTCGTAATTGTTGGTCTTTAGAATGTTGTATGAAATTGAATTACACAAGGCAATGGTCGGCATGTAAAAACACATAGCCAATAACATTATATAAAAAAAAGACGAAGGATCGTTGGTGTTGGGAAGTAAAAACAATACACCTCCGTACATAATGTGCATAAAGGCATAAAGCCGTTCGGCATTTATCCAGCGGTCGGCAATGATGCCGGCTATAGTGGGCATAAAGATGGAGGCTATGCCCATGGTGCCAAAGACCGCTCCAAACTCTGTACCATCCCATCGCTTCGTTCCAAACCAAAAGTTGGCCATTGTAATGAGCCATGCTCCCCACACAAAAAATTGCATAAAGCTCAGTATCGTCAATTTACCTTTTATACCCATCGATTGCTGTTTTTTAGTATATGAGTTACAAATAAAGATAAAAAAATGAATATGTCGCAATATTTGTCTTGTCTGTGTGTATAACAAATTTCCCTCTCATCTTTTATTCCACTCAAAATCTGACTTTTTAATTATACTTTCTGGATCAGATCTGAAATAGATTATACCAAATTGATTTATAAATTAGTCCAACTTTCTTTAAAATCAAAATACTCCCGAAGCTATCGGGAAGAAAGTCGTTTAGGCCAATGCAATTGGACTATTACGAATATCCAATCGGTATTAAACTATCGTACATGAAAAAGTGTGCTTATAGACATCCAAACACACCTTGTTAAGGTAATTGGTTTATTGATAGCTAAGTGTGAGTAAGGAGCGTAGCTCTGCTATCTTAGTAGCAAAAAATAGTGCAGAAAATCAACAAGGGGCGTTAGCCTTGGCATCTTCAATCGGTAAAAATTCAAACAAGTATTTTTATATCAGGGCTAACGACTCTTGGTTATTGTTATAATGTTCCTGTTTACTAAGATTGCCGAGCTAACGCCCCTAATTCATAACTACTTGCCCATTCTTTTTTTAATAATAATTTAAGTCGAACCTTGAAATACGCACTTTTTAATTTGTGTTACTTATTCCTTCTTTATACCATTCATCTTAAATATAGCGAAAACATATAAAGAATAGTTGCCCACGTGTGAATAATAAATTTCCCTTTCATTTTTTATTCCACTCAAAATCTGACTTATTAATTGATAGATAAACACTTTGGAAGGAATGACTTCATTATTTGGTTCTCCTGCTTCAAGGGAGATAGAGGGCAAAGCAAATGAAGTTATTAGGGAAATTTGTTATACACACCCGGGATTAAATTGTCTGCATGTTTTACTTCAATTTTCCTATCTTGCAGAAAAAATTCAATGAAGGTTGTAGTTATTGGCGGATCAGGCGCTACCGGACGACACTTAGTCCGGGAGTTGTTGGCATCAGACAAAGTTTCTATGGTAACTGCCTTGCTGAGACGCCCTTTCTTTGAAGCACATCCAAAGCTCAACCAGATTATTGTTGATTTCGACCATCTGACCGATTTAGAAATACTGGGAGACATTGCATTTTCTTGTCTAGGAACGACGCTGGAAGCAGCGGGATCAAAAGAAAAGCAATGGAAGGTGGACTACGAGTACCAATATTCTTTTGCTCAACTTGCCTCAAAATGCCGAATACCGACGTTTGTGTTGGTTTCTGCCTATGGCTCCAACAAAAATTCTGCCATCTTTTATTCTAGCATGAAGGGAAAGCTGGAAGAGGCTGTAGTTCAATTAGACTTTGAGCATACGTACATTTTTCAGCCCGGAATGCTCGATCGTCCGGATACCGACCGAAAATATGAGAAACTCTTTGTTCGATTGACAAATGGCATTGCAAAACTCGGCCTTTTTAAAAACTATCAAGCCACACACGTCGCTGATTTGGCACACGCTATGATTGTCTGTGTGATGACCCGGAAAGACAAGATGAAGCGGATTCTAACACCTGAGATACACGAGCTTGCAAGGCAAAAAATATAAAGTGGGAGCTGAATATTATCCGACTTCATGTGAAATGTTGTTGAAAAACAGACTAAAGCGGATTATGAGGATTATAAAAAATATGAATTTGGCATAATTCCAATTGCAAAACAGCCTAAAGCAGGAAAAATGTGTAGGGAAAGCTCTTTGTAAAAGAAAGTAGATAGGTTTTCGCAGCAAAAAAAAGACCCGAAAGGAATCAATTTTTTCTTCTTTACATGGTTTCAAGTGTAGAATTATACAAAAATTGTATCTTAGCGACTTAAAGATTAAACAACAAGTCGGAAAAGATGTTATCTGAATTTATTATCTGACTTTAAAATATTTTACATAGTATGGATCCGTTAAAGGAGCTTTTTAAAGCGAAAGCTTTTCCTGTAAGAGATGAATTGAAAGCCGTTACCAAAGTACATGGAGACATGAAAATAGCCGACGTGAAGGTAAGTCAGCTTGTAGGAGGAATGAGGAGTATTAAATCAATGTTGTGGGAGACTTCTTTGTTGGATGCCGAGGAGGGTATTCGATTTAGAGGGTATTCTATTCCGCAGTTGATAGAGCTTTTACCAAGGGTGGAAGGAGACTCTGAGCCCCTACCGGAAGGGTTGTTTTGGTTGATGTTAACCGGGGATATTCCTTCGCAGGAGCATGTAAACTGGCTTAGCCAAGAGTGGGAAAGAAGAGCGGAGTTGCCACAGGATGTTTATGACGTGTTAAATTCGTGTGGTAACCACGTACACCCGATGACCATGTTTAGTATGGCTGTATTGGCTATGCAGCCACAGAGTGAATTTGCAAGGAAATATGATGAAGGTCTCAATAAAGCGGATTATTGGGATGCGACGTATGAGGACGCAATGACACTCATAGCTCGACTACCGAGGGTGGCGGCTTATATATATAGAAAGGTGTTCCATGATGGTAAGCACATCGATTCCGTCAAAGGATTGGATTGGGCAGCCAACTTCGCACACATGCTCGGCTTTGAAGCGCCAGACTTTAAAAGTTTGATGCGCCTCTACCTGACTATTCATGCGGATCACGAAGGCGGAAATGCCAGCGCCCATGCGACACACCTCGTCGGATCGACCCTTAGCGATGCGTACCTTTCATTCAGTGGAGGCTTGAATGCTCTTGCTGGTCCATTACACGGATTAGCTAATCAAGAAGTGGTAAACTGGATCAACGAAATGATTGAAAAAATAGGATCGACCAACCCAACCAAAGAACAAATTTCAGACTATGTTCACGCCACATTGGCTGCAGGACAAGTCGTCCCCGGATATGGTCACGCTGTATTGAGACGACCGGATCCACGTTTTATGGAGCAGAAAAGATTTGCAGAAAAGTATATGCCTGAGGATGAATATGTCAATATAGTATGGAAATTATTTGACGTTGTCCCCGGCATATTGGGAGATTTGGGCAAAATAGCAAATCCTTGGCCTAACGTGGACGCACATAGTGGCTCTATCCTTATCCATTATGGGTTGAAAGAAAGCCGTTTTTATACGGTATTATTCGGTGTAAGCCGAGCAATGGGAGTTTTGGCACAATTGTGTTGGTCTAGGGCACTTGGATTACCTCTTGAAAGACCGAAGTCCATCACTTTTGACAATTTGAAAGAAATAATTAATAATCAAAACAAATAAAGACTTAATCATGAGTATCCCAAAAGATTTAAAGTACAGCAAAGAACACGAATGGATTAAAGTCGAAGGCAACATTGGAACCGTCGGCATCACAGAATTCGCCCAAGGAGAATTGGGAGACCTCGTCTATGTTGATATCGATTCCGAAGGTCAGACCATCGCCAAAGACGAGATATTCGGTGCTGTAGAAGCGGTAAAGACTACTTCCGACCTGTTTTTGCCGGTTTCCGGAAAGGTGATTGAAGTGAATCCTGCCCTCATCGAAAGCGGCGGAGATGATCCAAGCCTCATTAATTCCTCCCCGTATGATGAGGGATGGCTCGTCAAAATTGAAATCTCTGACCCTTCTGAACTGGATAGCCTGATGGATAGTGACGGTTATGCAGACTTTATAGGCGGATGATTTTAAAAAAAAATAATAACCAAAGCCTTTTCAGAATTCTGGCAGGGCTTTGGACTATTATTCTTACAGTCCTACTCCTCTTACCGGGCAGTGATATGCCTGACCTTCACTTGTCTTGGCTGAAATATGCAGACAAAGTCATTCACTTTTTATCCTTTTTCTTCCTTTCTTTTATTTATTTATTAAGCACTTTGAATGAAGACTCAAAGGTGCGGTATCGACTGTTTTTTCTACTACTTGTCTATGCTGTAGTCATGGAAAGCATTCAACATACAGTACAACAATCTCGTGAATTTGAACTCGCTGACATGATTTCCAATATATCAGGTATTGTTTCGGCATATTGTATCTGTCACCTGATTCGTTGCTTTAAATAATTTTTAACACTTAAAACCCGAATTTGTATTATGTCAATTCAGACAAATTCCAAATAATATAATATCTTTGCGCAACTTTTCCAATCAGGATTGTATCCAATTAGAATTTACTTTCCAAATATTCCATATCTATTTTTTTAATTAGAAGCTCTAAAATTCAATGCAAAAGTTTTTCCTCTTATTCTTTTTTGCCATATTGTCAACACTTACGTATGCGCAAGATGTCCAATGGAAGTCTGTTTCCGTCGTACAAGCAATGGGTCGCAGTATGGCAAGTGATGAAAACGTTCCTCTGACCAATTTATTTACTGTAAACTTTGAGTCTTTGACCACTGTGTTGTCCCAATCAGACGCCTCTGATATAACGGGATTCACGCTTGATTTACCGCTATTAGAAGGTAAAATCAAACGATTTCGGGTCATCCCGTCAGCAGTGATGGAACCCACCCTGCAAGCCCGATTTCCAATGATACGGACATTTAAGTTACTATCCATTGAAACCGGACAGTTAGATGGCCGGATAGGCATTTCTCCTGAAGGATTTTATGGCGTTATTGATATCAATGGTCGTGAAGTCCTCATCAATAAAGTAAATAAAAAGGACAATTCTTTATATGCAGTATTTAGGCTTACCGACAACATTGCACCGAAAGACTTATTGACGCCACTGCCTTGTGGTGCTGATTTTAGTGAACATGCAGGTGAGATAACTCAAGAAGATGCATTAGATGAACGCAGCACAGAGGTCAGAATGCGGCACTTTAAAGTCGCAATAGCTACCACATCCAGCTTTGTATCCGATATCAATGCCACCACAATAGAACAAGTTTTGGCAAAAATAGTGCAGGTTATCAATCAAGTCAACCTAAGGTATAATAAGGATTTTGCCATCCAGTTAGATCTTATTGACAAGACGACCAACCTGTTTAATATGACGAAGGAAGAAGACTTTTTTAAAATACAGAACAATGGGGGCAACCTACTTGGGCCAAGTCAGGAGTTCTTCCAGCAAAAACTCCAGGCAGCTGACTATGATATCGGACAGACGTGGACTACATGGTGTACTGATGTGGGAGGTGTTGTAAGTGGATCGGCATGTAACAACCAGTCAAAAGCAAGAGGCATCAGTTGTGGTCCTACCAACGTAAGTTACTTCCTAACGACAGTTAAACATGAGATGGGACACCAATTTAGCGCAAGCCATACTTTCAACTCTTGCAATGGTTCAACCCAACAAGCATCACAAGGCGCCTATGAGCCGGGAAGCGGCAGTACCATCATGGCATATCCCGGAGGATGCGGACCGGACAATATCGCTGGTGGTGCAGACGATTATTTTCATGTCATCAGCATCCTTCAAGTAAGAGAGCACAATAAGGCCTATGCAACTTGTGGATACTTTGCAGATGAGATCAACCATATTCCGGAAATTAAATTACCACAATACGAGTCAGCCGAATTGACAATACCCAAGCTTACACCGTATGAATTAATTGGAAGTGCCACCGACGAAGACAACGATAATCTGATTTATATCTGGGAAGAATTTGACCAAGGTAATGGTGAACCGCTTGGTACCAACTTTGCATCCGGTCCACTCAACCGTTCATATCCTCCTTCAGCAAACAACCACACCCGCATGATACCAAGGTTTAGTTATATTACTTCAGAGACCTTTGATATCGCAGATCGTATGCCGGATGCAACACGTGAGATGAACTGGAAATTAGTCGTAAGAGATTATAATTCTTTGGTGGGCGGTGTAGGCATCGCTGATTTTCGCTTTAAAGTGGATTCCAATGCAGGTCCATTCCGCTTCACATTTCCTAATATATCAAGCGATACAACCTTCAAAGTAGGACAGTATGTTGAATTAAAATGGGATGTTGCTAACTCTGACAAAGCTCCTGTCAACGCAAAATATGTTGATATTTTTTATTCAACCAATGGAGGTGCAAATTTTACAGATACACTTGCCATTAGAACACCAAATGATGGTGCGGAATTTGTAATGATTCCCAGAAAAGCAACCATTGGAAGGTTTAAAATTAAAGGCAATGGAAGTATCTTCTTAGACATTTCAAGGCAGACATTGAGATCTGTAGAACCTGATAGTGCAGGCTATTCTTATGATGTTTATCCCCACAATGCACTATTGTGTCCTGCCGAACCAAAAGACTTTACAATAAAGGGTATAACATGGAAGGGATTTGATAAAGATGTAAAGGTAGAATTGGTGGACGGATGGCCTCAAAATACCATTATTAATCTGGATAAGCAGATTTTAAAAGTAGGGGAGCCCATTTCATTGCATATTGACACGAAGGATGTTACAGAAGCAGGCTTTTACACCATTCGCTTGAGAGCGATAGCGGAAGGGCAGGATACAATATGGAGATACGTCGATGTAGAAATACTGCCTTCAAAACTAGAATTTAAAGGCGCTAATCTCCCACTACCGGGTTCATTCAACCAGAATCAAGTGCAGAACTTTGCATGGAATCCAATACCGGGTGCCGATACATACGAGTTTCAGTTGTCCTCCAATCCACACTTTGACAATATCTTAGAAACCTATTCCGGATCAGAACCAACGTATCATTCCCTGGAGGTGCTTCCTCCCGGAACAATTTTCTACTGGAGAGTGAGGGCATTTAATAGGTGTTTTGATGGGCCATGGTCTGAATCTAATACCTTCCAAACCATATTGTTTGAATGTAATACTATTGGTGCCTTAGGCCTTCCTAAAGCACTTTCCAGCAATGTTACCGCTCCACCGGTCAATGTCTTATTTGACATCAGCAACAGTACCGGAGTGGTCGCCGACATCAACGTTAAAAATATAGATATTAGCCATTCCGATATTTCCAAACTTAAAATATCAGCTATTTCGCCTACCGGCAAAGAAATTGTATTGGTCTCAGAACGATGTGCCGGCATTTCAGGAATGTTAACCTCATTTGACGATGCCTCCCCATTGGAGTTGTCTTGCGGTCAAATAAAAGCGAATAAAACATTCAAGCCTCAGAACCCATTGGATGAATTCAACGGTGAACAGGTTCAAGGAAATTGGTCTGTACGTATTACTACTCTGAGAGGTGGTTCTTCCGGTAAAGTTAATAATATCGACTTTGACCTATGTGCAAGCATAACCAGCCCACCCATAGTTAAGGTCAACAACAACTTGTTCAAAGTAAATTCTGCCAATAGCCAAGTTCTTGAAAATAAAGACCTGCTTTATACTTGTGAAGGCACAGGCGATGACCAGTTAAGGTATATTCTTTTGTCTGAACCCGCACACGGATATTTTACACTGTATGGACAAGAATTGCACCAAGGGGATGGTTTCTTACAAGCCCACCTCAATGATTGGGCGGTAAGATATGTGCCTTATGATCCGGAATTTGAAGGTTCTGACAAAGTCGAGTTATTGGTTAAAAATGATAAATTTGCCTATTTGGCTCCTGAAAGCCTCAATATTGAGCTGAACAAAGATAATACCGTATCCACAAAGCCGGAGGTACAGGATGTTTCCAAATTAATTTCGGTTTATCCTAATCCAACCAATGGACTCGTCAGTATCGATATGTCGGATATTAAACAGTTGGGAGATGTTACAACCACGATAACCGACATTTCCGGAAAAGTTGTTTTATCAAAGAAAGCTAGCAATAATAAGATCCAATTGAATATTGACACAATACCAGCAGGAATATACTTTGTAACTGTTTCTTCAGAACTTTTCTTTTCTATTCATAAAATAGTCAAACTATAATCTTCAAATCGTTCTTCTCTGAATGTTTAAAAAAGGAGAAGAACGGTTATATTTCTAATCTCACATCAGAACGTTCGTTCTATAAATCCAAGAATAATGATGGTAAATAGAGCTATTGCGCTTTTTCTATTCATATTACCTAATTTTTTATTAAGCCAGACGGCTAAAGAACAATGGCAGCCCACATCTCCGGATCGAACAAGTCAAATCAAGGCCTTTGAAGATTTGATGCTGCCCTTGTCAACGCATTTTTACCATGTTGATTTTGACGCATTAAACCACTCCTTACTGATGGCTAAGCGTTCTGAGAAGACTATTCTTCAACTGCCGATTGGACAAGATGGTGCGATGGTCAATCTGAATATTATATACAGTCCCATCATGGGCAAAGGGGATCAAGTAAAATTTAAAGAAATCAAAACGTATGTTGCTTTTTCTGAAGATAAGCCATTTGCCGTCGGCCGTATAGGTATAAGCCCGGAAGGATTTTATGGAATCTTTGACATGGAAAACAAACAAATGATGATAAGGTCGAGCGACAATGACCGCCAAATGTATGCCGTCTATAATTTGAATGAAAAGCTTGCTTTATTGGATTTCGAACAATTGATAGGATGTGGAACAGAATCGTCTGTCTTTATTCACCCTACAGAAAGCAGCATAATGGTAAGAGATGAGGAAAGGAAAATGCGACACTTTACCATTGCAATAAGCTGTACATCCGGCTTTGCCGACAAAGTAGGTAATACAGAAAATCAGGTTATGGCCAAGGTCGTTCAGACACTCAACCTTCTCAATCATCGGTACAACATTGACTTTGGAATCCGATTAAACCTCATGGACAGCACATCTCAACTTTTTAATTTGGACGCTCAGAGAGATTACTTTTTTAATCAGACAGTGGGGTTAGACCTCTTACAACAAAACCAGGACTTTCTGGATAGCCTTGTGGACAATACTCGCTATGACTTAGCTCAAGTATTTACCAAAACATGCTCTGATGTAGGTGGTGTCGTCTGGGGTCGCGCCTGTAACAACAACAATAAAGCAAGGGGGGTATCTTGCCGCAGTAATGATGAAGACTACTTTTTTACCACATTTAAGCATGAAGTAGGTCACCAGTTTTCGGGTGGACATACCTTCAATGCTTGTAATGGCAGCACTCAATATAATCCAAACTCTTCCTTTGAGCCGGGTGCAGGGAGTACCATCCTTTCTTATGGCAACAATTGTGGAGCCGATAACGTAGGAGAAAGAACGGATTATTTCCATGTAGCCAACATCATCGAAGTAAGTAGGTTGACAGAGGAACTGGAAAACACCTGTGGCAGCTGGGGCGCTGATATCAATCATAATCCTAAGGCGAAGGTACTTTCTCCCAAGGACAAAACAATTCCCATGTTGACACCCTTTGAATTGGAAGGATTAGCCACGGATGTTGATAATGACAACCTAACGTACAATTGGGAACAATACGACCTGGGAGAGGGCGAGCCTTTGGGAGAAAACTATGAGACCGGCCCACTTTTCGTGTCAGTTCTGCCTAACAGTTCCGGCACTCGGCTATTCCCTAATTTGAGCATCATCAATTCGGGTGTTGGTAGCATCCTCGAACGATTACCGGAGGTTTCAAGAGAATTAAATTTCAAACTGACCGTAAGAGACAATGTCGCCCTAATTGGTGGACATGATATAGCATCTTATACGTTTAATGCAACGGATCAGGCGGGTCCTTTTCGATTTACTTTCCCCAATATCACCGTGGATACATCATTCCTGACAGGGCAGTATGTGGAATTTACATGGGATGTTGCCAATACAAATCTTCCTCCGGTGGACTGTAAAGCAGTGAATATCATCTTAAGTACAACGGATGGCCTTACATGGAGCGATACCTTGGTTGCCAATACACCCAACGATGGACGGGAATTTGTTATGTTGCCCAAAACAACAAGTAGAGCCCGGTTCAAAATTAAAGGCGCCGATAATATCTTTTTGGACATTTCCCCTAAAACGATAAAAGTAAAACAGCCGGCAACACCGGGATATAGCCTTGACATCCTCCCTCATGACGTTATGTTGTGCAAGAATAGTACGACATCCCTTCGTGTTAAAAGTGTTGCCTGGAGAAATTATGAACATCTAATTCAGTTGATTGTATTAGATTCCGGTCATCCTGATTTGATTGTAAAGCCCTCCAAAGCAACATTCTTACCGGGAGAAGCCGTTGCCTTGAATTTGGATGCAACGACAAAAGATCTAACCGGCGACTTTGAAGTGAAACTTATGTCAATAGCAGAAAAGGGAGACACCTTATTTCGCTCGATATATGTTTCTATAAACGATGACGACCAAGTTGTTCCGGGATTTAATAGTCCAGAAGATCATAGCCAAAACATACCGAACAATCCGGTTTTTTCATGGAAATTGGCAGTTAATTCCTTGGGATATCAGTTCCAATTGGCCGACAACCCCAACTTTAATGCTCCTTTAGCAGATCGCTTTGGCCCAATCAACAAAGTATCAGATATTACAAACCTACCGGAAGGAGTGATTTATTATTGGAGAGTGCGTTCGTTGGGACAGTGTGGCTTCGGTCGATGGTCAGAACTACGCACTTTTAGAACAGTAGCTGACCTGACGCACAATGTTCAAGTTGTGAATAACGTCCAACTGAATATAAGAACCAATGAATCCAAACCAATACAACATCCGGAATTATTCTGCCAGTCGGTTGAAAATAAGGATGAAATATTACATTATACCGTTGTTTCATTGCCTCGGCACGGCATATTGATCGCAGGGAATAAAGAATTAGTCGTGGGAGACATCTTTACACAAGCTGATATTGATAATGGACAATTGACGTATTCGGCGACAGAAAAAGGTTATCAGGGAAAGGATTTTTTCCTCTTTTTAGCCTACGATTATACCAATAGTTTTGTTGGTCCTGAAGAATTTATCATAGATGTCAATGACAGCAATCCTTCCGGCACAAGTAAGGTTGACAGGGGTCATTCCATAGAAGTCGTCCCCAATCCTTCATCCGGAATGGTTGAATTGACGATGTTGGATCGAGGAATGTGGAAAGATGCCGTAGTGCGAGTTGTTAACATGCAGGGATATACGTTCATGTCAAAAAAAGTGGTTTCTGATAAAGGAAGAATGAGCATCGATTTGTCGTCCTTACATCCCGGTCAATATATAATCATCGTGGAATCCGGAAATTATATAGCCAAAAAACGAGTCGTCAAAATCTAATAAACTATATTTGTCCCTTGATTTTATATCATTACAATGGAAGTAAAGCCATAGTAAAGAAAATCAGGGTTAAAATATGTTCAAATCAAAGTATTTTTGGATTCAAGTAGGTCTTATGTTTGCCACGTTTGTCGTATTGGTATTCATAACGCTTTTTGTATTGAGAATATATACACATCATGGAGAAAAGATTCCAATAACCAAGCTTATTGACTTGGAATATAATCTGGCATCAACAATGGCAGAGAAGGATGGATTTGAAGTTATTGTTTCTGATTCAGTATTTGTCGTAGGAAAGAAAGGCGGAATTATTTTAGCCCAGAATCCTGAACAAGGGACATTTGCCAAAGAAGGTCGAAAAATATACGTTACGGTAACAAAGTATTCACCCGACATGATTCCGGTTAGCTCTCTCCCGGCACTATACGGGAAGAGCTTTGAGTTAAAAAGTAGGGTTTTGCGGGAAGGATATGAAATTCAGTCAGAGGTCGTAGGAAATCAATTTGACAAAGGCATTCCGGGTCAGATACTCAAAGTAATATACGGAACGGATACCATAATCAGTGAAAATGGTATTAAAGATAACATAAACTTACCTCGAGGGGCAAAGCTCAAGTTTATTATTTCATCGCAACAGGGAGGTCAAGTCCTCATTCCCGACTTCGTGTGCAAAACGTATGAAGAAGTCCTTTTCTTGGCGAGCAATGATGTACACATCATAGTAGCAAGTGGCAATGGCGGTCAATATGTTGTGGAGCAGAAACCCGAGTTTATACCTGATTACAAAATAAATAGAGGTGATACAATCTTTGTAAGCCTAAGCAATACCAAGCCTGCCGATTGCCCGGAAGATGAAGACTAATAGCAACAAAGTATATATACAATTCGTTTGTACTAAAAATAAATTGAATGATTCGTTTTTCTTGTAATATATCCCTCATTGTCGTTTTATTGTGTTGGAGTATAATCGCTCAAAGTCAGGTTGTATTCTATGGATTGTCCGAAAACACTGCTCTTGTTTCGACTCAATCGGAATTGGAACAACGCAATCTTATCCAACAATCGAGAGTAGTAGTCATACCTTCTGACAGCCAAAGTGTATGTGTCAATCGTCCGGATGTAGGCACATTCGATACTTTAATAATGACATCAACTGTGCCGACGGACTTGAATATCAGGATAGAAAATAATTGTGTTAAAATTACGGCACACTCCAACGCCACGGTTAATTCGTACGATTTAGCATTCAATTATATTGCTGTTTCCGGAGCGCAAATAGAATATAGGATAAAGGTTGATGTCGTTCAACCGCTGACCTTGCCATTTTTTGATGACTTTGCCTATGATAGCAAATACCCGGACCCTGTTCGATGGGTTGATAACAATGTTTATGTCAATAACACCATGGCAGATATGCCTCCTAGTATAGGTGTGGCGACTTTCGACGGGTTGAACAGCAATGGAACGCCGTACGGAGGCAGCTTTGGTCGCTCAGATTATTTAACATCCGCATATATTGACCTGAGTTCAATCTCTTCAACAGATCCACTTTACCTAAGCTTTTACCTACAACCCAAAGGAAAGACATACAATCATCAATTGAGAGACAGTATGGAGCTGGAGTTTAAAAACGCCTCCGGTCAATGGGAAAAGATATCATCTTACAAAGGAATAGATCCATCCAATCCCTCATCCTATGTGCCACCCTTTGATTTCTATTCTATTCAGGTAGAACCAAAATATTTTTACAAAGGATTTCAATTTAGATTTGTCAATTATAATTATCGCCTCGGCGTATATAGTACATGGCATCTGGATTATGTAAAGCTGGTCGCCAACCAGATTCCTACAAAAAATCAGATGGACATAGCCTTCACCACTCCACCCAATGGGCTTTTGAAAACATATTCATCCATTCCATACCGCCAACTTGCCGGATTTGAAACTACTGAATTGGCAGATAAAACAAAGATTCGCCTGTTTAATCATTTCTTAGAAATCCCGGAAGATATAAGCAATACCCGATTGAAAATTGAAGAATTGACGACTAACACCAAGATAGTGGAAAAAGAACTCGTCAACTCCGTGCCGCAACTAAACCCGCCAGCAGGATTCAACTCTTTTGATAATGCCTTTGATCCGAATGAAATAGCTGCTAAGGTGGCATCTGTCCCGGCAGGTAATCTGCCGCACATGTTCAGGACAGCGTATAGCTATGATCAAGACCAAGAGGTTGTTTATCTTGAGGGAAATAATAAAACAAGCACGTTGACGGAAGTTGGTTATACATTAGCTTATGATGACGGAAGTGCAGAACTTAATATTGCTGCTGAAGCCAATAACAGTGTAAAGTCACAGATTGCCGTAAAATATCATTTAAATGTAGGGGATACCTTACGCGCTGTACAGTTTCATTTTCCCCGATTGTATGATGATGTGAGCCATCAGTTGTTTAATATCAAAGTGTGGATAGGGAGTCTGAAGGAAGAACCAGATTATTATTATCCACTTCAAAGACCAATATATGCGGATGCTATCTACGACACCTTGCAAGGATTTACAACATATCCACTTGTCAATGATCTCACGCAAGAGCCGACACCATTGTATTTGCCTCCGGGTGATTTTTATATTGGATGGCAACAGTTTTCAGTATCTTCAACCGGACAATTTATTCCGGTGGGATTTGATCGCAATTATGAAGGAGGTGAAGCTTTGACCTATTACAAATCAACGGGAGACTGGAAGCCGCTTACAGAATTGACAACCTCCCCGTTATTAAAAGGAATTCCGATGGTAAGAGCCAAATTTCAGGATTCTTGGCTCACATCGGCGAAGCATACTGCACAATCCAATAAAATCACTGTTTTCCCTAATCCGGTACAAACAGCGCTGTATGTAGGCGAAGCCATGAATAATAAAGATTTCATGACGTTTAGAATCTTTGATATAACCGGTACAGTCGTAAAATCCGGCATATATCATGACTCTATAGATGTAAGTAATATGCCAGAAGGTGTATATGTCATCGTCTTATCCGATAAAATGGGGCAGATGAGTATGCATTCCAAATTTGTAAAAATACGGTAAAAGATAGGTCTCTCCCTTTCGACTTTAGACCTAGAATTATCGGATTTATTAAAAAGATGGAAGAAATAATTGTCGTCAATACATGGTTGGACTGGAAAAAACCATGGTGACAAGGTATCCTTTAAATCCAAACTCTTCATTAGAAAAAGCGGATTTGGGCTAAAAGTCCAATCGGGATTAACCCAAATTACCTAAAATATTAATATATTTGCCGCACAACAACGAATGAGCTATGTTTTTTTCATTAACAGAAGAACAAATGGCGGTACGAGAAGCTGCCAGAGAATTTGCACAAAAAGAATGCCTTCCGGGAGTCATTGAAAGAGACCGGGACATGATCTTTCCGAAGGATCAGGTTAAGATGATGGCCGAACTAGGGTTCTTAGGAATGATGGTTTCTCCTGAATATGGCGGTGGAGGAATGGACACCATCAGCTACGCTCTTGCTATGGAAGAAATTTCAAAAGTTGATAATAGTTGTAGTGTTATTATGTCCGTCAATAATAGCTTGGTATGCTGGGGTCTGGAAGAATATGGGACTGAAGAGCAAAAGAGAAAATATTTGCCCCGTTTAGCACAGGGAGAGATCATAGGTTCATTTTGCCTTAGTGAACCGGAGGCCGGATCTGATGCCACAAGCCAACGGACAACAGCTGTAGACATGGGTGACCACTACCTTCTCAATGGCACTAAAAACTGGATTACCAATGGGGGCAGTAGCAAGATTCACCTTGTGATAGCGCAGACCCACCCCGAGTTGAAACACCGTGGAATCAATGCGTTTATCGTAGAAACTGACTGGGAGGGTGTGGTAATAGGAGCCAAAGAAGATAAACTGGGTATCCGCTCGTCCGACACGCACACGATAATGTACAACGACGTAAAGGTGCCTAAAGAAAACAGAATCGGTGAAGACGGCTTTGGATTCAAGTTTGCCATGAAAGTCTTATCGGGAGGTCGAATAGGTATTGCTTCACAGGCATTGGGTATAGCGTCCGGAGCATTTGAATTGGCGACAAAATACAGTAAAGAGCGGAAATCTTTTGGAAAAGAAATATACAATCATCAGGTTATAGCCTTTAAATTAGCGGATATGGCAACCGATATAGAAGCCGCCAGACTGATGGTACATCGCGCAGCATGGATGAAGGATCAGCACTTAGACTATACGACGTCAGCCGCTATGGCCAAGCTCATCGCTTCGGATGTGGCTATGCGACATACGGTGGAGGCGGTCCAGATACACGGAGGTTATGGATTTGTCAAGGAATATCACGTCGAACGATTGATGCGGGATGCCAAGATAACCCAAATATATGAAGGAACAAGTGAAATTCAAAAACTCGTAATTGCTCGTAGTGTCATCAATGGTGAACTATATCAACCGGGTTACGTTGTATAAGATATAACTCTCTGACCATTGTCCATATTTGAAAAAGGTTCGCTTTATGTCGGCACTTATTTTGATATTCCTGTCAAAATACATTGGACATTCGGCTACATCATCTTCTACATAATATATACCGGGCATCAGGATAATATGGGCGTGATAGGCGCTCTATGGTTCGGTGTCTTTATGATGAGCCTTTTTTTGTGTGTCATCCTTCATGAATATGGTCACGCCTTGGCTGCCCGGAGATATGGGGTAAAGACAGCAGACATTATTCTTACACCTTTGGGAGGGATTGCTCGCTTGCTTAAAATGCCGGATAAGCCACTACAAGAGCTCATAGTCGCCATTGCAGGGCCCATGGTCAATGTTGTCATAGCCGCACTCTTATACCTACTGCTGGCATTTGGAATGGGCGTCAATCCACTTGGAATTGATGTGGAGAATGCGTATGATTTTAAAGACAATCCGGCCTTATTGTTGAGTATGATTATGCTAACCAATATCGTTTTGGTGGTATTCAACTTATTACCGGTATTCCCAATGGATGGAGGCCGTGTATTACGCAGCTTGATAGCAATGAGGGTATCAAAGGTCAAAGCGACTTTGATTGCAGCCCGAATAGGACAAGTTTTTAGTGCTGTATTCGTCGTATTTGGAATCTATGAGGGCAACTTTATATTGGCATTGATCGGTTTATTTATCTTTCAAGGCGCCTATGCAGAGTACCGCTTTACCAAAGCCGAAAATGTTATGCAGACTACAACAATAGGAGATCTGGGACATAAAGAATACGACTCCTTGCAGGACAATGACCTCATCATTAATTGTAAGGAGCTGATCAAATATTCCAGCCAACAGTTCTTTCCGGTATATAGTGGCAGTCATGTGTTGGGAAGTATTTCGAGAGAAGTGATTGCTGAGGCGGAGGATTCCTTGTTTTATCAACCGATTTCTATTTTGCCGATGAAGCCGGTGTTTATCCTTCCGGCTGACACGCCCTGGATGATATGTTATCAGAAGTTTTCTCAAGATCAATCCGATATTATTCTTGTCTCCGAAAAAGACCAAACCACTGTTTTATTGGATAAATGGACTTTTTATGAACAAATGGAGCAAAAAAAACTCATTAAGTCTTCTTAATAAGGCGTCATTTGGAAAAGAAAATGAAGAATATTGTTTTATTTTGATGCTGTGTTTGGCTTATTTTTGCCAACAAATAACTTCATGCTATATCCAAATCCAAGTCCGCATATTGCAAAAATGGGAATTCCAATAAGTGCTTTTTGTAAAGTTAACCCTCCTTCTGAAAAAAATGGCGGAACGAAAACCATAAATATATACATAATAAACCCCCATGAAAGACCCATGTTAACCCATCCATAACCACTAAACGGATTTGGAACAGTATCTAAATCAAGATTTTTGTATCGATTAGGCTGATTCTGTAGCCATTTCTTTTTCCATTTATCTTTAGCCCAAAACCATAAAGGGAAGGTCAAACCGAGCAAAAGACAACTAGTCAAGTTCATTAAACAAGGGATAATTTTGCCACAGTTGTCGCAATAAAGTCCAAACCAATTTTTAAATGCATTATTCTCTGTTGACCATTTTTGTCCAGGGTGAAGAGTTCCGCAGTGAGGGCAAGGAATTTTAGTTTTTTCATAAAGGGTTTTTGAAGAATCCCTTTCGATCAACATTATTTTAGGTGCCCTTTGTCCTAATATTAATTCATTAAAAGCAAGGCCGGGGTTTATTATCCAATGTAACACGATTGGGTTTTTCCATGTCCAAATTTTATACTTTGAATTGTCGTAGTCCATATTTTACATTTTAAATGCAGCCGAAGTGAACCAAATATACGGCTTATAATTGAAATAGTCATAATTATGCCCGATTCGGTGTGTATAACATCTTTCCCTCTCATTTTTTATTTCACTCAAAATCTGACTCTTTAATTGATATTTAGGCTCTTTGGAAGGAATGACTTCATTATTTGGTTCTCTCGCTTAAGGGGAGATAGAGGGGAAAAATAATGAAGTCATTTGGGAAATTTGTTATACACACCCTGATTCGTATCGTTGTGCTTTTTAAAGGATACTCTTGCCGTTACTAAATTTACAATAACGAAATGCCTCCAACAACCTATCTTTGAAGCCATGAAGAGGGCATTTGTAATCAATATCTTATTACTGCTGGCATTAAATCTGTTTGTCAAGCCGCTCTATATATTTGGTATTGATGTCCAGATACAGAATACGATAGGACCAGAACAATATGGTCTTTTTTTCAGTATATTCAATTATACCCTTTTATTTCAATTTATTTTGGAATACGGAATCACCAACTTTGTTAAACGGGAAATCAGTATTGAGCCGGGCAGGATTCACACCTATTTTTCAGGACTGCTCATACTTAAAGCCGGGTTTGCAATAATGTATTTTGGAGTAGTATTGGGATTTGCGTGGCTGTTCCAGTATTCGGACAATGAAATACGATTAATCATTCAAGTCGCAGGGATACAGTTCTTTATTACTTTAGTTGCATTCCTTCGAGGTTTGATTATCGGTCAGGGATGGTATAAGACAGACAGTATATTTTCTGTACTGGATAAGGTTATCATGATTTTGTTATTAGGCTGGAGATTGTATTGGCCGGGAATGCAGCCACCTGATTTAGCTTATTTTGTCGAAACCTATTTATTATCCGTCGTCATCACCGCAATAATCGTATTCATTTTCATGCTTTTACGATTACATCTGAAATGGGTTAAGCCAGACCTTAGTTTCTTAAAGACATTAATAATCCGCCTCACGCCTTATACATTAATTACTTTCTTAATGGGCGTCTATGGACGGTTGGATTCCGTGTTACTACATGCTTTATTGCCGGACGGAGACTATCAGGCAGGGATATATGCTGCGGGTTTTCGGATGTTGGATACTTATTTGATGCTGGCGATATTGTTTTCTAATCTTCTTTTACCGATGCTTTCAGCGCAACAAGGCAATAAAGATGCCATTCGTGATTTATTGAAATTTGTCATAGGTATTGTCATGACGGCAACAATAATTGCCGGCGTTGGAGGTTGGGTTTTTAGACAAGAGATTACGGATGTGTTGTACCATCAAAGTGATGCGAATTGGTATGATACGGTTGGGCTTTTATTTCTTTCGATGATACCGGTGGGACTTAGCACCTTGTATGGCGCCGCCATTATATCAACTGGGAGACTACATCGGCAAAACATACTGTTTCTAAGTGGAATCGTACTTAGCCTAACGTTCAATTTCTTCTTTATCCCTTGGTGGCAATCCCTTGGTTCGGCTATCAGTGCATTTAGTGTTAATCTGGTGATAGCTGTGGGTCAGGTCATCATCTTTGTCAAAGAGTCTGATATGAGAGAAGATCGAGGATTTTATCGTAAGATGATTCTATTTTTTATACTGTCTTTTGTCTTGTTTTACATAGCGACATTATTGGCAAAATCATTTCTAATTGCCGGATTAATTGCCGGAATTGTACTACTGTGGATAAGCAAGTTGTTGGGTCTGATGCGGATTGATATGGAGATGGCAAGAAAACTGTTTTCGGGGAAAGGCAGGAATGGATAAGGTTGAGGTAAAAAATTGAATTAACATAAAAACATACTATTTTGTCTTAATTTTTATATCTTTAATCTTGTTGTATTTATAATTTGAATCTACATATAATTAGCTAATGAAATATTTAATATCAATAAAAATCAGCAAGTGGTTATTTACCAAACAGGCCTCCAGAGGCATATTTAACTGGAATAATAATAAAAAGTATTTAACTATCTTCTTTTCAATAATCGCAATAATATCTTTTGGACAAAGTAATTATCAAGATGCAGTTTATTTAAAAAACGGAAGCGTCATTCGGGGAGTAATTATTGAACAAGTTCCTAACAAATCTATTAAAATTGAGATGGCGGATAAAAGCGTTTTTGTTTATCAAATAGAAGAAATTGAAAAGATTACGAAAGAAACTATTGAAATCAAAAAATCAGAGAGAAGAAAGGGATTTATTGGTTTATCGTTAGGTGCATCGATTCCAACTGGTATTTTTGCTGACGAATTGGATGGTGCAGCAAATACAGGCATCCAAATTAACTTGGTCAATGTTGGATATCTTTTCTCAAAGAATGTTGGAATTACTGGTGTTTGGTTTGGAGCGGCCAACCCAATAAATATTGATTTTATTGACCCGTGGTCTTATGGTGGAATGATGGTCGGACCATTAATATCTTTTCCGATAACGAAAAAAGTTGATTGGGATTTAAGACCTATGGTTGGTTATTCTGTGACAACGCTTCCGGATCTTGGTTATGGAACAGAGCAAGCAATATCTATAGCAATCAATATTGGCACCGTATTCAGGATAAATGTAAGTAAAAGAATATCTCTTTTATTAAGTGCAGACTTTTTCTCGACTAAACCAGATTTTGTTGAATATGGGTTTGATCAAAATATTAATACAATTTCGTTAGGTTTTGGAGTAGCATATCGACTAAAGTAAGCATTAACTATTATTTAGCCAAGCAGTAAAAAGCATTTTCTATTTACGATGTTAGGATTCTATCAATATAAAAAAAATAGCTGCCCCGGAACGAGACAGCTATATGATACACACATTTACACTTGATCTTTATTGAATCTTAACCCACTTAACGGCATGTTGAACCCCTTGCGATACGACACGAACGATATACATGCCGGGCAGTAAGGTATTTACATGATTAACCGAAATGACATTGATACCGGCCAAAGACGTTACGGTTTGGTCTAACACCTTGTTACCATTGGCGTCTAAGACATATATTACTGTCGGGAAGCTTCCTCCTGCATCAAACTGAACCATAAAGTCATTTTCACCCGGATTAGGGAAGACCGATACATTGGTAATGTCATAAGTAAGAGCCGACGGCAGGTTGGCACCTCCGGAAATTGTTACAGTATAGTCTTCAACTTCTCCATAACTAAAGGTCTCACACGAAGTACTATATGCACCGTATTTCATCTGAACACGCATTCTGGTTGTGCCATTCTTTGCGGTAGTAGGCACCTTAAAACTTCGGTTTATATTGCCGGTACTGGTAGAGGAGAAGTTGGTGATTTTTTCACCTGAATCTAAGAAGTCACCATCTTGATTGTAATCAATCCATACCGTCCAATACTCTCTGTAAGAGCCATTCATGCCGGCACTTAGTGTCATGGTATAAGTAGTGCCGGCGGTAAGATTGGCATTGAGTGCGGTGTAATCTCCGTAACCATTATTAGACCCGGTAATGTTGTTGATTCCCACTAAGGCAACTCGGTCGATCCATTCGTAAGCACTGTTGTTACCTTTAGATACACAATAAGAAACCCCGCTACCGGCAGTTGTGAAGGTAACTGTTGCGCTATAAGCGCTGGAGCTGCCGGAACAGTTGGTGCTGACGCCTACATCATAAGAAGTGCCGGCTGTCATTCCGGTGAAGTTTACTACGGTAGAGGTAGTGGTAAATGTTGACCAGGTGGATGAACTGCTCAATTTGTATCTCAAGGTATAGCTGACAGCACCACTTACGGCATTCCAGCTAACAGTGGCTGTCGTTTGAGTTATATTGGACACAGCAAGACCGGTAGGCACACCACAGGACGATCCACCGCCGGTGGTTGTAAAGGAAACCGTAGCACTATAGTTAGAATTTCCGCCTGAGCAGATCGTCCTTACTTGGACTTCGTAAGTAGTGGCAGCAGCCAAACCAGAAAGACTGACCGATGTTGTGGATTGTTGACTTAGTTCAGTCCATGTTCCCGCGGATACTCTGTACCTAAGTTGGTATGCAGTGGCACCACTTACTGCTGACCATGCGACCGTAGCGCTATTATTGGTAATGTTGGATACTGACAAGCCGATAGGGACATCACAGGTTCCACCGCCGGAACAGGTGCCCAGGCAGGAGGCAGCAGCGACTTTGCTTCTGATGAGGTTGCCCGGCTGAACGCCGAATCCATTGTTGAAGTTAATCCCATAGTTAGTCAAATGGCAATAACTCATGATGGTACCGCCATTGGTAGGAGGAGGGCCCGGAGGACAACCGCCTTCCGTCGTATAACAATTGTCTAAAGCGCCACCACTCCAGGAACAACTTTGTGTGTGCGGTGAACCAAGGTTGTGACCCATTTCATGTGTCATTACTTCAACTGTCCAGCTGTAGGTCGGTACATTTTGATAAGAAGACTGAATATTGCTGTAAGCATACTTGTAGGAGGAGCATAAGGCGTCAACCCATGCCACACCACCTATGTTGTTTCCGCCTAATGCGGCAAGGTGCGCCAAGTCGCCATTGACTGACGGACGCATATTTCTAAATTGTGTAAGAGCCGTGCTACTGCTTGTCTTACTATATGGGTCTGCGGAAGTCCATACATAAGTGGTTGAAATCTGTGTAGTAATTTGTTCATTAGCGTAGAGCGCTGCGACGTTGTTATATACGGCGGAAATCCAGTTGTTGACATTGGCAACAGAGCCTTTGTTTTGATACAGCGCATAATCACATTCTATATACACCTTGACACATTTTACATCACGTGTTTCGAGATAGTTGTCTAAGTGTTTTTGAACCTCAAGCGCATAGTTTTCAGGCTCTTCCGTACTGCAGAATACAGGACTGCTAATCAATAAGTCTCGGTCAGAATATAGCATATAATCCTGCGATGTGCCGATTCGGTTAAATGAAATATTGCCACCTTCTGAAGAAGATATCATGCCGACAACGTCATCCTTGAAAAATGAGAGCGCAACGATGGATTGAGCGTCACCATCGACGATACCCCGATAGAATACACCCGGTACATAATCCACCGGATGGTCTCCGGATTCGCTCGTAAACGTTTGGAAGTCGGATGAAAGAACCTCTACACGTACTAAATCCATCATCAAAGTGCGACCAAAATAAGGAACTGACAGTTGAATAGCTTCGGGTTTATTCTTGACCAAAGATTCTAAAGAGGACTCGACAAGTGTTACATACGTAGCTTGTGCTAATACACCAGCGTTTTTCTCTCGCTCAACTAAGTGATCACTCGCCGTAAACAAGTTGATAGGTGTAAATTCCTGCCCCTGAATACGGGCTTTCTGTACACTCAAAGCAATCGCTCCGGATGGAGCCACTTGTATGTTTTGCGCCTGTAAAGGCAACATAAAAAACATAGCACATAGACAATAGAAAAACTTTTCAGATTGCCTTCTAAAAAATAAATTTAATACCATAAACATATCATTGAGAGTTAAATGAATACTTTGATTATGGGAAATGCTCAAGGGAAAAAAAGGCAGTAAGCCAAAAATGATTACTAAAATAGTGTGTCAAAATAATAGTATATTTCATTGACAAACAAATAAAAAGACGACAATTTTTCGCAAAGCACTAAAAATACAACTTTTCAGGGATGTCAGGACGATAAAGTGAATATGGTAAACTAAGGCAAGAGATGGGAGTAAAGCCTGGTCCAGCTCCTTTATGACGGAGTACGCTATCCGCTAAGCTCCTTCCAAACGTCAGTTGTAGGGCTTATGTCCACCAAGAACATAGCTCTACAGGAAAATATATTTCTTGACCAAAATAGGTTTATCCCATATTCAGCAGTAAAGGTTTTGAAAAACCTATATTGCTGAATACTAGTTTACACTAAATATCGTTCCTTGATGACGTTAACATGGTGTGTTACATGACCTATGATGAAGCAAAGACCACCATTGGCGGTAAAAAGGTGCTTGCCATTCTTCGCAATAAAAGAAGCTTGGTAGTCATTGAGGTTTTTGAATAAAAAGATAGAGCTATCTCTAACAGCTTTAAATTCATCTATTAGGTCTTGCAATGTCCTGTCTTTTGTGTCGGCATTTGCGGCATATTCATTTTCATCAAATGGCGTTAAATCTGTCTGTCCGTCCATCCGTCCTGCAACTAAGGATCGATATCCATACACCCTTTCCGTGTCTGTGACGTGAAGGATGGCTTCTTTAATGGTCCACTTGCCCGGTCCGTATGAAAAGTCATACTTATCGTGTGGAATGCTTTGAAGAAAGGCAACATACTCTTCTTTTTGTTGAATTAAAATCTCTAAAAGGTCACCATGTGGGACGAGATTAAAGTAAAATTGATAAAAAGGATTGTATGTCCCTGCTGCAGGAAATTGCATTGTTATTATTTTTTATAAAAGCTAAATTAGTCAATTATACAAGAATATTGAAATAAAATAACAAAAAACGAATGTTTTATTACAATTTTACAGAAAACGAATATTCTTCCTGATTTCAAGTCGAATTCATCACTAAAGGTTTTAATATCCGTATAATGTGGATTATGAGGGAAGTCCCGATGTACGAATCGTTTCAATGGTTTAAAGAACCCATTGATTACGTGCCGTACATCGAATCAGAATTTGCCTAATGCGTTAGTTGGATTCAAAGTACAGAAAAGCCATATTTGAAAGTATGTGTTTTTGAATTTGGAAAGTATGTGGTTTTTACATATCTTCATCCGATAATTTAATTCTGATAGTTTGTACAAATCATTTGTTTTTATTGTATTCTTTATCGTATCTTTTTTGACAGAATCCCGTGGTCAACTAAATGAGTATGTATTTAGTGCTCAGATTGCAAAGGTCAGAGATCTCCTGTTTGCAGATATAGATAGCTGTGTTGCCCGACTCAAACCAATTGCTCCGATACTATTGGATTTGCCAACAAATAATAATGAGCGAGAGTTTATGAATTCTGCTCTGATAAATCTACCTTTTTACGTTGACAATTATACGTATGTTTCAGTGATAGAAGAAATGTTGGAAAAAAAAGGTAAAGACACTACAATCATGGCACAGCTCAGATCAATTGCGGAGCGAGGAATAGACAGAAATCAAATCATAACAGCTTTGGATGTTCTTGAAAATGAATATCCTTATAAAATCAAAAAATACTCTTACAACTTCAGTGAGTTGGAATTTTATAACATAAAATCCGGACAGAAAATTGGCGATTTCGGTGCAAGGATGGGATATTTTTGGCCTTTGTGCAATTTGTTTTATGATAGCCTCACTGTTTATACGGATACAAAATTTATGACATTTAGTCAAATATTGCGAGGAAACTCCTTCCTGGATCGAATTGTCAGACCTTCCAATACTTTAAAGATTTTAGCAAACCTTAATCGTTCAACAAAGATGGAAGGGCTGAACTTGGATATGGTCATTTTTCACAATGTTTTTCATCACATTGATAATTATACTTCTAAGTTGCGCTCTGTTAAAGCCTGCATCAAGCCATCCGGCAGTGTCTTCGTAATGGAAGCAACCAAAGAGCTGAACAAAGAAATGACTTATGTAAAAGATGAGGTTCTCAGAAAAACCTTCCTGGCAGGAACCACCATTGAACTATCAGAATGTTCAAAAGCGATGAGTGCAAAAACTATAAAGAAACGTTTCAACAAAAGTGGCTTTGTTTTAGTGCGGGAGATGGTTTATGAAAATTACCACTTTTTTGAATTCAAACTTCAATAGTATTACTGACTATTCTCAATATTATGACGAAGACATTCATACTGGAATATACCGAAATCGATTCCACATTTGTCTAATGCGTAGTTTGGGTTAAAATAATATTATACAACTCTTGGTAATAAAACAAAAAAGAGTATATTTGCAACCGCTAAGAGATAGGGTCGGTTGGCCGAGCGGTTAGGCAAAGGTCTGCAAAACCTTCTACGGCGGTTCGAACCCGCCACCGACCTCACTTTTTTGTTTATCTAATTTTCAAAATTAGAAACCTTATTGCAAAACTTTTTGTAGTTTTGTACACACACACTTAATAATGGAAAAAGGCGAAAAAACTACGCAAGGAGCGGTATGGCTTCGGCAGGAATCTTTGTCCGCTATGGAATCGACATCGCAGGTATTGAATCCGGTGAGTAATCAGGATTTCCTTCGCAATACGTTGAATGGCATTTATCAAGAGAATGATGTCACGGCGTCTTCACGTGTCATGTCGCGACGCCCTTTACACCACATTCTTATTGGCGTTATTCTATTTGTCTTTTCGGGATTTATGATGGTCTTGATGTTTAATAATTTGGACCAATCAAAACTTCCTTATATTGGTCGTGCCGTCATAGCTTCCAGCCTCGGATGTTATTATTTCACGAAGAAAAAACCGATACACACCAAATCGCAATTTTAACCCAAATTCATATTAAAGGTACAATAGTTTCTTTAAGAAATATATTGCTAACTGTTTGTTGTGTTGAAATTCAAATAGTCACGAAACAATATATTTACAAATATATGACAAACAGCTTGTTGTGATTTGACTTGATGTAATTTAGCCTCTTACAATTATTGTAATTATTCAGCATATTGTTTGTAAAAATTTTTCATACTTTTTTGGACGAGCTCAATCCAACCGCATTTTTTATCAAAATAAACCAGAAGGGTTGTCATTATTATAGAATAGATTCAATAGCAGAAAGAGGAACCCAGAATGGGTGAAATGATTATTCCATCTATTCGTTCCAGTTTTTTTGAGCAGATACATTTTTTCTTGGTTTGTAATAATGTCATCCCTTCGGGATTTTGAAAATTTTATGCTACGTTTTCTATAAAAATATCATCCCTTCGGGATTATGCTGACCCGAATGTTCATCCTTGTTCAACCCGAAATCCTCTTAAAGACAATATTTTGCCTTTAAGTGGAATTCGGGTTTAAAGAGGTAAATGCCGAAACTCTCTTTTCGGTTTAGTCAGGAATGTGCGTGTTATCTTCTATTTTGAAAGCTTCCATCTCCTTATAGAAGGCTTGCGCTTTCATTATGGCCTTCCCTCCCGAACCTGCAATTAAATTTCTAAACCATTTTTTATTTAAATTCTCTAGGGTATGATTTTTATAAAGCCAATAAGTCAAATAAATAAAGGCTGCTGTCATTGATACTTGTAAAAGAATGTATCCAATACCGACTTCATGCGGAAACCATGTGTTGCTCAAATAAAATGTTGTGTAAAAAGGAATTTGTAAACACATTGTTTTAGCATGATTGATTATGGATATTTGCAGTCGGGATAATTGTTGTTGGATTTCCAGGATGCTCCCATTATAATTTATGTTGTTCACCCAAACAAGGTGCTTGATATAATCTGCAAGGCCTTTTATATTGACTACTATGATTACAAAGACGGAGACTATAAAGTAATTCAAAGCAGATGAATAATTGGAAAGAGAATAAACAAATAGGTAACTTAACAACAAAATATATAGAATAAAAGACACTATTCCGGCTGTTTTTAAAGTGATTAAGGACTTCAAAGAAGATTTGACTTTACTGTTAGTGACTTCTTTCAGAAGCAATTCATTTATCGCTAATGACTTTTCAATTTTGGCGTTTTGAGCTTTCCAAATGTCTATTAATTCTATGTTTTCCATATTATTTACTTTTTAAGTTGGATAAATTTTTCTTTAAAATTATTTTTGATACGATTAATTTTTGTGGCGACATTCGATTCTGAAATGCCAATGATTAGAGCCATTTCTTTGTAACTTTTTTCTTCTAAATAAAGCAGCATTAATGCCTTATCCAGATCATTGAGCTGAGAGATCATTTGTTTTAAAATACCCAAATCCGACTCATTGTCTTTGATATCATCATCCGGGAAATTAAAAATACTCTCCGTTAATGGGTTTGCTATTTTCTTCCTGATATTCTCTTTACGATAAAAGGATATGGCAACATTTAAAGAAATACGGTAAATCCATGTTGAATGCTTGAAACTGTTGTCATAATTGTCAAAGGATCGCCACAATTGAACAATGATTTCTTGAACGAGGTCTTTCCGGTCTTCCACATTTTTACAATAGGAGTTTACAACCTTGTACAAGATGCCTTTATTTGATTGAATAACAGATAAAAAGAGGTTTGAATGATCAATTTCGCCCATCCTTAATTTTTATTTGTGAATTTACTGTGTTTTCCATTTGAGCATCATTTTTGTTTGACTTAGTAATGCGTTGACCGGAATAAGTATAGACATGATTTGTTGTAATTGAAATTCCGCATCCGGTAGCTATAGTCAGTATTGCGATACATGTAACGACCAAAAGGGTGTTGTTTCTTTTATGCATTTGATTCATTTATTTGATGTTTATTGTTCTTTTTACAGATTATTCGCACGATGAATCAAAATATCACAAATCGGAATGACAATTTTCCATAATATTTCATCGGAACAAATACTTTGCTTTGTCGTGTAGGGTTTTAAAGTAGCAAAATTCCCAAACTTAAACGATAGATTGTGAACGTATTAGACAACTATTGAAAATAAATTTAAAAATTATTAACCAAATATTTGGCAAAACTAAAAACGTTATTTAATTTTATTGTTGAAAGCCTACCGAAATATCGGAAGCCCAAGTTAAATGTCTTTACTACTAATGCTACGGCAAAGATTCATCCCTTGTCATAAGGGGAGACTAATTTTTTTTTAGAATCTTGATTGCTTAGCAACGGGAATAAGAGGCAAAAACCCGAATTCCGCAAGGGACAAAAGCGGAATCGATATACAACACGTAGTCAATGGTTTAAAGAAGCCATTAAGACGATACGTACACCAGGATGTCCCTTATAATCAGCATTACGTGGTTTTTGAAAAACTTTTACTGCTGAATTGGGGATGAACAAGATTTGAAACCCATCAAAATTACCGCCGATGAGAACGATTTTTACGATTTGGAAAAAGCTTAATTATACCCTAAATGATGCACCAATAGGCAAAGCTTTAGTGTGCCCTGCCCCTAATCATTCCATGGTGATTCGCTTCAAGATGTTTTCTTCCATAGATTATTTTATTGTAAACCAGGATTTATCCATCAAATTATACCTGCCATGAACAGAGTATTATATACAATTCTATTATGCTGTTATATGAGTATCTTTGTCATAGGTCAACCACTGATTGAAGTGGATGCACCTTTGCAATGCCCTCATTTCCGTTCGCCCGTCATCACAGGAGGGCAGTTTTTACCGGGATGTCCGCCCGCTGGCTACATTTATATTCCGCATATGATAGACTACGAAGGGAACTATGAATACAGTGTCAATGGCGGTTCAACCTGGCAAAGCAGTCCATATTTTGGCAACTTAAACCGCGGAAGCTATAATGTGAAAATGAGATTGACCATCGGTTCACAGTCGTGTATCGAAGATTATCCCTCTAATCCGGTCCAACTGAATTATAAGGACTTTGCAGTACAGGTATATCACAACGACATAGATTCGATGGAACAAAGGGGAAAACTAATCATTGATACGGTATTGGTAAGTCAACCAGCGACGTGTAGCAATACCGGAACGATTGAGGTTAAGTTGATACAAAACATAAGTGGTACGTATGAATATTCGTTGGATGGACAAAACTTTCAACCACAGCGCTTCTTTTACAATATGCCGGTGGGTAAGTACACCGTTTTTGTAAGAAAGCTTGGCTCCAACTGTCCGGTTGCATATCGGCGGGAGCTGAATCTCATGCCGGGACATTATCCTTCATTTCTGGGCATATTAAATAACTGGGGTTGCCAGAAAGGCGAGTTACGAATCATCTTAAATGATATGGCCGGTGTATCATGCAGCATTGATGGCGGAGTCACATGGCAGAATGATGCATATTTTCCCAATCTTGATCCGGGATATTATTATCCGAGAGTAAAGAAGAATAATTGTATTATGATTCCTCCTGATGTTCCCTTTGCAGGAATCAATAATTACAAGCCACAGGTGTTAGACTTGTCTTTCAATCCGGGGCCATGCAATGGTCTGGGTACAATATCATGCAAGCTTTATTTACCATTTTTAAAGGGCTTGGATGGCGGTATAAATCTAAAAGTCAGCTATGACGGCACCAACTACACACAATTAGATATCCAAAACTTGCCCAATGTTCAGATTGGTGTGCCGGTCAAGACAACACGCATCTATGTAAAGGTTATTCTGGGCTCAACAGAATGTATCTATTATTTTGATATTCCTTCTACAACGGGCAAGTTGACATCGCCGGTTATCAACAAAGTACAGCCTTCTTGCCTCCTTGCCAACGGCAGCATCACGATTACCGCACAAGATAACGGTAGTTATGAATATAGTATTGATAACGGCTTAACCTGGCATTCTTCCGCAACTTTTTCGGGATTATCACCGGGCGAATTTAAGGTGTGTTATCGAAACATCCCGGGGACATGCTTCTCCGATACTGTCAAAACGGATCTTGTCAATCAAAATATTCCGCCCGTCATCACCGGTGTCATTAAGAATAATATCACAAATTGTGGACTTACCGATGGCAAAATTACCATCAATGCCACTCCGGGTACCGGCGCTACCTTTTATAGTATCAACAATGGCGCCACTTGGCAAAGCAGCAACATTTTCAACAATCTGGGAGAAGGAGACTACAACATCAAAATCAAGAATGACAATAATTCCTGTGAAGTGGTGTATGGCAGTAATCCGATTCACATAAGTAAGCCCATACCTCCTGCCTTTGTATCCGTTGCCCATACGAATGTCACAGATTGTGGTCTGATTGATGGAACAATCTCCATTACAGCGACTCCCGGCTCTTCCGGCCTTCAATACTCCATCAATGGTGGAGGCACATGGCAGACAACAGCGACATATTCAGGATTAGCCGGAGGAAGCTATAATATACGTATTCGTAACAATGACGCAACATGTGAAGTTATCTATGGTTCCAATCCAATAATTATTACGACGCCGATAGCACCGACACTCAATTCGGTTACATTTGACAATACAACAGACTGTAATGTCAATAATGCAACAATAACAATCAATGCAACGCCGGGATCTGCCGCCTTGCGATATTCTATCGACAATGGCAATAATTGGTTTCAATCAGGCTCCTTTTCCGGACTTGCCCCGGCAGATTATACCATCAAAATAAAAAATGCGGACAATACGTGTATCGTAAACAACCCCACCAATCCACTTCATATTCCCGGACATACTGCACCTTCTATTACAGATGTCCAGGTGGAAGATGTGTCGGATTGTGGAATGAATGATGGGCAGATTACGGTTTTGGCGACTGCCGGCGAAGGCAACATACAATATTCTATCAACAATGGTACGACATGGTCTTCTTCCTCCGTATTTTCAAACCTTTCGGCAGGCAATTATCAGGTTAAAATCAGGAATAACAATGGAACATGTGCCGTATCATTCTTGTTCAATCCGGTAGAGATTATTGCACCTCAACCACCTGCATTTATCAGTGTAAGCCATACCAATGTATCAGATTGTGGCTTGTCCAATGGCACGATTACCATTGAAGCGAATCCCGGATCCTCTTCCTTGCAATATAGTATCAATAATGGGGTAACATGGCAATCCTCTAAACAGTTTAACAATCTTTCTGCAGGACCTTATCTTATCGCCATAAGAAATGCGGATGCTACCTGTCGGCAGGATTATGCACAAAATCCGGTTGCAATAACATCACCAATACCACCGACTATCAATTCTGTCGATAAGACGGATGTAAGTGACTGTAGCGTTACAGATGGTACTATTGCGATTCACGCTTCCCCCGGGAGCAGTGCTTTGAAGTATTCAATAGACAATGGCTCCACGTGGTCAGACAATTCCCTCTTTACGGGACTGAGTCACGGTACGTATTATGTTTATGTAAAAAATGCTGATAACACCTGTAGTGTAGGATACGGTGCTAACCCCATCGTCATCAAAGCGCCATCTGCCCCTGCTATTACCGGTATAGCGGTTGAACCGCCGACAACATGTGTCAATCCTCGAGGCAAGATAACCATCGAATATGCCATAGGAAGCGGTATGCCACAGTTTACTATTGATGGTGGTGTAACATGGTCATCCAACAATATATATTCCAATCTATCCCCCGGTACTTATTACGTAGGAATCCGCAATATGGATGGCAGTTGCGCTTCAATCAACACCTCACCGACAATCATTGAAGCGCTGCCATGGCCACAGATAACAGACGTTCAGGTGGAGGGCTTGATAGGTTGTAGCTCAGGCACAGCAACAATTACCATTCTTGCACAAGGATCTGGCTCACTGGACTTAAGGTACAGTATTGATGACGGAGTCACTTGGCACCTTTCCAATACCTTCCCGGGCTTAATGTCAGGCAATTACAATATTATGGTCAAATATGAAACCAATGTCTGTGTCGTTGAATATAATAACAATCCCATCTTTCTTCAGCGCACTCCCGATCCAATTGTCCAGAACGTAGTCAAAACAGACCCTACATCGTGTACCAACCAACAATCCGGAAGTATCCAAATACAAGCGTCCGATCCATCCGAATTGAGCCTGTCATATAGTATTAACAACGGTACAAACTGGCAATCCGGTTCAATATTTAACAATCTGGAATCGGGTGTTTATTTTGTTGCTGTAAAAAATAATCTGGGATGTATCCGGTACTATGACGCCAACCCTATCCAGCTTAATGCCCCATCTCAACCCATTATTACTACGGTTGATTCAATTCACCAGCCGGGGTGCAAGTCGTCTGATGGATCATTTACCATCAGATATACCAATAGCCTTCCTGTTGAATTTAGCATCAACAATGGAGCGACGTGGGTTTCAACACCACAGTTTAACAACATGGAAGCAGGTAATTATTATTTAAAAATTAGAAATGCGGATGGAAATTGTGAAAACGCTTACTTATACAACCCATTTAAATTGGAAGAGCAAATAAACTTTGCTATAACGCAGGTAACGGTTGTCAACCCTACCGGTTGCCATACAGAGGATGGTAGCATAACAATCTTTGTACAGCCCGCCAACACTTATGAGTATTCAATAGATGGCGGAAACCAATGGTCGTTGGCTTCCACTTTTGAGAATTTGTCACAGGGGAGTTATGGTATCAAGGTTCGTCTGCCTAATACCGCTTGTATTCTTTCTTATTCAAGTGCTGTAACTATCAAATCACAGTCTGCGCCCGTCATCAAAGAGGTCAGCATTTATCAACCTTCTTGTGGTCAATCAGATGGGAAGATTGTTATTGAAACATCTTCTACGGGCACAATAGAATATAGTATAGATCGGGGTGATAACTGGCAAAGCAGCGGCACTTTTACGGACTTGGCGGCCGGCATATTCTTTCCTGTCATTCGCTTTGCCCAGGGCGACTGTTATACTTATGCTGACTCTGTCGTCTTGCTCAGTAATACACCGGTTGAGATTTGGAGTGTCGTCGCAAAAGACAATACAAATTGTGAGAATGCCAATGGTCAAATAACGATTGCTGCCTCAGCATCTGATGTCTTATATAGCATAGACGGAGGAAATACGTGGCAGGCTCAACCGTACTTTGAACACCTACCCGAAGGACAATACCAAATACAGGTGAAACACACCCCTTCTGGCTGTATCGCCATATATCCCGGAATCGTCCACATCCTATCTGTCGGAGGAGCCTCAATTTTAGGTTACGATTTTCTTTCAACAGATAATTGTAGCGGGTTGCAAGCCTTTATATCCATCCATTCTATCGATGCTGATAACTATAGTATTGACGGTGGACTGACGTGGACAACCGACTCTATATTTCAACAATTAGATACCGGGACATATCAAATAGCCGTACAGAAGGGATCCTGTATAACCCGAGGCGATTCGCTTGTGTTTTTACCCTTGGCTGAAGTGAAAGTTGTAGATGTCACCACAACCTTGGCCACTTCTTGTATTCAAAATGATGGCAGCATATCCATTATCGCTGACCCATTGGAAAATGTTGATTCTTACAGTATCGACGGGGGTCTTTCTTTCTTTGATAAACCAATGTTTGATAGTCTTTATGCGGGAGTATATAGTCCTTTAATTAAAAATAAAAATGGTTGTTTGTTTGGTGCTTCGCCAACAACTATTTATGCCAATGGAGACCTAAAAATCAACTCCGTTGAGACGATTCAGCCCACCCTGTGTACATCGTCGGACGGTCGCATTATTATACACCCGATAGACACAGTAAGGAGGCTGTATAGCATTGATAGAGGGTTTAATTGGCAAGAGGATACATTATTTAATGACTTAAAAGCTGGAGAATATACTGTTTTGTACAAGGAGAAGTCGGATTCTTGTGTTTATTCGCTTTCATCAGAAGTTGTGCTGTCCGGTAAAAATACGCCTCAAATAAGCGCTGTAGTCATCACGACCTCGGATAGCTGTAAAAATGGGCATTCCGTCCTTCAAGTCGAGGCAACCGGAGAAAACCTATTGTACAGTATTGATAATGGTGGGCATTGGACATCAACACCGATATTTTCAGGACTATCAGATGGACCATATATTATCGTTACCTTAGATAGCCTTAGTGGATGTATCGGGCAGGATACGGCAGTATATGTTTATGCCGGCGCACCGAATATTTCCGACTCCATCGACAAAGCAGATGTCACCACCTGTTCAATAAAAGATGGGCGTATCACCATCAGATTGACGCCCGGTCGTATTCTTCGATATTCAATCAATAATGGTGAAAACTTTCAGCAAAGCAATGATTTTACAAATCTAGCGCCGGGAAGCTACTTGGTGGTCGTAGAAGACGTGGAAAGCGGATGCCGTTCTGAGACCAAAGAAATAAGAATCGGGTGGCAGGGCTTTGATCCGGATGCAATAGTGCTCAAACAAAGGGATGCATTTTGCGACAATTCGGGAGTTATCTACACGGAGGGCAACTATCCCGGGCTGTCGTTTTCTATCAACGAAGGCCTGACCTGGCAGACTGTACCCAATTTTAAGGATTTAGCAGCAGGAACATATAGCGTAACAATAAAGGGAAGTAATACCTGCCTTTATAAGCCGGGAATACCGGTAATCATAGGCAAAGCAGATACTCTATCGTATAGCGCCACTGTGGAGACGCCGACGTGCCGTGATATGGACAACGGTAAGATTACGGTGACACTCGATCCGGATCAAGACGATGAAACGATTATAACGTGGCCTGATGGAACGCATGGCAAAGGAATTGTAGGAGCTGCCGGTGCCTATACCATCCTGTTTCGTTACAAAGAGTGCTCATCTTTCGCGACAATATATATACCGGAATCAACGCAGCCTAATATAGAATGGACACCTGTGAAGGATACTTTTCTGTGTACGTCGCCGCAGGTAGCATACGATTTTGCCGAATATCCATACGACTTTACGTGGAAATACAATAGAAAAGAGTATTTCGGCAGTAAGTTTTTGGCGGGTGCCGGAGAAGTGTTATTGTATATTCGTGATACAGCCGGCTGTTTGCGCCAAGACCAATGGAAGATCGATATTTCGGCAGATATCAAAGACTTAGACTTCTTGCTGCCCACAGAAGGGTTGGTGGGATACAACATCATAGCGGCAGACATATCTAATCCTATTCCGGACAGCATTCGATGGACAATAGATTCTACCAACCTCAGTGCAGCCCAAAGCATCGACAATCAATTGTTTTTGATATATAACCACTCGGGAAGTTATCCCGTCACAGCCGATATATGGTCGGGTGATTGCCATGTTAGGATAATCAAATATTGTACGGTATTCGCATCGGCCGATAGCCTGACTATTCCGATAGAGACTCCGAATAATAACACCATCCAGGCTATGTCCGTCTATCCTTCACCCAACAACGGGATATTCAAGATATTGATGGAATATAGCAAGCCCGAACCCGGGATGATTCATATTTATGACCAGAAAGGGAATCGTATTTATACACAGCAAGTTAATCCTACTTTCAACATAGAAGTATTTCCAATGGAACTTAATAATGCCGAATCGGGAATACACTCAGCTGTATATCAGTCAATGAATGGAGAGACAAGGTGGCGGAATTTTATCATCATTAAATAGTGTAAAAAGCATTATCTGTTAACCCTTAAAGGAAGAGTATTTTGAAAAATAGCAACATATTATTAGTCCTTTCATTCCTATCCTATTCGGCATTGGGACAAGATGTGTCTTCTACCTACCAATCGGTGATTGAGCGATGGCGCCACAATCCCGTAATGATTGCGGGAGACCTGGGTATCTCAACATCTTATTTTAATTCAACAGGAAATGAAACGATGCAAAGTCCCTTTAATTATAATGTATTCGGCAATATCAATTTAGATATACTGGGTATTCAAGCGCCCTTAGGCATCTTTTATTCAAATAAAAACACACGTTATCGCCTGCCTGCATATCATTTTGTCGGAATAAGTCCATCTTATAAGCACCATACCTTGCACCTCGGAGACCGCAACATGTCCTTTGGTCCATATACTTTCAACGGATTGGGATATACGGGAATAGGCTTGGAATCATCATTGGGCAAATTTAAGGTCAAAGGGATGTATGGTCGTATTCGCAAGGCTACAGTACAGGATGCCATAACACACAATGTGTTAGACAATAGTTATCGAAGAATGGCGTGGGGAGCCGGCGTTTCGTATCAAAACAAGGGCACAATAATAGACATGCACATCTTTCACGCTGCAGACGACACATCGTCAATAGAAAGACCATTTTCTGACACATTAAAACCCATTTCAGGCACTATTCTTGGATTAAAAGGCGAACAAAAGCTTGGAATAATAAAAGTCAGAGCAGAGTATGCCTACAATGTTTTAAATAAGGATATACGATTAGAGTCGTTGAAAGGCAGACACTCGTTATTCGGACTATTTGGCAAATTACAACCTTACAACGCCGCTACCGGGATATATCATGCGATAAAGTGTGAAGCGGATATGCAACTTGGAAAAAATGTTGTGACCCTTGGCTATGAGCGCATAGATCCGGGATTTCAGTCGCCCGGCACCCTATTTTTTAACAATGATAGGGAGACATACTCAGTGGGAATTCAATCTTCCTGGTGGAAAAACAAACTAAATATAAACCTTCGTGGCGGACTTCAGCAAAACAACCTTGCCCACGACCGCATAAATACCTATCATCGATGGGTCACTGCAGCCAATATCGGCTGGCGGGTCACTAATAAAACAAATGTCAATGCAACCTTTTCCAATTTTCTTTCTGATCAAAAGTCCTATCTCGCAACACGGCCATTTATTGACGTAGATACGCTGATACTGACACAAAACAATACCAACTATTCCGGTTCGATCAACCACCAGTTGAGCGAAAGTGGGCGACTGTCATTATTTGTCAACCACAACACAGCGTATGCTCTTACAGATGGTGTTAAGAACCCACAATCTAAGCTTAAAAACTGGATGGCTAATCTGGGATATATATGGGGCTCCAATACCCAAAAGACAACTTGGGGGGCAAGCATGAATTATTCATGGCTGGAATATTCTATTGGAACGACGGTGATGTTGGGTCCTTCTGTTAATATTTCGCGTAAAGTGTGGAATGATAAATGGAATATCTCGCTGAATAGCAGCTATTTCAGGAGTATGATGAATGAAGATGCCTCCAATGTCATTCGCATTTTCCTAAATAATGAAGTTAAGCTGTCCAAATCAATCCGAATGGATGCACAAGTAATGTTTCTGAATTCCTCACGGGCAGCATCGACCACTTCCAACGAATTTATGATCAATACTTCGATTATATATAAAATGGACAGTAAGCCATTGATAAAGACTTTTAAAACGAAAAATAAGACTCGCCATGAGGACAACAAGTAACATATCAACATTGAATTATATGAAGCCGATAACAAAGCCGTTGTCTGCATTTTGGCCAAACAAGAAGCCCGGGGCGGCTGCTATGATGCTATCATTCTCTTGCAGCAAAGCACTACTTATAGTTTGGTTGGTGATTGGTATTTTGCCGGGGCGGATAGCGGGTCAAAATGGAAGTATTGACACCATTTCCAGGGAAGAATATGCATTAATAAGCCGCTTTGCCGACAATGCGGACGCACTGAAAAGGGCTAAAGCATGTATTGATACGGCAATTTATTATGGTAATTATTTGACAAATATCACATCCGAACAATTGGTCAAACTTCCGCTAGTCGTCGTACACAAGCAGATCAATAATACGCAATATTCATTGGGTGTCAATAAGGTATCTATTTTCCCCAACTACATTCAGGTAGAGGCATTCGCAAGGATAACGACACCGAATGGCAAGGAAATATATTTTGGTTCGCCGGATATAAAGTTTTCGGGTAGTGGTGGTATCGTGGGCGATGTCCGCCTTGGGCTGTTACAAGATTTTCAATTTGATATAATTCACGAAAAGGCGCGTGTAACATTACACAAAATAGGTCCGGAAAGTGGCAGTTTTGTGTCGTTCGATTGTGATGGCTTCAAGGAATTTGCGATGGATGCCGACGTTGAGTTGTCGCGAGATTGGGTACTGCCGGTAGATCAGGATGGGACGCCCAAGGTGGATGGCAAAGTGAGGGCGCTTTTTATGGCAAAGGTGAAAGATTTCAATGACTGGTTTGTAAAGTTACACCTGCCTAATTTCACCTTGACGGCGTATAAGAGTGTCGCTGTTTCTGTGGAAGAAGCTATCATAGATTTTTCTGACACGTACAATGATCCGGATATGATTTTTCCTCCTGATTATTTTGAAGAGCCGGGCGATGGCACCGAAGCGCAAGATATGGGCCAGGAACAGCTCCTTGGAATGACACAGGGTATCTCAGGAAGTAGTGATGGGCGAGACAACAGCTTTGGACAGTCGGGAAATAATTCGGGCGTGAGTAGCGGTGATAATACCGGAGGCGGAAGTAGCCAAAATAGTACAATGATGGCGTGGCGCGGCTTCTATATAAGGACATTTAAGTTGACGCTACCCAAAGAGATATCAAAGCGAGACACCAATGAGCGCATCACGGTATTTGCCAAAAACTTATTGATAGACAGTCGGGGATTATCGGGTAGTTGTGGCATAGAAAATGTCTTGACTTTAAAAGAAGGAAGGATGCAGAAGTGGGCGTATTCTTTGGATAAAATAGAGATAAGTTTTGTCAAGAGTAAATTATATGCCTTTTACATGAATGGTAAGTTGGAAGTACCTATCTCAGATGAAGAGGAGACACTTTCCTATAACGGCAGTTACAACCATCGACAGGGAAACTTTAGCCTTTCGGTGGGGCTTGACAATACAATTACCTTCCCGATATGGAGGGTCGTAGAGGTTAGTCTGACCAAGGGCTCTTATGTCAATATCAGTGTGATAAACCGCAAGTTTTATCCATTTGCATGCCTAAGTGGAATGATGAGCATTATATCAGGTGGTTCACAGAATACGACAGAGCTGGATGCGCCAAGTATCATATTTGAAGAACTGAAACTTGGAACAATAGCTCCTTATATCAATATCAAAGCGCTTTCTTTATCCAAAGAGGTCAAGCTAAGAGGAACACCCATCTCCATAACGCAGATAGGCATTGTCAGTAAAGGGAAGCTGATAGGGCCGATGATGGGTGCGTCAGTCAACATGGATGAGGAAAAAGACAACGGCATTGAAGCAAGCTTGAGTGTGGCTGTATTGGGCTCACTAAGTGAAAGGGGTGGCAAACAAAAGTTTGAATTTGAAAAATTGGAAATTAAAGACGGCTCGCTAAGTGCCAAGTTTCCATGTTTTGAATTTGCGGGCAGCATCATTCCATTTAATGGTAATGCAAAGTTCGGAACCGGATTTCAAGCTTCCTTAAAAATAGCGGTCAATATGAAAGGAGAAAAGAAGAGTGACGGCAGTGAATCGAAGTCCTTTAGCTTTAGTGCAGATGCCTTCGGGATATTTGGCAATCTTGAAACCTATCGGTATTGGGCGGTGGACGCCAATGTTGATTTCTCGCCCGGCATTGTCTTGAGTGGCGTGACGTTAACGGGATTCTCGGGCGGGGCGTATAAGCACATGATGATGACTGCCAATGGAGGTAAGCCCGGGACACTGGGAGTAAGTAATAGTGGCAATATATATGACCCGAATCCGGAGGTTACGTTGGGACTAAGAGCTGGTGTACGGATGCAGTTTTCAGGGCCAAAGTCGCTTTCAGGTTCGGCTATGCTTCAGTTTGAATTTAGTGGAAATGGGCTTCAAAAGATATTTACTGAAGGTACAGTAGAACTGCAAATACCTATGAATCAAGTGCCGGGGCTGGGTAAAGTAGTCGAGAATATAGCAAGATTTGCAAAACCGAGCATAGAAGACATGGTGACCGGATTCCGCAATGATAATAAAGCCAAAATAGATAGTAATTGTAGTAATACAGCCAAGGCAGTTTTCCGGATGAATCTGAATTTTACCGAAAAAAGATATCTTGCAACACTCGACTTTACCATTGCAATGTACGACGGGTTTCTGAAGGGCGATGGACATTCGGAAATATTGGCCGACTTTAAGAATAATAAATTTCATTTTTATCTGGGAACATTTGCCGCACCGCTCAAGCTGCATGCCGGCATAGGAAGCAGTAACGTGGAGGCTAATGTATATCTTATGTTTGGCAATGATATTCCGGGTTTTCCGCCTATTAACCCTCAGGTTGTTAGTTTACTGAAGATTAGTCCCAATCAGAGACAAGCTGATGTAAACAAGAATATGCAATATGTAGCAAATGGAGCCGGTATGCTGTTAGGCGCCAATGTCCAGGTTGATATAAATGAATGTAAGTGGGTTATCTGCAATATCAGAACCAAATGTTCAGTGGTAGTTGGCTTTGATGCTGGATTCCTGAAGTTTGATGAAGCCAAGCGATGCAATAACGGTGAAGGCTTGGGGATCAATGGGTGGTACAATATGGCGCGATTTTATCTTGCTTTGGGTGTAGAAGTCGGCAGACATAGAAAGTGTAGCAAAGATTACCATCACTGGGCCAACCTAACCATAGGCGCCCTCCTCGAAGGACAATTTCCGAATCCGGTGTATATTCAAGGTAGGGTATATATCAATGTGTGTGGCATTAGCTTTAGTGTAGATTATAAAAAGGGAGAGAGATGCTTATAAAAAATAGACATATCATACTATGGATGCTTTTGAGCATGTGCGCACAACTTTATGGCCAACAGAGTTACTATCGGGTCTTTGCCAAGGTGGACAGCTCGGGTGTATTGCGTTCCAGAGTAGCGACCTTTGATTCATTGGAAGTAATGAACTTACGAGATGGTAAGCTCACCTATCAGCTGTGGAAAGGAACGCGACTTATCCGGACAAAGAATCTTGTGTCGGGCTCATTGGCTGATCTGGAGAGGATGGCAGAGACGGATACCAATTATTATTTGCAAGAGATAAATAGCATTATGACAGATCCTGAACAGCCGCTAACGATAAAAGAAAGTTATTCCATATTGACATTTTTATCCTTTTTTAATGGTGCGGCAGGACAATGGCTGGGACAAGGGACAATAGATACCGTGACAGCCGGCTCTTATGAAGTGCGGTATTTACTTAGCATCAAAGGGAGGAAGCCTAAGATCATCGGTTCTGCTAAGATACATACAGACGACTGGAAGAAGAAGCCGATAGAATCTCCTACTCCTACCCTCGATTGTGGCAATAGGTCAGTAAGTCTGACATTGAATGCCAAGGCTTGTAAGGGCTATTATTTGGGTTTCAATACCCAACGGCGTATGAAAGGTACGGGGCAATGGCAATTCATCTCTCCTGTCATCAGTGTCAATCCTTATTATGAGACCAAGTATGGAGATGGCAGGTATCTGCACAAGATGCAGGATTCACTCCCTGAGAATCATGTCACGTATGAATACCGCATTGTTGGGATGGATTATTTTGGTGATTATGGCACACCCGGACCTATCGTGGAATGTACCGGAATAGAGCCTTATGCCGGATATGTCGTGCCCCTATTGACGACCATGAAGAATGATTCTTTGGCAGAACTGAACTGGGAGATTAAAGAGGAGTATTTGCCTGAGGTAAAATCTATTGACTTGCTGGTAAGTTTAGATTCGCTCTATGGTCATTATATCGTCTTTGTTAAAAGCATCGATCTTCAAAAGCGGTCGGTAACGGTTGTTATACCAGAGCCTTATGCCAGTTTTCGCTATCGGATCAATACTATATATGGTCAAGAGGCATTGTCTTCGCCCTTTGATGTCGAGCGTTGGGATACCAGGCCTCCTGCCGCACCAACAGACCTCACCGGCAAGATTGACACGATGGGTATCGTTCGATTGAAGTGGAAGGTCAATAGTGAGAAAGACTTATGGGGATATCGGGTGTTTTTTGCCAATAATAAAACAGATGAGTTTAGTCTATGTTCGGCAGAGATAATGTCTAAGCCCTTTTTTATAGACACAATAAAGTTGGATAATCTAAGTGCAGAGATTTATTACAAAGTAGTAGCTCTGGATCAGCGAGGCAACATTTCTCCCTTTTCAGAGATTTTAACGATTACAAAGCCGGACACTATTCCTCCGGCACCGGCATTTATTAAAGTAATAAAACAATTTAAAAATACCTCTACTGTCTTGTTAAGGGCTGTTGGAGGCGGAAGCCAAGACCTGTCCGGACACAAACTGTACCGCCGGGATACGCTCTCAGACACCTTTGTTGAGCTTTCTCAAATAGGCGTTATGACGGCAGATACAGTTCTGATAGACACGACGGCAGAATTTGGACATTATTATGAGTATAAGATATTGGCATCAGATAAAAGTAGAAACACACGATGGTCACCGATCCGGGAGATAGATGTTCTGTTTATGGGCCTTAGGCCTAAGTTGTCAGAGATAGAAGCCTTACGAGACACAGCTAATGGCATAGTGCGCATAAAATGGCAACCAGAAAAGGTAAAAGATTGTATGCTCGAGTTTTATAGAACCAATGAAAAAGGTAACTATAGCACATATCGCTCAATTGAAGGAGAGTCCGGTATGTGGGAAGACAAATATAAAGGGGCGGCCTACACCCCCGCCTATCGCTTAAAAGTCCTCTATCCGGATGGTACCTATTCCGCGATATTTGAAGTACCGATTAAAGAGATGCCTATTAATCCCATAAATAAAGAAAAATGAGAACTGGTTCATATAAAGAGAAGCCCAATCGGGTGAAGATAATGTTGACAGGGATAATCTTTTTCCTTGTATCGATAACCCTATTGCCATCACAAAACTATCCGGTACAGGTCACCTGTAACGTCATACCGCCGGTGGGAGTGTCCTTGGCAGAGCTACAAAGCCCATTAAATCCCGGCTTTCAGGTCACGGCAGTATTGACCGACCTGGGTAGGCCGTCTTATGATGTACGACTTCGTCTGACCATAGAAGGTCAGGGGATAGTACTTCGTACGCGCAATGAGGCTGTCTTGCCGGCTATCCGGCTACTTTCAGGAGAAGTAAAGGTATTGGATCCCGGAACGATAAAGCCTTATTTTGATGTCAACAATCTGGATATTGATGGGATAAGCAAAGAGCAATTTATCAAGGCGGG
>JAGPCT010000091.1 GCA_018057925.1 Saprospiraceae bacterium
ATGGCTCCAAGTCATCTTACGTTTACGTTTTTTCATTAAATAAATTTCAGGAAAGCATTGGTACCATTTGCTTCATCGTAATATTGCAATATTACATATATGCACGCCAAAACATCCGACAACGCATAAATTTTCGGAAACTAGAATTTTGAGATTAGAAATATGGTGGAACTGATACGTCGGTTGGCGACCATGAGGATATGTTATGGGCTCGGATTATTAACTTTATCACTTTGTCTATGAATTCAATTTATTTTGCCACGAATTACACTAATGATGCTTTGCATCTAACACGAATTTATTTTTGAAAAATTCGTGAAAATTCGTGAAATTATCTGCGATGCTGCTTACGAGATCGTGGTTAAAAAAACAAATAAGTTGGAGCGTTGTCATATGGCTCCAATACATCTGAAGGCTTTGTTTTTCACTTAATAAATTTTATGAAAGCATTGGTACTATTGGCTTCATCGTAATATTGCAATATTACATATATGCACGCCAAAACATCCTACAACGCATCAATTTTCGGAAACTAGAATTTTGATATGAAATATGGTGGAACTGATACTTCGGTTGGCGACCATGAGGATATGCTATGGGCTCGGATTATTAACTTTATCACTTTGTCTATGAATTCAATTTATTTTGCCACGAATTACACTAATGATGCTTCGCATCTAACACGAATTTATTTTTGAAAAATTCGTGAAATTATCTGCGATGCTGCTTACGAGATCGTGGTTAAAAAAACAACTAAATTGGAGCGTTGTCATATGGCTACAATACATCTGAAGGCTTTGTTTTTCACTTAATAAATTTTATGAAAGCATTGGTACCATTGGCTTCATCGTAATATTGCAATATTACATATATACACGTTAAATCAATACTAGATTTCATTCAGAAATTAAAAAGTAACTTTTAACAAAGATTTCTACAAATTACTCTCTCCAACTCTGTGAATCCGTATCCTATCTCCCTTTGTGAAACTTTATTTTTTGCTCAACTTTGTGATACAACACCTTCCCATATAATTTATTTTATAAAATAACATTCCTTAAGCAACGTATTCTTATTTCTTGAGGTCTTTAGTGTATAAAAAGATAACTCTTAATTTTTCTGAATAGAGCTACTTTTATTCATAATTCAATAATAATCTATAGTGCATTGAATTATCAAAAAAAAGCAGTCATTCAGGCCAAACACAAAATTTAAACAAATGAAAAAAATAAAGATTATTTGGCTTTTTGCGCTCATCGCCTTAGCCTTTTCGTCGTGCCACAAGGATATCAATGAATTTATCCCGGACAAAGAAGGCCAAAACTTCAAATCCTCCTTATTTGGTTCAGTGGTAGATGAAGCCGGTCAACCTGTTGAAAATGCAATTATCAGATATGGTGCAAACACTAAGATGACTGACAAAAACGGAATTTACCAGTTTAAAAATGTAGATGTCAACTCAAAACACAATCTTATTACGATCTCAAAACAAGGTTATTTTGAAGGTAGTAGGGTGTTTACCACGGATCGTTCGACGACTATCACCATAAGAAATATTCTGCTAGAAAAATCTTTTGATAAATCCTTTGAGAGTACTACGGCTGCTTCTTTGAAAAAAGGTGCTGTGACACTTGATTTTCCTGCAGATGCAATTGCGATGGCTTCAAATAACACCCCTTATTCAGGTACAGTAATGGTCGCCATGAAGTATCTGGACCCAAATCAATCTTCCATATACACTCAGATGCCGGGAGATCTGGTAGGGATCAATGCTGCTAATCAGATCGCAGGTATGACTACATACGGTATGGTAGCTGTAGAACTGCAGACACCTTCAGGATTGAAGCTACAATTAGCACCGGGTAAGACAGTGAAGATGTCGAATAAGTTATCCGGTGATGTCCTGGCTAAGGCTCCATCTACGATTCCACTTTGGTACTACGATGAAAATCTTGGCTATTGGAAAGAAGAAGGCGAAGCCAAACTGGTGAATGATACTTATGTAGGTGAAGTCGCACATTTCACCTATTGGAATTATGATGCTCAGCAACCATCTATCATCATGAGTGGAAGAGTAGTTGATCAAAATGGAGATCCTATTGCAGGGGCCGACGTATGGATCGTAGCACAGGGAGGAAATGGCGGCGGCCATGGACTTACGAACCTGGATGGGACCTTCAGTGGTCAGGTTACAAAGGATGCAATACTGAATATAAAGGTTTCATTATACATCAATGGATGTACTTTGACTGAAGTATATAATGGCCAGGCGGGACCTTTTTCCTCTGATGTCACCATTCCGGATATTGTCTCTACTTTAGGTAATATCAACAACATCCATGTCACTGCCAATGTGGAAGATTGCAATGGAGATCCTGTGCAGAATGGTTACCTCAAGGTGTCTTCAGGAGGGAATGTCATATCATACTTAGATGTGGTGAATGGGGTGGTGAATAGCACGGTGGTTAATTGCAATACACTTACCACTATAACTTTTGTTCCGGTAGATATCGATGCGCTTATCCAGGGAGATCCAATGACGTTAAGTGCAGCGACTGAAATTGATTTGGGTACAATCACAGCTTGTGGCAATATAGCGGATTTTCTAAAAGTAGAGGTAGCGGATCTGGGTCTTGATACTACATTGCTAAGTGGTGTTTCATTTATTAATGGCAATTCCTTCACAGAAATAAATGCCGGGAATGGCATTGACTCTTCTACGCAAATTGATTTCCATTTATACTGGCAGGATAATACTCCAAATATAGTTAAGCCGGGTACCTACAATGTCTTTCCAAATGAAACACATTTACAGCTGCTTATTACACCTGTTCAATATTTATATTTAACAGCAGCATCAGCATCGGCAGGCACCGTAACAGTGACGCAGGGAGGAAGTCAACCTGGAGATGTGATCACTGGAACATATGAATATATAGGGACAGAGGCTGGAACCACTATCACTCATCAAGTGAGCGGCTCCTTCAGACAAACGCTACAATAACTGATAAATCCATTACTGATCATTGGAAGATTCCAAACTCATAACACAATGTTTGAAGCACGACAGAAATAGTCAAAAGTTGCTTTACGATCGCTTTAGCGGGCAGATGTATTCCATCTGCCTTCGCTATTGCAGGGATGAGTTCGATGCACAGGAGTCTCTGCAAAATGGCTTTATCAAAGTATTCAAAAATTTGCAGGCATTCAAAGGTGAGTCTGCATTATACTCATGGATTAAGACCATAATTATCAGAAGTGCTTTAGATCAGATTAAAAAGAAGAAAAAAGACGACGAATTATTTGTCCGGGATGAAATAGTATCTGATCAAGTCGGTGGTGAAGATCCTGAAAGCATGACTTACGAAGAGATGCTCAAGATCGTCCAAATGATGCCATTAGGATACAAAACGATCTTTAATATGGCAGTAATAGATGATATGTCGCACCTCGAAATAAGTAATGTCCTCGGTATAACAGAGTCCACTAGTAGATCTCAGCTCATGAAGGCAAGAAATTACCTCAAAAAACAAATGCTCACGAAGCAAAATCAATACCTATGAAAAAGGAGAATTGGGAAAATAAATTTATAGAAAAAGCACAGGAACATTCTGTGGTTCCACCTGCTCATATATGGGACAATGTCGAATTAACGCTGGAAAGAAAAAGGAAGCGCTTCGGCTTTCCTTTTTGGCTTCTAGGCATCATATTGGCATTTGTCGTAGGTTTCGGACTTGTTCAAATGAGCAATAATTCCGAAGTGCCACTTGCTGAAATGGACAGGTCAACTCCTCCCTCCTCAGAAATGAATACTGAACTCACAGAAGACAATTCCAGTAATAAAACGGTCGAAGCAAATAATCAAGTTGATTTAACAGTTAATGAAGACCTTAAAGATCATAATTCCAAAAATGATGCAGTAAATATTTCTAGCACAGCCAAAAATGCTACAAAAGCTACAACGATAGTATCAGGAAACGACCAACGTAAGATTTATTCCTCACAAGTATTGACTTCTTCAAATACTAAAATCAACAAGACAATAAGTAAGGGCTCTATTTCAAATCATCACCTGGCAAGTAGCAATGCTATTACTGCCTATCCTGATCAAATAGCAAGTGCTGAAAACCGCATTCAAAATGGACAACCCAATTCGGTTTCAGTCAAAAATATTACTCAAACAAATCAATTAGATAACACTGCAATCAACAAAGAAACTACAGAGGTTTCTTCCAACAAGTCGGAAGATAAAAGAACTAAGAACGATGTAGCAGATCAATCATCTGAAGTAATAAATTCAAAGAAAACATTGCTGACACCGGAAGATGTTGCAACTTTAACTAAGGATGAATTGGAAGTAAAAGACCTGGACCTGGTGCCATTTCATTTTCCAAAAAATGTGAAGTGCCCTACATTCAGTAAGAAACGCATCATTCCGTTTGTACAGCTGGAAGTCGGTGCAGGGCCTTCGATGCGTCATTTGACCGCAGAGATTGAACCATCAAAAATATACATTAATAAACTGGCGACAGAGCGGCCATTTTACGTTAGTAACGCCTCCTTGCATGGTGGATTGATCCTCCGAAATAATTTTACCATTCACACCGGAATAAATTATACATTGGTCAAAGACAGATTTGACTACAGAAAAACCGGCCTTACACAGATCGTTATCACGTTCGATGCCAACAACATTCCGATCGACACAATGGTAAGAACAGGTACCCAAATAATTGAAGGAGAAAACAGATTTCACCTGATAAATATTCCCATTGGAGTAGGGTATCAAAAGAAAATGGGTCGATGGGTCCTGGCAGGGGAAGTTGGCATGGGTGTGAATGTTTCATTGAAGACATCAGGTAAAGTATTGTATAGTGATAATGCCGTACACAATTTGGATGAAGTAGATAATTTTTATAAAAAGAGTTTAGGTTTAAGTTTGAACGCGGCTCTGGCTATTCATTATTCACTTGGAGACCGGACATCAATATATTTAAAACCGCGTTACGACATGTTTATGAATGATTGGACATTAAAAGGTGCAGGATTTAAGGCATCATATGATTTATTGAATGTCAATATCGGTA